>SKRW01000195.1 GCA_007118295.1 Paracoccaceae bacterium | reverse complement strand
TTCCGGTGCGGCTCTTGACCTCTTTGGCAATCGCCTCGCATTTCGACAGCGTGCGGCTGGCCACCGCGATGCGCCCCGGAAACAGGTCCGGGTTCATCGCCATCTTGTGCAGCGTGACCGAAGCCACGCCGCCCGCGCCGATCACCAGAACATCCTTGTTGTCAGCCATTGGTATGCTCCTCATGTTCGTAATAGGTGTAACCGCCAAGTGCGTGGCGGTAGGTTTCCATCAGCATCCGCCGCTGTGACGGGTTGAGCGTGCCTTGCTGAACACCGCGTTCCACGATGCGCTTGAAGGCATCAAGGCATTGCTTGGGCTCATATTCGACATAGGCCATGACTTCGGAAACTGTGTCGCCCTCGACCTCGTGCTGGATTTCCAGCACGCCATCCTCGTTGAAATCGACCGTCACGATATTGGTATCTCCGAACAGGTTGTGCAGATCGCCCAAGGTTTCCTGATACGCGCCAATAAGGAATATCCCGATGAAATAGCGCTCATTCGCTCTCAACTCATGTACCGGCAAAGCGTTCCCGATACCATCGCCCAGAACAAACTGGTCAATCTTGCCGTCACTGTCACAGGTGATGTCGGACAGCACAGCGCGGCGGGTAGGGGTTTCATTCAGGCGTTGCAGGGGGGCGATAGGGACTAGCTGGTCAATCGCCCAGACATCGGGCAGCGACTGGAACAGCGAGAAATTCGCGCGATAAATGTCACGATGGGCGGACAGTTCGGCCAGCACTTCCTGCGGCACATCCGGGGTCTGGGCGACCAGATCCTTGATACGGCCCACGACATAGAGAAAGATCTGCTCGGCGCGCGCCACTTCCTCGATCCCGATCACGCCGCGACGGAACAGGGCGCGCAATTCCTCGCGGTAATACTCGGCGTCGTTCAGACATTCCTGCAGGCGTCGTGGTGTGATGTAATCGACAATGGCCGCCATGTCCGACAGCATGTGGTGATCGTCATCTTCCGGGGTGGTTGGCGCGGAGCGGTCGAAATAGCTGGCTTCCAGAATGTCCGACAGAAGCATCGAGGAGTAGGCCACAATCGCCCGGCCCGATTCGGTGATCAGCGTCGGATGGGGCACTTCGGCCTCGTCCATCTGGTATTTCACGGTTTCCACGATATTGGCGCAGTATTCGTCCATTGTGTAGTTCATGGAATTGTCGGACGCGCGCGCCTCGCCCGTGTAATCCACACCCAGACCGCCGCCCAGATCGAGATAGGTCAGCGGCACGCCAAGGCGGCGTAGTTCGGTGTAAAAGCGGCAGGCTTCGTCCACGGCCTGACGGATATCCATCATCTGCGGAACCTGACTGCCCAGATGCGCATGCTGCAAGACCAGACAATCCAGCATGTCGGCAGCACGCAGCTTGTCGACCAGATCGACCACTTCCTTGGTGGTCAGCCCAAAGGTCGAGCGGTCGCCCGAACTGTCGGCCCAGTTGCCGGTCACACGCCGCGTCAGCTTGATGCGCACGCCCAGCGCGGGCATTTCGCCCAGACGCTTGGCTTCGGCGATCACGGTGTCGGCCTCGCCGGGGCTTTCTATGACAAGAACACAATTGATACCCGCCTTGCGCGCCAGAATGCCAAGGCGGATGAATTCCGCATCCTTGATCCCGTTGCAGATCAGCAGCGCATCTTTCGGCAGGTCCCGCGACAGCGCGAGAATCAGCTCTGGTTTGGACCCCGCTTCCAGCCCAAAGCTGAACGGACGGCCATATTCGACAATGCGGTCGATAACCTCTGCCTGCTGGTTTACCTTGATCGGAAAGACCCCGCGATACGGTGCATGGTAATCATTCGCCTCGATCGCACTGGCAAAGGCATTGTTGAGCGCTTCAAGCTGGCGACGCAGAAACGCACCCACACGCACCAGAACCGGGGTCTGAATACCGCGCGCGTCAAGGTCATGCAGCAGCGCAGGCAGGCTGGCCGGGGGCGCGTCGGGGCGTGCCGGATTGACCAGACCCAGATCGCCATTTTCAAGCCTGCCGAACATCCCCTTGGACCAGCGGTCGATTCCATAGGACTGAAAGATCTGGTCGGACATCGGGGACTCCTGTTTCAGGGCGCGTTCCGTGAGCGGCCCGCATAGGGATTTCGCGTAACAAACGCAAGACAGACCCGCAGGTTGCATGGAGCGATACCGTGCTGACAGGGGTCGTCAGAAACAGGATGCAACCCTGTCAGATGCTTCGTGACGCAAGGTTTTCAAGGGGGTGCCCGTCACGTCAGGACTTGTGCGAAGCGGCGCGCTACGCTTTGGTACAGCAGGAGGCCCGGCACAGTTGCCGGGAAGGGAGGTTACATCTCGTGAACACGATCACGCCCCGGCCCTGGCTGGCCGCTTATGGACAAGACATCGCACCGGGCTTGCCCGCTCCCACGCATCGTTCGCTGGCCGATCTGGTTGCGCAGACCTGCGAGGCGTTTGGCAAGCGCCCGGCCTTTACCTGTGTCGTGCCAAACGGCATGAACGGGACCTTGCGGTTTTCGCAGGTCAGCAGCATGTCGGATGCCTTTGCATCCTTTCTGCGCCACCATTGCGGGTTGCAACCGGGTGCGCGTGTCGCGGTCCAGATGCCCAACGGATTGGGATATCCGGTCGCGGCCTTTGGTGTGTTCAAGGCAGGCGGTGTTCTGGTCAACACAAACCCGCTGTATACCCCGTCCGAGATGATCCATCAGTTCAACGACTCGGGCACCGAAGTGCTGGTGATCTGCGACATGTTCACCGACAAGTTGGCCGAAGTGATTCCGCAAACGGGAATCCGGCATGTCGTTCTGGCCGGTGTGCCCGAGTTTTTTCCCCGCATCCCTGAAACCATCGTGCGCGGCGTGCAAAAGGTCTGGTCGCGGACCCTGCCACCCGTGCCGCCGCTAGAGGTGCCCGTGTTGCGCATCCGCGACGCGCTGAAGATCGGGCGCGGCCTGCCACGCGTCACCGACTGGGACCAGATCGGCCCGGATGATCTGGCACTGCTGCAATATACCGGCGGCACGACAGGTGTGGCCAAGGGGGCGATGCTCACCCATGGCAATATTCTGGCCAATCTGGAACAGGTCAAGGCCATGGGCGGGCGGCATATGAGCGGGCAGGATTGCGTCCTGACGGCACTGCCGCTCTATCATATCTTTGCCTTTACCGCGAACCTGATGACCTTTTTCGCGCTGGGTGCGCGCAATATCCTCGTTCCCTCGCCGCGCCCGGTGCAGAACATCCAGCGCGCGCTGGAAAATTATCCAGTGACATGGGTGACCGGGGTGAACACGTTGTTCAACGGTTTGATGAACGAAGAGTGGTTCGCCGCCTACCCGCCCAAGACGCTGAAAGCAGCGATTGCGGGGGGCACCGCACTGCACCACGCTGTTGCCGAGCGCTGGCAGAAGATCACAGGCACCCGTGTCGCCGAAGGCTACGGGCTGACCGAAACCGCGCCGCTGGTCAGCTTCAACCCGCTGGATCAGGATGTGCGCATCGGCTCTATCGGGGTGCCGGTGCCGGGCACAGATGTGGCGTTGGTCGATGATCAGGCCGAACCTGTCGAGCGCGGCAAACCGGGCGAGTTGATCGTCAAGGGGCCGCAAGTCATGCGCGGCTACTGGAACCGCCCGGATGAGACTGAAAAGACATTGCAGAACGGCTGGGTCTTTACCGGTGATGTCGCCATCATGGATGATGACGGGTTCCTGACCATCGTGGACCGCAAAAAGGACATGGTCCTTGTCTCTGGCTTCAATGTCTATCCGAACGAGGTCGAGGATTGCCTGTCTAAGCTCGACTCTGTGCTGGAGGCCGCTGTGATCGGTATTCCGGACAAGGGCACGGGCGAGGCCGTGCGCGCCTATGTGGTGCAGAACCCCGATGTGCCCGAGCAGGTGACCAAGGAAGATGTCATCGCGCATTGCCGCAAGCATCTGGCTGCCTACAAGGTGCCCAAATCGGTCCTGCTGCGCGATGACTTGCCGAAATCGCCCATCGGAAAGATCCTGCGCAAGGATCTGAAGGCCGAGGCGCGCGCTGAATTTGCGAAAGGGGCGTGATGCCATGCTGACCGAACTCGAAACCACGCTTCTGGGCATCATGATGATGGTTATCATGCTGGGAATGGGGGCCAGCATGACCCCCCGCGATTTCCGGATCGCCTTTCGCAAACCCAAGGGGATCATGGTCGGGCTGCTCAGTCAGTTTGCAGTCATGCCCTTTCTGGGGTTTCTTCTGGCCATCGGGCTGGGCCTGCCGCCCGCGCTGGTCGTCGGGCTGTTGCTGATCGCCTGCATGCCGGGGGGGACAACCTCGAACATATTTGCCTATTTCAGCAAGGGTGTTCTGGCGCTGTCGATCATGATGACCACAGTCTCGACCCTTGTTGCCGTCGTGATGGTGCCTGTGCTGCTGAGCTTCTATGGCGGGATGGCCGGGGTCAGTGGCGACTATGCCATCCCACCCGGCAATGTGGCGCAGATTCTGGTTGTGCTGCTGGTGCCGACGCTGCTGGGGATGGTCCTGCGCAAACTGAACCCCAATGTCGGCGCGACCATCGAGTTGATCGGCTCTTTCATGGGGATTGTGGTGATCCTGTTCCTGATCGCAAGCTGGGTGCCCCGGAATTACCAGTTGCTGCTGGATACAGGGCCGACGATCTATGCGGCCACCATTGGCATTGGCCTGATCGGGATGCTGTTTGGCTATTGGGTGGCGCGGGGTCTGGGGCAGGACACGAACCGCTCTCGCACAATCAGTCTGGAGACCGGCATCCAGAACGGGCCGCTGGCGGTACTTGTCATTACGCTGACCTTTACGGGTGTGATGCAGCAAGAGGTCTTGCTGATCCCGGTTCTGTATTCGCTGTTCATCGTGCTGAGTTCGACTGCGATCACGCTGTGGTATCGGCGCAATGCAACGCGCGAGGCACTGGCACGCGATGCGGCGAAACTTGGTGCGGGTTGAAACGCACGTTGCACACTGCGCCCCAAGCAGCTAACAGAACCGCGATTTGAACTGTCGCGGAGCCCCAGTCATGAGCACACCCCTGCGCCTTGGAATTGCCGGGCTTGGCACAGTTGGCACTGGTCTGGTGCGCATCGTGCAGACCAATGGCGCGCTGATCGAACGCCGTGCAGGCCGCGCGATAGAGATTGTGGCCGTTTCGGCACGCTCGCGCACCCGCAACCGGGGCGTCGATATATCGCCCTATGACTGGGAGGATGACCCCGTCGAACTGGCGCGGCGCGGCGATGTCGATCTGGTGGTCGAGTTGATGGGCGGCGAGAACGGCCCGGCCAAGGCCCTGACCGAAGCTGCGATTGCAGGTGGCAAGGATGTCGTGACCGCCAACAAGGCGCTGCTGGCCATCCATGGGCAGGCCCTCGCCGAAGCCGCCGAGGCCGCAGGCGTCGCCTTGCGATTCGAGGCGGCCGTGGCCGGCGGCATCCCCGTGGTCAAGGCGCTGTGCGAAGGGCTGGCAGGCAATCGCATCACCCGGATCAAGGGCGTCATGAACGGCACCTGCAATTACATCCTGACCCGGATGGAAGATGCGGGCCTGCCCTACGAGACTGTGTTCGAAGAGGCCAACCAGCTTGGGTATCTCGAAGCGGATCCGACACTGGATGTCGGCGGCATAGACGCGGCGCACAAGCTGACCCTGCTGAGCGCCATCGCCTTTGGCGTGCGCCCTGACTTTGGCGCGATCACGCTGGGCGGGATTGAACGTATCTCGATCGAGGATATCCGCGCGGCGGCAGATCTGGGGTTGCGCATCAAGTTGCTGGGTGTCGCGCAGATGACCGGGCGCGGACTGGAACAGTCGATGACACCCTGCCTTGTGCCTGCCGACAGCCCGCTGGGGCAACTCAAGGGCGGCACGAACATGGTCGTGATCGAGGGCGACGCCGTTGAACAGGTCATCCTGCGCGGCCCCGGCGC
>SKRW01000183.1 GCA_007118295.1 Paracoccaceae bacterium | reverse complement strand
GGGGCACCGCTGGTGCGGTTTGCGCGACTGGAAGGGTTGGTGCCGTTCAGCATTGTGCTGTGGCAGGCTGCCGTGGGGTTGGTGATCCTTGCAGTGGTGCAAGTGGTCCGGGGGCGGCTGGCCTTGCCCTGCGACCGGGCCTCAATGACGCTCTACGGTGTGGTCGGCATGCTGGGGATCGTGTTGCCGCATATTGCGGGCTATTGGGCGCTGGGGCATATTCCGGCCTTTGCCCATGCGCTGCTGACCTCGCTGGTGCCGATCTTTGCGCTGGCGCTGGCGCTGGGGATGCGGATTGAAGGGTTCGAGCCGCTGCGCGCGCTGGGGATCGTGCTGGGCGGGCTGGCGGTTGGGCTGCTGATCGTGCCGCAGGGCAGCCTGCCCGAGGCGGTCCCGGTCGTCTTTGTGTTCATCTCGGCGCTGGCACCTTTGTGCTATGCGCTGGAAAGTGCCTTTGTCGCGCATATATCGCGCGCGCAGGCCGGGGCGTTGCAGGCGCTGCTGGGCGGGTCGGTTGTGGCCGTGCTGGTCATGGTTCCGCTGACATGGGCCGCCGGTGCGCCCGTCTGGCCTGCGCGGTTCGAGCCTGCGGTGATGGCCGTTGCGCTGTCGGGCAGCGCTGCGGCGTTGGCCTATGCGGGCTATGTGGCGCTGTTGCGCGCGGCGGGCAGTGTGTTTGCAACGCAGGTGGCCTATCTTGTGACCGGCTGGGCGATGCTCTGGTCGATCCTGTTTCTGGGCGAGCGCCCGTCTGGCTGGGTGTGGCTGGCGATGGGCGTCCTGTTCGCGGGCCTGTTTCTTGTGCAACCCCGCCCCAGACTGCCCTTGTCCGGGCAGTCGTAACGCAGAGCACATCTTGCATCTGGAGAATGTTCGGCGCAACAGTCGCATCAGATGCGTGGCTTGAGGGAGCAGGCATGTTCGGGATCGAGTTGGGCGAAACAACACAGGCGGTTCTTGCGCTTGGCATCGTCGTGGCGATGTTCGTGTCCTTCATGCGCGAGCTTTACCCTGTCGAGGTGACCGCCATTGGCGGCGCGGTTCTGATGCTGGTGCTGGGTGTCCTGCCCAAGGATGCAGCCCTTGCCGCCTTTTCCAACCCGGCCCCCTGGACGATTGCGGCGCTGTTCATCATCGTGGGGGCGTTGGTGCGCACCGGCACGCTGGACTGGATCACGCAGGCGGCGGTCCGCAATGTCGAGAAACACCCGATCCTGACCTTGATCACACTGACGCTGACAGTCTTGGGTATGTCGGCATTTGTAAACAACACCCCGATTGTCGTGGTCATGATCCCGGTGTTCATCCAGTTGGCGAAGACGCTGGGAACTTCGGCCTCCAAGGTGTTGATCCCGCTATCCTATCTGTCCATCATGGGGGGGACGCTGACACTTCTGGGCACCTCGACCAATCTGCTGGTCGACGGCGTGGCGCGCGCCAACGGGCTGGCGCCCTTTACCGTGTTCGAGATCAGCAAGGTGGGGATCATCATGGCCGTTGCGGGCGTGACGTATCTGGCACTGATCGGGCGCCATCTGCTACCGGACCGCAAATCCATGAGCGATCTGCTGTCCGACCGGTCCCGGACCAAGTTCTTCACCGAAGTGGCCATCCCCGAAGGATCGCGCCTGATCGGGTTGAAACTGGCCGAGGTTGACATTTTCAAGCGCGAGGGCGCGCGGGTGATCGATGTGCTGCGCGGCGATGCCTCGCTGCGCTGGGGCAACATGAAAGAGATCGAGATGTGCGCCGGGGACCGCGTGGTCCTGCGCACCCAGATTTCCGAAGTGCTGGGCCTGAAGAAGAACCCGGATGTCACGCAGGTCAACAGTTCCGAGGCCGAAGATCCCGATCTGATCGGTCCGCAGCGCGATGTGGACCGGTTGTCATCGGTCGAGACAACCACAGTGGAAGTGCTGATCTCGCCGGATTCCTACATGGTGGGGCGGCGGCTGGGGGGGATGCGGCTGCGCAGGCGCTACGGGGTCTACCCGCTGGCGGTGCATCGCCGCAATCAGAATATCGGAACGAATATCGAAAATCTGGTGGTGCGGGTGGGCGATACCCTGCTGCTGGAAGGCGCGCCCGAAGATATCGGGCGGCTGGCGCAGGACATGAACCTTGCCGATATCACCAAACCGACCGAGCGCGCCTATCGGCGCAAACATGCGCCGATTGTCATTGTCGTGCTGGCCGCGATTGTTGCGCTGTCGGGTCTTGGCCTTGCGCCGATTGCGCCACTGGCCTTTCTGGGTGTGGCAGTCGTGTTGCTGACCCGCTGCATCGACGCGGACGAGGCCTTCAGTTTCATCGACGGACGGTTGCTGGCCCTGATCTTTGCAATGCTCAGCGTGGGTGCTGCGCTCGAAGCGTCGGGGGCAGTGCAGTTGATCGTCAGTGCCGCCTCGCCCATGCTGGTGACGCTGTCGCCGTTCCTGCTGATCCTGTCCATCTACGTCCTGACTCTGACCCTGACCGAGTTGGTCACCAATAACGCGGTCGCCGTTGTGCTGACGCCGATTGTCATCTCGTTGGGGCTGGCACTCGGGATTGACCCGCGCCCGCTGGTGGTGACGGTGATGCTGGGCGCGTCGGCGGCCTTTGCCACGCCCATCGGATACCAGACCAACACGCTGGTCTATGGGCCGGGGGGCTACAAATTCACCGACTTCCTGCGCGTGGGCCTGCCGATGCATTTTGTCATGGCCCCGACAGCGGCGTTTTTCATTCCCATCTTTTGGCCATTGTGACAACGCGTTGTGCGGGGCGAGAGCTTCACTATGCAAGTGACCACAGGATTTGAATTTACGCCTCCGCGCGGATCGCCCTTGTGTCTGAGGGACTGCTGAGACTAGCCTGCGCGGCGCACAGGCGCGATCGTTTGCAACAGGAACATGGGGCAGGGAATGCACGCGGCAGAGTTTTTTTCGACCTATGGCAACAGTTCCGCCGCCCCCTGGAGCGGAAATTCCAACTATGTCGCGAACGAGGCCGCGCTCTTTGCTGCGCTGCACGACCTCTATGGTGACGCGCACCGCCCCTTGCGGCCCATGCCAAGCTACAAGGAAGAGTTGACAAGCCGCCTCTTGTCGGAGCGCGTGCGGACCTATCTGGAAACGGGCGTGAACACGGGTGAAAGCCTGATGCTGGGGCGGGATCTGGCACTGGCCATCGGTGTGGACCCCGCGCCCAAGGTGCCGCCCGGCATTTTTGACAAACCGCCCTTTCGGCTGGTGGCCAAGCCCTCAGATGATTTCTTTCTGGAAACCTTCAGCGGCGATGGTCCCGATTTCACGCTGGATTTGGCCTTTATCGACGGGCTGCATGTGTTTGAATATGCGCTGCGCGATGTCATCGGCTGTGAGGCGCTTGCCGCTCCGGGTTGCGAGGTGCTGGTCCATGACGTGCTGCCGCGGCGCGGGGCCGAAGCGGCGCGCCACCGCTTTTCGCGCGCATGGACAGGGGATGTCTGGCGCGTGCCGATGGTGCTGCGCCATTTCCGCCCCGACCTGACGGTCCGCCTGAGCGAGTCCGCGCCGACGGGGCTGGCGGTCATATCCGGGCTGGACAGCCGCAATACGGTTCTGATGGAGCAGTACGACGAGGTGGTCGCCTATGGGCTGGGCCTGTCGATCCTCGATTTCATGCAGGACCGCGACGCCCATGTTGCGGCTGTCTGAAGGCGGCAAGCTGCAAGTGCTCTGGCGCGCGTGGCGTCCTGTTTGACCAGAGTGTTACTGCTTTGCAGGGGTGTGGGGCAAGGGTGCAGCGTGACGCGTCTGCGGTGGTGTCGAGAGTGTCGGAAGGGCGGACCTTTCGGACATAGCTGAACTGGGTGTGAAGCCGCGCAGCGTCGGGCCGCGGTATGGCGATCTGCATTTTGATCAGCGCAGTTTATGCTGGCCAAATCCGCAAAAGTTCAGAGCATCGCGCAGGTGGTAGCCAAATCGCCGTGCCGGGGGGCGGCCCGGCGATGCGCGGCGGCCTTCGGCCTTGATTCCGCGCGGGCGATGACCGCAACGGGCTATTTGCACCCTTTGGACCAAACGCCATTGAGGTCGATCCGCCGGACAGGACAGACCAGCGCGGGATGATGCGGCCTTCTTGCATCCCGGCACTGGCCCGAGGAGATGACCTGCATCCGGACCGGTTGCGCCCGGTCTGATGGGGGGGGCTTCAGCTTTACCGGCTAGGCTGATGCCTACCGTCTGACTGACACTACCCCGCGCATTGGCACGGGGGGTGTTCGTGCGGGGTGGCATGAGGACAGGCAAATCACAGCATGACCAATGACGACCCGCCCCTGAAGGGGCCGACACCGGAAAACATGGTGTCCTATTCCGAGCAGTTACTCAACCTCAGCATCGCGCGGCTGACGCGCCTGCTTGCGGGGTATGACGATATTTCACCCGCCGCAGGCAAGGAACTGGCCGATGAATTTCGCAGCCTGCGCAAAGCCTTGGAGATCGCTTATCATGAACGTGCCAATCTTCAGAAGCTCAAGGGCCACGACGCGGGCGCGACCGCCTGCCTTGACCTTGATGCCGCAAGGGATGAAGTGCGCAGCCGCCTGGCTCGCCTCCGCGCCACCCGAGACAGTGACGGAATTTCTGGACGGGCTGAGTGAGGGAGCCATTGCGGCGCTGCCCTGGCTGTTCGAGTTCTGGGCTCAGCTGCACCAGTTGCCCCCCGAGGGCGACTGGCGCACATGGGTCTGTCTGGGCGGACGCGGCGCAGGCAAGACCCGCGCCGGCGCGGAATGGGTGCGCGCGCAGGTCGAGGGCGCGCGCCCGCTGGAGATCGGGCAGGCGCGCCGCGTGGCGCTGGTCGCCGAGACCTATGATCAGGCGCGCGATGTCATGGTCTTTGGTGACAGTGGCATTCTCGCCTGTTCGCCCCCCGACCGCCTGCCGCTCTGGGAGGCCACGCGCCGCAGGCTCGTCTGGCCGAACGGGGCCGTGGCGCAGTGCTTTTCGGCCTCGGACCCAGAGGCGCTGCGCGGTCCGCAATTTGACGCGGCCTGGTGCGACGAGTTGGCGAAGTGGCACAAGGCCGAAGAGACCTGGGACATGCTGCAATTCGCGTTGCGGCTGGGCGATCATCCGCGCCAGTTGGTGACCACCACGCCGCGCGGGCAGGCCACGCTCAAGGCCATTCTGCGCGCGCCCTCAAGTGTGATGACCCATGCCGCGACCGAGGCCAACCGTGCCTGGCTGGCACCGTCATTTCTGGAAGAGATCCGCGCGCGCTACAAGGGCACTCATCTTGAACGGCAGGAACTGGATGGCACATTGCTGGAGGATGCCGAGGGCACGCTCTGGCCGCTGGCGCTGCTGGAACGCGCGCGGGTGGACACGCTGCCGGAACTGACGCGGGTGGTGGTGGCAGTGGACCCGGCGGTCAGTGCGGGTACGGCGTCGGATCTGTGCGGGATCGTCGTGGTCGGGGCTGTCACCGAAGGGCCACCGTCGGAGTGGCGCGCCTATGTGCTGGAGGACGCGTCCTTGCGCGCGTCGTCGCCCACCGCCTGGGCCGAGGCCGTGCTGGCCGCGCGTGACCGGTTCGGGGCTGACCGGGTGGTGGCCGAGGTCAATCAGGGGGGCGATCTGGTGGCGGCGGTGTTGCGCCAGATCGACCCGCTGGTGCCGTTCCGCGCCGTTCATGCCACGCGGGGCAAGGCTGCACGGGCCGAGCCTGTGGCCGCCTTGTATGAACAGGGGCGGGTCTTGCATGCGGCACAGCTTGGCGCGCTGGAGGACCAGATGATGCAGATGACCGCGCAGGGCTATCGCGGCAGCGGCAGCCCCGACCGGGTGGATGCACTGGTCTGGGCGGTGCAGGATCTGATCCTTGGACCGGGTGCCGTCTGGGCGCGGCCCAAGCTGCGAACGCTGTAATAAGCGCGTGTTCATGCAGGCGGTCTAGGGTTCTGGTCAGGCAGATCGCAGGGTCTGAAACGCAGGCGGGGGGGC
>SKRW01000267.1 GCA_007118295.1 Paracoccaceae bacterium | reverse complement strand
GTGTTCTGGTGATCGAAAAGAGCACTGCGCCCGCGCGCCATCAGACCGGGCGCAACAGCGGAATCATCCATTCCGGGGTCTATTACACTCCGGACAGCCTGAAAGCGCGACTCTGCCGCGAAGGTCTGGAACAGACCTACGCCTATTGCGCCGCTCATGGCATCCAGGTTGAACAACGCGGCAAACTGCTTGTCGCCACGGACACCGCCGAACTGGCCCGGCTGGACGCGCTCGAAGAGCGCGCGGCGCGCAATGATGTGGCCTCGGAGCGGCTGGACAAAGCCGCCCTGCTCGCGATTGAACCTCATATTGCTGGCCTTGGGGCGTTGCGCATCCCCTCCACTGGCATTGTCGATTACGTTGCCATGACCCGTGCCCTGCTGGCCGAGGTCGAGACAGCCGGTGGAACCTTGATGTTCAACACGCCGTTGACCGGCCTCTCTGCGCGCGGCGATGCGTGGACGCTGACAACCTCGAATGGCCCGATCCATGCTGCGCGGGTGGTGTTGTGCGGCGGGTTGCAGTCGGACCGTCTGGCGCGCATGGCCGGTTTGCAGACCGATATGCGCATCCTGCCCTTTCGGGGCGAATATTTTACGCTGCCCGCGCATCGCGCCGACATCGTTCACCATCTGATTTACCCGGTGCCAGATCCCAGTCTGCCGTTTCTGGGTGTCCACCTGACACCCATGATCGACGGCACCCTCACCGTTGGCCCGAATGCCGTGCTCTCGCTGGCGCGTGAAGGATATGGCAAGCTGTCGGTCAATCTGCGCGATGCGGCTGACGCACTTGGATACGCGGGCCTGTGGCGGACACTGACGCGCCACCCCCGCGCTGTCGCTCTGGAGATCGCCTCTGCGATCTCGCGCAGGCGCTACCTCAGGCTGGTGCAGAAATATTGCCCCGCACTGACCCTGTCGGATCTGGCGGGGTATCATGCAGGCAATCGGGCGCAACTGGTGCGCCGGGACGGGACACTGGTGGACGATTTCCTGATTCTCGACGCACCCGGCCTGACTGCCGTTCTTAACGCCCCTTCGCCCGCCGCAACCAGCGCCTTGCCCATCGCGCGGCATATCTGCGCGCAGGTTCAGTGACACCGGACAACGCAGCGGGATAGGTGGACAATACGCTTGGTTCCGCGCCTGTATGCCTGTGGCAGAACCACAGCCTTCACCCAGCCGCCGAACGGGAAATATTTTCATTTCTTGGTGAAGTTTCTGCGTGAATGGCCTTTTATTTTCCACCATATTCTATTTTTCAGGACAATATTCTATGTTGCCTCGAAAGAGGTGACCCATGCAGCATTTCCCGATCTACCTGAACCTGTCCGACCGCCCAGTCCTGCTCGCCGGAAACGGCGAGATGGCATTGGCCAAGCTGCGGCTGCTGGCCAAGACACCTGCGCGGATCACGGTAATTGCCCCCTGCCCCGAGCCTTCGCTGGTGGCGCTGGTTGCGGAAATAGGTGCCACGCTATTGCGCCGCGCGCCCGAGGCCACGGACCTGCAGGGCGCAGCCCTCGCCTATGCCGCCACGGGTGATGCGAACGAGGACGCAAGACTGGCACGTCTTGCGCGGGCGGCGGGTGTTCTGGTCAATATCGTGGACAATCTTGAAGGCAGCGATTTCATCACCCCCGCGATTGTGGACCGCGCGCCTGTGACCATCGCCATCGGCACCGAAGGGGCCGCGCCCGTCCTTGCCCGCGCAATCAAGACCGATCTGGAAGAGCGCCTTCCCGTTACGCTGGGCACGCTCGCGCGGGCGGGTAAACTGTTCCGCCACGCGGCCGAAGCCTTGCCCCAGGGGCGCGCACGGCGCGATTTCTGGGCAGATTATTATTTCAGTTCTGGCCCGCAAGTGCTTGAGGAAGCGGGCGCAGAACTGCTGGACCACGCATTGCACGCATTGCTGCAGGACCATCTGAACAGTGCCCCGAAATCGGGACGGGTCGATCTGGTTGGTGCAGGCCCCGGCGCACCGGACATGATGACGCTGCGCGCGCGCAGTTTGCTGGACCGGGCCGATGTGGTCATCCATGACGGCTTGGTGACACCTGAAATTCTGGAACTGGCCCGCCGCGAAGCCCTGTTCATTCCGGTGGGCAAACAGGGATTTGGCCCCTCAACCCCGCAAGAGGACATCACCGCGTTAATGATTTCCCACGCCCGCGAAGGAGCGCATGTGGTCCGCCTGAAGGGTGGGGACCCCAGCATTTTCGGACGGCTGGACGAGGAAACTGCCGCCCTGACCGAAGCAGGAATCACATGGGCCGTCACCCCCGGCATCACGACGGCAAGCGCGGCAGCGGCAGCGATCGGCAGCAGCCTGACGCGGCGCGGGCGCAACCAGGCCCTGCATCTGCTGACAGCGCAGGATGTCGCGGGCCTGGCAGAACAGGATTGGCAGGCGCTGTCCCGTCCCGGCAGTGTGGCCGCGATCTACATGGGCAAGCGCGCGGCGCGCTTTGTGCAGGGTCGGCTGCTGATGCATGGCGCGGACGCCACGATGCCCGTCACAATAGTCTCGAATGCCAGCCGCCCGGACCAGCGGATCATCGCAACGCGGCTTGATTCCCTTGCAACTGATCTGGCCGATGCAACGCCTGATGGTCCCGCGATCCTGTTGATGGGGCTTGCCCCTGCCGCCGCACGCAACGCCCTGCCCGGCCTGATTGCGGAGTATGCCTGATGACACAGGGTTTTGTGATTACCGCCAACGCACTCATCAAAGGGGATGTTGTCTGGTTGACCCCGACTGGCACGCTGACCCGGAAGCTGGAAGAGGCCGAGGTGTTCACCAGCCGCGACCGGGCCGAAGCCGCCCTTGCGGCAACCAGCACGCGCAACGCAGAGCTGGTCGGCTGTTATGTTGCCGATGCGCGCCTGACATCGGTCGGCCCGGCCCCCGCCCATTTCCGCGAAGGGTTCCGCGCGCGCGGCCCCTCCAACTACCCCCACGGCAAACAGGCCGAAACAGGGACGGATTCGCATGTATCGCTATACTGACTTCGACAACGCCTTTCTGGCGGAACGCAACCGCCAGTTCCGCGCGCAGGTCGCGCGCCGCATTGATGGCAGCCTGACCGAGGAAGAGTTCCGCCCACTGCGCCTGATGAATGGCCTGTATCTGCAATTGCATGCCTATATGCTGCGCGTGGCCATCCCCTATGGCACGCTGAACGCAACCCAGTTGCGCAAGCTGGCCGAAATCTCGGAACGCTGGGACAAGGGTTACGGCCATTTCACCACGCGACAGAACATCCAGTTCAACTGGCCAATTCTGACCGATGTGCCCGACATGCTGGATGCACTGGCCGAAGTGGGGCTGCACGCCATCCAGACCAGTGGCAATACGATCCGGAATGTCACGTCAGACCATTTCGCCGGGGCTGCTGGTGACGAAATCGCCGACCCGCGACCCTATGCCGAATTGATCCGCCAGTGGTCCACGGACCACCCGGAATTCCAGTTCCTGCCGCGCAAGTTCAAGATCGCCGTTACGGGCAGCCCCAATGACCGTGTCGTGACCCGCGCGCATGACATCGGGTTGCGCATGGTCTTGCGTGACGCAGAGCCGGGTTTCGAGGTCATCGTGGGCGGCGGGTTGGGGCGCACGCCCATGATTGGCAAGGTCATCCGTGACTTTCTGCCCGTGGCAGACCTGCTGCCCTATCTGGAAGCCGTGGTCGCGACCTACAACCTGCTGGGTCGGCGCGACAACAAATACAAGGCACGGATCAAGATCACGGTCCATGAGAACGGCATCGATCAGGTCCGTGATCTGGTCGAGGCGCGCTTTGCCGAGATAGCGCCATTATTTGACCCGACCGCCACCAAGGCCGCCCTTGCGCGCCTTGACGAGATGTTCACACCGCCTGCCCTGTCGCCACGCGATAGCACCCTGTTTGAGGCCACGCGCACCCGAGACCCGGTTTTCCGCGCTTTTGCCGATACCAACCTGACCCCGCATCGCGTGGCAGGTCATGCCATTGTCACCATCAGCCTGAAGGCCCACGGCGCCACCCCCGGCGACGCGACCGCCGAACAGATGCGGGTGGTGGCCGATCTGGCCCAGAGCTATGGTCAGGGCGAGATTCGCGTCAGCCACATGCAGAATCTGGTTCTGCCCCATGTCGCGCTGGATGATCTGCCCGAGATCCACGCCATCTTGCGCGCGCATGGTCTGTCGACAGCCAATGTCGGACTGGCATCGGATATCATCGCCTGCCCCGGCATGGACTACTGCGCCCTTGCTACGGCACGGTCGATTCCGGTTGCCACCCAGATTGCGACACTGGTTGCGGCCTTTGAACTCGACCACGAGATCGGACCTGTCCAGATCAAGATCTCTGGCTGCATCAATGCCTGCGGGCACCACCATGTCGGACATATCGGTATCCTTGGCCTCGACCGTGCCGGAGTCGAGAATTACCAGATCACGCTGGGTGGCTCTGCGACCGAGGATGCGCGCGTAGGCGAGCGGATGGGACCGGGCTTCGCCTATGACCAGATCGTGCCCGCCATCGAGCGGCTGCTTCTGGCCTATCTCGATCTGCGCGAGGGTCCCGCCGAAACCTTTGAACAGGCTGTGCAACGCGCAGGGCTCGAACCCTTCCGCGCGGCACTTTACGAAAAAGGGGCGCGTGATGCCGCGTGATCTGACAATGAGCCCTGATCTTGACGTTCTGAACCATCGCTATCGCGACAATCCCTTGGGCGCGCTGCAATATGCGCTTGGCGAAAGCGGGCTGCGTATCGCGCTTGTCTCCAGCTTCGGGGCGGATTCGGCGGTGCTGCTGCATATGGCTGCGCAGATCGACCGCGACGTGCCCGTATTGCTCTTGGACACGCTGCTGCTGTTTCCCGAAACACTCGCCTATCAACAGGAACTGGGCACGCATCTCGGGCTGGGCGACATCCGCCGGGTCCGGCCCGATCAAGCGGATATGCAGACGCGGGACCCTGCCTCGGAGCTTCATCGCAGCGACCCGGATGCGTGCTGCGCGCTGCGCAAGACCCGGCCACTTGCGCGCGCACTGGTCGGATTTGACGGCTGGATCAACGGGCGAAAGCGATTCCAGACGGGTCAACGCACCAGGCTGGACGTTTTCGAACACGATCCCGACTCCGACCGATTGAAGATCAATCCGCTGGCCGGGTTCTCCGCTGCCGATATCAGCGACTATCTCGACAGGTTCGACCTGCCGCGTCACCCGCTGGTCGCGCGCGGATACCGCTCGATCGGCTGTGCGCCCTGCACCAGCCCGGTTGCCGCAGGCGAGGACCCGCGTGCGGGCCGGTGGCGCGGCAGGGAAAAGGCAGAATGCGGCATACACATCATGGACGGACAGGTCTTCAGGAGGGCGTCATGACAGTCATCGTCACCGATCACGGCTTTGGCCCTGACACGGATACCGCGTGGCATGACCTGTCAGCGGACACGGCAATGACCAGCTTGCCCGAAATCGCGCACACGGCGCACGCCATCCGCATTACCTTTGCCAGTTTCGCAGATGGACGCGGGTTCACCCTTGCCGCAGCCTTGCGCAGGGCAGGTTTCGCAGGGCGGCTTCGGGCGGCGGGGCATGTTATCGCGGATCAGTATGCGATGGCGCGACGCTCCGGCTTTGACGAGGTCGAGATTTCCACCCAACTTGCGACCCGCCAGCCCGAGGAACAGTGGCGCGCGCGTGCAAACTGGCAGGCGCATGGCTATCGCGCGATGTTTCAGCACAGCCGATCAGGATAGAGTGGCAGCGAATGTCCTGTGTGCCGGATGGCCCAGGGCAAACTGGCGCGACAGTAGTCAGGCCAATCGCAACTGCGCGGGCGAATACCTGCGCCCTGATCGGCAATATTGCGGAGCTCTGGCCATCAGCACACGCCAAGCTGGTCTGGCAAATGGTGCGTTGCGACATTACTGATCGTGTGTATCGCGTAAAAACGGCTCACCCGACCGCCACAGGGCTGACCCGCGAGTCCCAGCAAAGGATGCGAAGGG
>SKRW01000326.1 GCA_007118295.1 Paracoccaceae bacterium | reverse complement strand
GGGGCGATCCAGGGCGCGAAGATGGCCATGAACACGAACAGCACGACCACAATCGCCGATCCGAATGCAAGCCGGTTTTCCATGAAGGCCGCTATGTTGCGCCGAAACAGGGATTCGGCGGCAACCGTCGCGTTTGTCTCGATGACGCTCACATCTTCACCCTTGGGTTGAGAATGGTATAGAGGATATCAGCGAAGAAATTCAGCATCACATAGATGACCGCATAGAACAGCACCGCCGCCTGAACCAACGGGTAGTTGCGCACAAAGATGCTCTCGACGACCAGTCTCCCCAGTCCGGGCCAGCCGAACACGGTTTCGATGATCATGTTGCCGCCCAGCAGGCTGCCGGTCTGGATGGCTGCAACGGAAACCGTGGGAATAAGCGCGTTCTTGAGCGCGTGCCGCCACAGGATGCGGTGACGGCTCAGCCCCTTGGCCTGTGCAAAGGTGATGTAATCGGCGCGCAGGACCTCCAGCATGGCAGAGCGTGTGACGCGCATCAGAATCGCTGTCATCGGCAAGCCAAGCGTGACCGCAGGCAGGATGATATGGGCAAGCGCATTGCGAAAGGCATCAATGCGACCGCTGAGCAACGTGTCGATCAGTAGAAAATGCGTATACGGGGTGATGCCCTGACTGATCCCGTAATTGATCCGTCCGGCAACTGGCAGAACATTAAGCTGAACGGCAAACAGCACCAGCAGCAGGATACCGAACCAGAAGCCGGGCAACGACACCCCCAGAAGGCCGCCCACCGTGGCGATGCGGTCGAAGATCGAGTTTTTGCGCACCGCCGCCAGAACACCCAGCGGAATTGCAGTGGCAAGCGCGATCAGCATGGCCACAAGGGTCAGTTCGATCGTTGCAGGCAGTCGCTCCAGGATCACTTCGCCAACGGGGCGGCGGTGATAAAAGCTTTGCCCGAAATCGAATTGAATGGCATTGCCAAGAAAAACGAAAAATCGCTCGATCACCGGCCTGTCCAGACCCAGATCCCGGCGCATCTGCGCCTCTTGTTCAGGCGTGACAATCTGATCGCCGATCATGATCTGGACCGGATCACCCGGTGTCAGGGCCATCATCACAAAGACGATCACGCTGACGCCCAGCAGCACAGGCACAAGTTGCAGCAATCGCTCAAGAAGCTTGGTCAGGGTCACGCCGTTCTCCTGGTTGCAAAGGTGCGCTGCGGAAAACAGCGGGGGTCTGGGGCATTGGCATTGCGTTCAGCAATAACAGGATGCGTCGTGCAAAAGGAAGCTGCGCAGGACAGACCTGCTGACCTGCGCAGCTTGCAGCGTGTCAGTCGAGGCAAGCCCGATGCAGGTTGATCCGGCTGTCGGGGCTGGGTGACCAGTTGCTCACACGGGTCGAGACGCCATAGATATCCTGCGGCACCCAGAGATATACATAGGGCACTTCCGCATTCGCAAGGGCCTCGGCTTGTTGGTAAAGCTCTCCACGGCGCTCACGGTCAAGCTCCATCCCGGCTTCGTCAAGCAGGGCGTCCAGTTCCGGGTTGGCATAGCCGGCAGAGTTGCCGCGATCATCGGTGCGATGCGTGGGCACGAATATGTCATACGGGTCGAGCGTCGAGTTTCCCCATGAGCTCAGATACATATCGCCTTCCTTTTCGCTGCCCTGCGTGCGCCATTTCTGCGTCAGCAACGTGCCCTCACCGACCTGCACGCGGGTGTTGATCCCGGCATTTGTCAGCAACGAGGCAAGTGCTTCTGCGGTGTCGCGCATCGCACCCTCGGTATCGAGCGTGATCGAAATACCGTCAGGATAGCCCGCTTCGGCCAGCAACTCGCGGGAGCGCTCGGGGTCATAGTCATAGCTGGGCAAGTCGAAGTTCTTGCCAAAGGCGTCTGGGCTGAGGATGCCGTCAATCTTGGTGGCTGTGCCGCCAAGAATACGGTCAATGATCAGATCACGGTCTATCGCATGCGCCACGGCCTGACGCACCCGCACGTCGTCGAATATCTCGCCCTGATTGTTCATGGCCAGAAAGAAGCTGCGCGTGCCATTCACGGTCATGACCTGCGCATTCGGGCTGTTATTGACCTGATTCATCGAATGCGGTGGCAATTCTGCGATGATATGGACATTGCCCGACAAAAGCGCTGCAACCCGCGATGCAGATTCCGGGATCGCCTGGAAGATCACGCGCTCCACACAAGCGGGCCCGGCTTCGGGGATGCCCGTGGCGCCGCCGTAATATTCGTTAAACCTTTCCAGAATGACCGAATCCCCGCGCCGCCATTCAGCCAGACGAAACGGACCGGCACCCATGGCCTGCGTTGCCATGCCATCTGAGCCAACGGCCTCGACATGCGCCCGCGAGACAATCTGCTGATGCGGCAGCATGGCGGGCAGAAGCGGCCAGGGTTCGCTGAGCGTGATCCGGATGATGGCGTCATCAATGATCTCAACCGACTCGACCGGTCCCATGAGACTAGCGCGTGGGCTTGACTGGCCGTCGCCCATGCCACCTTCGAGGACAACACGGTCAAGCGTGAATTTCACGTCATCTACAGTCAGGGTGCTGCCATCATGAAAGGTAATTCCACTGCGGATCGCGAAGTCATACACGGTTGGCGAAACCTGCGTATAGCTTTCCGCGATTTCAGGGTGGATCTGCATGTCCGAAGACCGCGTGAGGATACCGTCATAGATATTGCGGATGATGGTTTCGGTTGCACGATTGCGGTGGTTGGCAGGGTCCAGCGTATCGGCATCACGTGTAAAGCCAACAATCAGTTCCTGCGCCTGAACAGCCGGGGCTGCGCAGAGCGCCACGGCCGAAGCGACAAGAGTTCGGTGGAAAATTCTCATGGTCCGAGTCTCCCTGTTTCTTCCAGCGACCGGAATGGCCGAAGGATTTTTTCGGCAGGCACACATAGTGCCCACAACAGTTTAATGCAGCATCCGTGCCAAAAGCTTCACTGACCCGGAATTTCGATAACGCCATAAATTTATTTGAATAAATTGCAAGTTTCAAAATAGATTGTATCTGTGCCTTCAAGAAAAGCGCGCGCTGCACGCAACGAAGGAAATTTTCACGCAAGACTCAGCGGTCTGTGATGCGCTCCATTCTGTAGCGGGCTCGGCGTTGGCGTGAAGATCCCACGCCCATGAGTTCCCGGTATTTGGCAATGGTGCGTCGTGCAACCTGAATACCCTCTGCGGCCAGCAATTCGGCCAGCGCGGCGTCATTGAGCGGGGCCGCTGGCGGTTCTGAGCTGATAAGTTCACGCAACCGTTGCCGCACCAGTCCAGTGGAAATTCCGGTCTCTGACGCTGCGTGCCTGAGCGCTGGCCCAAATAAGCTTCGCAAGGGCAATGTGCCCTGCGGTGTCTGGATCAGCATCGCTGTGGCGACACGGCCCACTGTGGTTTCATGCAGTTTTGCGGCATCAGCAACCTGCAGGCGGGTCAACGGGCGCAACCCCGCAACCCCGCGGCGCAGAAACCCGGTTTGTGACTCGATGACCGCGCTGACAACCCGCAACACTGTCGCATTGCGCCGCGATACGGCGCGCAGAATCCAGCGCGCTTCTGTCAGCGCCGCCTGATAGGCTTCGCCTGTTGCCGCACCCTCCGGTTCCTCGCGCAGCGTGAGTTCCGGCGCGGTTGCGTCATTAAGCTCTATGCGCCAACCGCCCGTATCATTGTCATGGACAATCACATCGGGCGGGCGGATGGGGTGTTCGGCAGGGCTGAAGACAAGGCCGGGCTTTGGGTCAAGGCTCCGAATCTGGGTGATCAATTCCATGATCATGGCCGTATCGGTGCCGCAGAGTTCCGCCAGCGTATCAATCTTGGCACGGGCTATGAGGTCCAGATGGTCCAGAAGAACCGCCATTTCCGCACTCAACAGGCCGTGTTCAGCGGCCTGTAGCCGCAGGCATTCGGCAAGATCGCGGGCAAACAGGCCTGCAGGCTCGATCTGCTGCAATCGCACCAGGATTTCCTCGGCCCGTGCGGCGCTGCATTTTGCGCGCTGGGCAAGCGTCGCAAGGGGCTCTCCCAGCCAGCCTGTGGGTTCCAGTGCTTCGGCGAACACATCAGCAATGTGCCGATCTTCGGGATCGCGGAATGCGACGGCTATTTCAGTGGCAACATGTTCTCGCAGGCTTGCATCAGGCGCAGCAAGGCGCAATTCCGTATGTGCGGTTCCGGCAAACGCTGATGTCGCTGGTCGAGATGCCTCGGCCCGGCCCGGTATTGGCGGCACCTCTCGCAGATGAAGTGCCGGGTTTGCATCTGACAAGGCCTTCAATAGCCGCGCAAGTGCCAGATTGTCGAGCTTGAGAAATTCTATCGCCTGACGCAAGGAACCCGTCATCGCGAGCCGTCGCGTCGGACGCATGTCGAGATGGTGGCGCGTATCATTGAACATGCGACAAAGGGTGCGCGTGCTGGAGGGGCGCAGTCAAGCCGCGATGCATGTTGTATGTCCGGACTGACTGCGCTGCCTGCAGGATGGCGCAGCACTCCAACAAGGGACACCGCGCCGCCTCATCGGGCATGGGAGCGTGTCGGCATGACCTCGGTCACTGCGCCCGCTCTGCTGAACATCTCGGCGCGCTTGACCCAGACGACGATCACGGCCAGCGGGATGAACAGATACATGTCGAGTGGTTTGGTATCCGGCCACATCGGCATGTTGAGTTGCCAATGAAACAGCGCCGCCAACAGGATGCTGCCCCGCGCCGCGTTGAAGAAGGCAGTGACGATGACGCTGACTGCAGTTGCCCCCAGCAGGAAGGGCACGACCTCCCAGTTGCTCTGCGGAGTGCCGCCAAGATAAAAGGCCGGAACATGCCAGAGCGCCCAGACAATGCCCACCAGAAGCCCGGCCCAGATGGGGGCCATGGCGCGCTGCAAGACCGGTGTGGCGTAGCCGCGCCAGCCAAGTTCCTCCATCGGGCCGAGGATCAGCATGAAAGCGACCAGCGGCAGGAGTTCCCGTAGCGGCGGTTGGGCAAAGGCCTCTCGGGTCAGGGTCCCCGTGACAATTGCAGCGAAATAATAGACCGCCGGAATGCCGAGGATCAAAAGCAGATACCACCCGACAGGGGCCCGCCACAGTAGCAGACGCGACAGGTAGCGGCGCAGACCGGGCAGCCCTCCATACCAGAGCACAAGCAGAATCGCCGAGATCGCGGGCGACCAGACTGCAAGAATGAACAGCGGATGCGTGGGGCCCATCGGCCCGAGTGCAGCCTCGACCGCGTCCTGAAATATGAAGGTCAGCCCCATCCCGCCCCAAGCGATGCCGAATGTCAGGGCAAAAAAGACCAGAACCGATCGAACCGAGGGTTCAGCGATGCGGCCGCTCACGGGAATACCTGCGACATTGCGCAGTCCCTTGCCGGGGGGAAGAATGTGGACGAAACCGACTCAGGGCACAGTGGCCACACAGAAACATCCCGACCCGGCGAGTGGCACGGCGGAAGCGAAAACAACGCGGTCATGTTTGCCTCATACTGGCGGGGACTGATGAGCATGCATGACACGGTCTGCACCGGCGCGCGATGATCCACGTCATTCCCCAAGGCAAAAATGGCGTGATGCCGGGGACGCGGGAAATAAAACTGGCCCCGGCATGGCGGTATGGCGCACGCGACGCGGTCGCGGCAATCACGTCACAGCATGACGCCGCTCCAGCCTCGCCAGACTGGCCGCCCCTGTCACCAGCAGAACATCCAGACCGACCCTCAGCGCCGCATCCGCCAGTGCGCCGGGAAACACCATCGGCACGAAGGTCATGAACAGCGCCCAGTTGGCCCCGAACATGCCAAATCCGAAGACCAGCGCGCCCGAAGCGCGCGACAGGCCGCGCAGAGCATCCTCAAGGACGAGATACAGCACACCGATTGCAGCCCCCATCGCGAAGGGCCAGATCAGGGTGGGCAATGGCCGTTCCGCCATCCCGGACTCGATCAGCCCAAGCATCTGCACACCTGTGCGACCAAGCCCGAAAATCAGCGCAAAAACCAGCAGCACCGGCCAGACCCGAGGACGCGCAGGCGCATCCGGCTTGTCAGCGGCAAGGGTCCAGCCGAGAGCAGCGATCATCAGGGCAATCGGCACCGCATCGGCCAAACCCATCGCCAACTCGCCGATCAGCGGCGTGCCCAGCAGGCCCACGCCCTCGAACATCGCGATCAGGATCACCAGCCCCAACGCCAGCCCGTAGTGCAGCCCATTCTGCCACCCCCTGCCCGCCATGCGCCGCGCCCAGGCCAGAAATACCAGCCCCATACCGGTGAAGGCCAGCGCGATCCAGATTGCCGCCACCGTGCCGAAACCGAACCGGTCGACCAGCGGGCTGAACGCAGATGGCATCGGCATCAGATCGCCACCTGCCATGTGCAACGCGATATCCAATGCGCCACACAGAGTGACGATCAGCACGAAAAGCAACAGGCGGGACATGGTCATTCGCTCCTCAGGCTTGATGCGAAGCTGCGCAAGACGTCGGCAAAGCGGTCTGGCTCGGTCAGGAACGGCGCGTGGCCAGAGGACTCAAGGACGATATGCCGTTTGCCCTGCGGTGCCTCGACGGCATCAAACCACTCGGCAGCCAGTTCGACAGGCGTGTTGAGATCCTGCGCGCCCGAGATCAGCAGCAGCGGCACTGGCATCACCGGCACCTCTGCCAGCAGGTCGCGGGCGCGATAATCCGGCCACATCGGCCCGCTGCCGCGGTTCGCGCCATCCAGCCAGCGCCGCAGGTCGCGCAGACTGTATTCGGGCGCGCCGATCAGCAGGACCGCAAGCCGCCATATCGGCACGTTCATTCCGCCGCCATAATGATCAAGCATCTGCATCATCTCGACATAGGCGGCATGTTCTAGCAGTGCCTCGGGCGCGGCATCCTCCAGCCAGCGCAGATGCTCGGCGTGGCCAGACGCCCGGATCAGCGGGGCGAGGCGGTCCAGCGTCACGTTGACCCCGCGCGCGCTGCTGACCTGCTGACCAACCCCGATGTAACCTGCATAATCGTCAGGCCAGCGGGCGACCAGACGCGCGCCCAGCATCGTACCCCAGGAATGGCCCAGCACGAGGGTCAGGTCAGCACCCAGCCGGTCCTGCAGATGGCGCGTGACCGCATGCGCGTCGCGCAGGAATTGCTCCAAAGTCATGGTCACAGGGTCGAAATCGCGCGCGTTCGACTTGCCTGCGCCGCGCTGGTCCCAGTGGACGACGACGAAATCGCGCTCCAGCGCGCGGGTGGTGGCATGGGCCAGCGGCATCTGCGCCGCCCCCGGCCCGCCATGCAGCCACAACAGCACCGGGGCGCTTCGGTCCTGCCCCCGGATCAGCAGCCATTGCGTCATGCCGCCGATCTGCACGGGGTCCAGCATCGCAATCGGGTCGAGGCCAGTGATAGCCGGCGTCCTGCCCGGCAGCGCCTTCCACCCCAGCCCAAGGGCAGCGGCCAGAAGAAACACAAGGGCGGCGCGGGACGTAGTCATCGTCCCTGCGCCACAACGAGCACGCGCCAGAACGGCCAGATCAGTGCCGCCGGGCCAAGACCCATCAACGCATAAAGCGCCAGATCAAACGGCATGAAAGGCCCGTCGAACAGCGCCCAAGTGTAAAGCGTGCCCTGAAACACCGACACCCCCAACACTGCCACTTTCATCAGCATCGGGATGGCCAGCAGGTCGCCGACCGGATGGCCGCGCCACAGCAACACGGCGGTCAGGCCGGTCAACGGCAGCGCAAAGGCCAGATCCAGCACGAAGATCGTCTGTCCCGGCAAGGGCTGGCGCGCGGCCATGGCGGGCAGAAGCTGCGCCAGCCAGAGTGCGGCAAACAGCACCACCAGCAGCCCAAACAGCCCCGCCACTATGCGGCGGGGTGGCTGGCGCGTGCCAGTCGTCACGGCCACAGGGTCAACAGCCCGAACGAAGAGCACAGCCGCAAAGACACTGGCCGCCAGCACCGCCAGATATAGCGGATAGGCCGGGTTCATGACCCGGTCGAAACTGTATAGCCCGTAGGCATAGATCAGATACCCGATCAGCCCCGCCCAGATCAGCCAGCCCTTGGCCCAGCCCTGCCGCAATCGGGCATTGACCGCCAACAGCGCCAGCGCGGCAGGGGACGAGATCGTGTCCTGGCTCCATGCGCCGGGGCGCAGATGGTCGGGAACGGCGGCATATGGATCGGGCAGCAGCAGCGCCGATACCACAGCGGCCAGCGCCAGCACGGCGGCGGCGTCGGACAGGCGCAGCAAGGTCGGGGCGGCGGCGCGGGCGATCATGTCAGAACGCGGCGCTTGTGATGTTGGCAAAGAAGAAGGGCGCAAAGTCCGGCGTACCCCACATGTTGCCAAGCTCCACGCGTGAAGGGACCAGAAACCCCTGATACCGCGCCATCTCCAGCATGCGGCCGCCAAAGGGCTGCAGGCGATGGACGCGCTCGGGGTTGGCATCGGTCCAGCGCAGGGCCCAGACCTCGACAGGGTTGCCCTGCGCATCCAGCGTGATCTGCATCGGCTCAATCCCCTGCACATCGGCAAAACGCACTTCTGCACTGTCCGGCCCGGTCTGCACCCATTCCGCCCCGAATTGCGGCAGCAGGCTTGCCGGGGCCCAGACCGACTCCAGCATCACCCGTGTCGCAGCGGCACTTGCATGGTCATCCGTGCCACCGATCCGTGCCAGCGGGATCAGGCCACGCAGCCAGAATTTGGTCCAGCTTTCCACGTCGCCCTGCGCGCGATGATAGCCGTCCGAGCCCGCAAAGCGCATCAGCCCTTCCCCCATTTCGGCCTGCCAGACGAAGCCCCGGTCCGGTGGGGCGAGGATCTGGCGCGCGCTCATTGGCATCGCGTTGCCGTTCATGATGAAGCTGCCTTCCATTTCCAGCCGAACGCTGCGGTGCAAGGGCGTTCCGGGGTCGATGGCGCGGGCGAAATAGCGCCGGGCGACCTCGGGCAGGTCTGCTGTCATGGCCGGATCGTAATGCGGCGGATCATGTTCGCGCACAGCCTCCAGCGCGGTCCAGACTGCCCGCATCTGTGCCAGATCGCGGGAATGGACCCAAAGGCCGAAGGCGATTGCAGCCAGCAGCAGGGCCACCAAGGCAAGGAGGGTGAACTTGAGAAGGGTCATCTGGCACGGTCCTGACTGGTGGCTGACGCGGTCACTCCGCATCCCCGCTGGTTTTGGTTTCAAGGAAATCGGCAATCCGCGCCCTCACCTCGGCATGCTGGCCCAACAGCAAGTGGCCACCAGTGTCGAAATAGAGCGTTTCGGCAGCAGGAACCGCTGCGGCGGTGAAATGCGCGGTGGCAATTGGCGTGAGCCGGTCGTCGCCTGCATGGACAATCAGCACCGGCGCGCGGATCATTGCCGGGTCGATGGGATAGCCGGGATCAATCGCCGCGCCCTCGTTCGCCAGCCCAGCACGGCGCTGGGTGACCGGCAGGAAGGCTGCGATCATGGCATCAAGGAAGGTGGCCTCGGAGGTGGTCATGCGTGCGGTAAGGTCAGCACGCGCGTCGAAGATCGGCGCGAGCGCGCGTGGAGACAGACGCAGCACGGCCCAAAGCGGCAGATCCGTGGCAAAGAGCATGTTATAGAGCCAGATTGGGACAGGCAGATCCTGTTCCTCGGCGGTCAGCGGGGCGTAGGGTGCAAGCGCCAGCAGGATCAGCGCTTGCGTGCTTTCGGGGTGGCGCGTTGCGAATTGCAGCGCCGGGGGCACGCCGCCTGACATGGCCAGCACCGTCACCCGGTCGATCCCCAGACCGTCCAGCAGTTCGGCGAATGCATCCGCCTGCGCGGCGGTCGAGGGATCGGCGGGCAAGGACGCGCCGATATAGCCGAAACGCGACGGCGCGATCCAGCGATACCCCTCTGGCAGAAAGGCCCGCGCCAGCAGCGCGCCCTGATCATGCCCGCCGCCCGCACCATGGATCGCAAGCACTGGCGCGCCCTGCCCGCCCGTTGCATAGGCGACAGGACCGAAATCCGTCTCGATCACACCTGCCCCGGCCTGCAGTCGGGCATGAATACCTCGCATGTCGCGCAGGTAAACCCAGCCGACAACAGCCAGCGCGCTGACGATGACCGCAAGCAGGACCCACCGCAGGCGCAGCCGTCGCATGGCTTAGCCCATCCCGCCAAAGGCCAGACCCCAGCGCAGGAAAAGCACACCTGTTGCGGCAAGGGACAGCGCAAAGCCCGTGTGATGCAGCCTACGCCACAGGCTCCAGTCATCTGCCCGCCAGACAAGGACAAGCGACAGCAGCACAAGTGCGGCCAGCACTGCCAGCACATCTGCCAGCAGCAGCACGGCGACCATGGTGGGCTGCGGCTGGTCGAACATGAATTCCATGCCCATTTGCATGGCCATGACAGCCGCCAGACCCACCGCGATGACCAGCGCCCAGACCGCGCTCGCCGCGACGAGGGACAACCCCGCCACCAGTGTTCCCGCGCGGCTGCCGCCCTTCACCCCGTGCCGCCAGATCAGGCCGACAAGCGTGCTGAGCGCCAGAAGCGCGGACAGCCCCAGCCCCGCAGGCACCAGCATCGGATCGTTCGCGGGGCGCACGCGCTCGTAGGTCATGACGCCCATGCCGTCCATCAACCGCACCACCTGACCTGAATCATCGCGGATCGCCACAACCCGCTCGCCATGGGGTTCGCGCCAGATATCGGTCGCGACAGGGTCATGGCGGATCATGGCACCCAACCGCATAGACGGCGCGAGGATCGCCCCGTCGGGCAGGGCCTGCACCTGTATCTGCGGCGCAAAAGCCTGCATCGGGCCGGTGAAGGCCCGCCGGTTTGCGATGTAGCGACCGGCCACGTCTTCTGCGCGAGCATTGGCATCGGGCATGGGTTGGGGCGCCGGGTCGGACAGGCCAGCATCAGCGGCCAGATGGGCAAGCAACAGGTCGGCACCAAGGAAGGGCAGGCTCATCCCCGCCCCGCCATTTTGCGAGATGAACACCCCAGCGCCGATTTCGGGGATGAAGACGAGGTTGGACAGAAACTCGTTCAGCCCGCCGGCATGGCCATAAACCGTGGTGCCAAACATCGGCCGCGCCTGAAATCCATGCGCCATGTCCGACGCCTCGGCCAGATCGTCGAACAGGCGCGTGCGCATCTGCGCCATGGTTGCGGGCTGCAACAGCCGCAGGCCATCAAATGCGCCATCGCCCATCAGAAAGCGCAGGAAATGTGCCATATCGGCGGCAGTGCTGGCCATGCTGCCTGCAGGGCCGAAACTGCCGATATCTATACGAAAGGCCGGGTGGTTGACGCCGCCTTGCACCCGGTAGCTGCGCGATAGCGGCGGCTGATCAGGGCGCGCGGTCACCTCGCTATATGTGGTGTCCTCCATGCCCAGCGGGCCAAGAATACGGGCCTGCAGAAATTCCTCGAACGGAATGCCCGCCGCGTCCTCGACAACCTGCCCTGCCAGCGCCACGCCCCAGTTGGAATAGGCCGTCACCGCCCCACGCGAAAACACTTGCGCGGGCGCGCTCGCCGCCAGCGCCTGCGGGCGGGGCAGCGCGCCAATGGCCGGATCGAAGATCGCATAGGTATCTTCAAAACCGGGCCGATGGCTCATCAGGTGGGCCAGTGTCAGGGCCTCATCCCCCGGCACTGTCACATCACGCAGATAGCCCGCGACATCGGCCTGCAGGTCCAGCACGCCTTCCTCGACCAGCATCATGACGCCCAGCCAGGTGAACAGCTTGCTGATCGAGCCGATCTCGAATCGCACGTCATCCGGGCCTGCGCGTGTGCCCGCCTCAAGGTCGGAATACCCCCAGCCGCGCAGGATCACATCGTCGCCCGTAACAACAGCGCCGATGGCCCCCGGAACCTGCTGCGTGGCCATGAACCCTTCGGCCAGCGTATCGAATCGGGCCGAAAGATCGGTGCGCGCCTGATCGTCAGCGGTCGCAGACTGTCCGAAAAACAGTGCCGGCCACAGGCCGAGAATCAGGGCTATCAGGTGCACTGGCTGCATGGCAAACTCCACCAATGATTGACGTCCGCAAAACAAGTCCGGCCCGAACGATATCGCATCCACACTTGAACGCCATGACGCAGGTCAATGCGCCTAGAGGGCCACGCATTCGCGATCTGCTGCCAGATTGGCAGCGGCAGAGTGGATCAAGGTCAACAGCAAAGGAAAGTGAACGATGAAGACCGTTTCACCGAGCCATGCCTCCGCGATCTTTGTCGGTTTCACGGCGTATTTCTTCTTTCTGCTTTCGACGCTCTACCCGTTCCTTGCGGCCAATGTCGCATGGAACCCCGTGCTGAACTGGTTCGTAACCGGCTATGCCCTGTTTATCCCCATTTCCGCCTATGCGGTCCTTGCCGTCAGAAATGAAGGCCACGACACGATTCCATCGATCCTGGCGGGGCTGGGCATCCGTCCGATGTGTGCAAGGGACTGGAAATTCGCCTTGGCGGGGCTGGCGATCACATTTGCGCTGACAGGGCTGATATTCGGCGCGTCATCTGCTTTGAGTGACCTGTTCGGTGTCAGGGAAATGTCCACAGAGCCTTGGTTTGTGTCTCTCTCACCGCTTCAAGGCGCTGAGCGCCTGTTGCTGCTTGTGTGGTTGCCCATGTTCTTCTTCAATATTGTGGGCGAAGAAATCTTGTGGCGCGGATACATTCAACGAAGGATCACTTCGAGGCATGGCTGGCTTGTCTGCGCCTGCCTCTGGTGGATCTTCCATCTGCCATTCGGGCCTGATCTGCTGATCATGCTGCTTCCGATCACGATAGTCGTTCCGTATGTCTTTCACAGGACCCAGAGCACCCTTGCCTGTGTTTTCATTCATGGGGTGTATAATGGCCCCCTTTTTGTTGTGATTGCGCTTGGGGCAATGGCGTGATGGCAAAGGAAATATTTTGCAGGGGCCATTGCCGATCCGCTGTCGAACCATCATCTCTATCGCATTGGCACTCTCGTGTGGCGAGCGCCAGGTTCTCAGCGACATTGCCATTCCTTCCGGAAACCTCGCAGAAGGAGATTTTCCAAATGTTTACACCCCTACATGACCGGGTTCTGGTCCGCCGCATCGAAGGCGATGACAAGACCTCTGGCGGACTGATCATACCGGACAACGCCAAGGAAAAGCCGCAGGAAGGCGAAGTAGTCTCGGTTGGCGCAGGTGCGCGGGACGACGATGGCGCGCGGATCGCCATGGATTTGGCGGCAGGCGACAAGATCCTGTTCGGCAAATGGTCCGGCACTGAAATCAAGCTTGATGGCGAAGATCTGCTGATCATGAAGGAAAGCGATGTGCTCGGCATCCTCGCCTGAGCCCACCAAACGTTTCAGAATGCTATTTCAAAAGGAATATCGATCATGACTGCAAAAGACGTCCGGTTCGGCACAGATGCCCGCGACCGCATGCTGAGAGGCATCGACACACTTGCCAACGCAGTCAAGGTGACACTCGGCCCCAAAGGCCGCAACGTGGTTATCGCCAAATCCTATGGCGCGCCCCGGATCACTAAGGATGGCGTGACCGTCGCCAAGGAGATCGAACTGTCTGACAAGTTCGAGAATATGGGCGCGCAGATGGTCAAAGAAGTGGCCTCGCGCACCAATGACGAAGCGGGCGACGGCACCACGACCGCAACTGTGCTGGCACAGGCGATCGTGCGCGAAGGTCTGAAATCGGTTGCCGCTGGTATGAACCCGATGGACTTGAAGCGCGGGATCGACAAGGCTGTTGCCGCCGTGATCACCGAAGTCAGGGCAATGTCGCGCCCGGTTGGTGACAGCGATGAGATTGCCAAGGTCGCGGCCATTTCCGCCAATGGCGAAACGGCTATCGGGCAGCAGATCGCGGATGCGATGAAGAAGGTCGGCAATGATGGCGTCATCACGGTCGAGGAAAACAAGGGGCTGGCAACCGAGCTTGAAGTAGTCGAGGGCATGCAGTTCCCGCGCGGCTACCTGAGCCCGTATTTCATCACCAACGCCGAGAAGATGTCGGTCGAGATGGAAAACTGCCTGATCCTGCTGCACGAAAAGAAACTCTCGTCCATGAAGGCGCTGGTGCCGCTGCTTGAGGCCGTCATTCAGGCGGACAGACCCCTGCTGATTGTCTCCGAAGATATCGAGGGCGAAGCCCTTGCTACGCTCGTCGTCAACAAGCTGCGCGGCGGGCTGAAGGTTGCCGCCGTCAAGGCACCGGGGTTCGGCGACCGCCGCAAGGCAATGATGCAGGATCTGGCAATCGTGACCGGGGGCCAGTTGATCTCTGATGATCTGGGCATGAACCTGGAAAAGGTGACGATCGACATGCTTGGCTCTGCGCGTCGCATCTCGATCACCAAGGACAGCACCACCGTGATCGACGGCGCAGGAGAACCATCTGAGATCGCGGCACGGGTTACACAGATCCGGGTGCAGATCGAGGACGCCACGTCCGACTATGACAAGGAAAAACTGCAGGAACGACTGGCCAAGCTGGCCGGTGGTATTGCCATCATCCGCGTCGGCGGTGCCACGGAAACAGAAGTCAAGGAACGCAAGGACCGGATTGACGATGCCCTGAACGCAACACGCGCGGCCGTGGCAGAAGGTGTCGTTCCCGGTGGCGGCGTGGCGCTGGTCCATGCTGGCAAGGCGCTGATAGGCTTGAAGGCCGACAATCCCGATCAGGACGCAGGCATCAAGATCGTCCAGCGCGCGATCCTCGCACCCCTCCGTCAGATCACCCAGAATGCGGGTGTTGACGGGTCAGTTGTCGCAGGCAGGGTCCTGGAAAGTGAGAGCAAGAGTTTTGGCTTTGATGCTCAGTCCGAAAACTATGTCGATATGCTGAAGGCTGGCATCATCGACCCCACCAAAGTGGTACGAGTCGCGCTGGAAAACGCGGCATCCGTTGCCGGGCTGCTGATCACCACCGAAGCGATGGTGGCCGACAGGCAAGCCAACGCAGGCACATCTCGCGACATGTCCGACATGGATCACATGGGCGGCATGATGTAGGCCACCGAACGGCTGGCCCGAGCCCCGGCATGCATGCCGGGGCTCGGGCCAGCACAAGAAACACCTTTCATCAAATGCAATGATATCCATCCATTCAGGGAGACAGACAAATGTCCAAGGGCGACAAGCAACGCGGCAACCGCGAAGTCAAGAAAGCGAAGAAGGTAAAGACCGTGACGGCGACCGATACCTCGAAGAGCAAGTCATTGGTCAATATCGGCGAGATCAACAAGAAGAAGTAGCCTTTCAAGGGCCTCTGGCAGTCGGGCAGTCCGCCCGATGCTCATTCCCGCGCGCGGACAGGGCATGTCGCGTGCGTCAGGATGGTGTGCCTGCCGAGCCTATCGCAAGGTGGCTTGCGTGATCTGGAAAACCGCCTTCCCGCCGCGCCCAGGATGCCGACGCAACCGCGCGGCGTCGTGATATGCGGCTCAGGCCATGGCACCGATGGTGAGACAGGAACTCCGTGGGTGGCAAAGGGATGATCTTCCTGCCAAACTGGCATTATCCGAACCTGGATCCGAGCGACCGCTGGCGTCTTGTCGGCGGTGCCAACCCCTTGCCCAAGGACCTGCCCTGCCCATGACCAACTTCACGACCCGCCCCGAGATTATTGGCACCTTCGGTGTCGTTGCCTCTACCCATTGGATCGCATCAAGTGTCGGGATGGCGATGCTCGAACGGGGCGGGAACGCCTTTGACGCGGCGGTGGCAGCCGGGCTGGTGCTGCAAGTGGTGGAACCCCATCTGAACGGACCGGCGGGCGAACTGCCTGCGATCATGTGGTCCGCGCGAGAACAGCGCGCCGATGCGCTCTGCGCGCAAGGCCCGGCACCTGCAGGCGCGACCATCGCGCATTACCGCGCGCAGGGCTTGCGTCATGTCCCCGGCGACGGGTTGCTGGCCACAGTCATTCCAGGTGCATGGGATGGCTGGATGCTGATGCTGCGCGATTACGGGCGCTTGCCCCTGCGCGATGTTCTGGAACCGGCGATCCACTATTGTAGCGCGGGCCACCCTTGCCTGCCCCGTGTGGCCAACACCGTGTCGGGACTCGCAGAGTTTTTCCGCGAGAACTGGCCCAGTTCCTATGCCACATGGCTTCCGGGCGGCACAGCGCCCGTTGCGGGCCAGTTGCTGCGCAACCCCGCCCTTGCCCGCACCTACACACGCATTCTGTCCGAGGCGGAGTCGCACAAGGGCCGCGACGCCCAGATCGAGGCAGCGCGCGATGCCTTTTACCGCGGCTTCGTGGCGGAGGAGATGGACGCCTGGCTGGCCAGGCAGGAATTGCCCGACAGCGAAGGCCACATGCAGCGGTCGGTGCTGAATGCGGCTGATATGGCGGGCTACCGCGCGCAGATCGAAGCGCCTGTCTGGGGCCGTCACCGCGACTGGGACATCGCGAAATGTGGTCCGTGGTCGCAAGGGCCAGTTTTGCTGCAATCGCTCGCCCTGCTGCGGGGAATGGACCTGCACGCACTGGACCCGCATGGGGCCGAGTTCATCCATCTGGTCACCGAGGCGATGAAACTCGCCTTTGCGGACCGCGAGGTCTATCTGTCAGACCCGGATTTCACTGATGTGCCCCTGCAAGGCTTGCTGTCCAAAGAGTATAACGACGCGCGCCGCGCGCTGATTGGCACGCAGGCCAGTCTGGATCTGAACCCCGGCACCTTGCCGGGGTTTGAAGCGCAGCGCAGCGCGATGCTGGCCGCACTGAAACGCCTGAGCAGCACTGATGGCGCGGTCTACGAACCGACAATGTCCCATCTGGCGCGCAAACGCGGCGATACCGTGCATCTGGATGTCATTGACGCCGAAGGCAACATGGTCACGGCCACCCCCTCGGGCGGCTGGCTGCAAAGCGCGCCCACGATCCCCGGACTTGGCTTTTGCCTGAATTCACGCGCGCAAATGTTCTGGCTGGAAGAGGGATTGCCGGGGTCACTCGCCCCCGGAAAACGCCCGCGCACCACGCTGTCACCCAGTTTCGCATTGCAGAACGGACAGCCGCGCATGGTCTTTGGCACCCCCGGCGGCGACCAGCAGGACCAGTGGCAACTGATATTCTTCCTGTATCACGCGGAATTTGGCATGGGACTGCAACAGGCCCTTGATGCGCCGCTGTTTCATTCGACGCATTTTCCGGCCAGCTTCTATCCGCGCTCGCGCAGCCCCGGTCAGATCATGATCGAAGAAACCTTTGGCGCGCCGGTCATCGCTGATTTGCGCGCACGCGGCCATGATGTGCAGACCGCGCCGCATATGAGTATCGGGCGGCTGACGGCGGCGGCGCGCGATTCCGATGGTTTGCTGCGCGCAGGCGCGTCGCCGCGCCTGATGCAGGCTTATGCTGTGGGCCGGTAGCGCCCTATTCTGGATACAGCACGCAGGCGACTTCATGCCCGTCGGAAATCTTGCGCCGCTTAGGCGAGGGTTGACTGGCAAATTGCACCACCAGCGCATTGCCGGACTCGTCCACCGTCGCGGCCTCGGCCAGTGACGCAGGGCGCGCGGCCAGCACTTCGGCCAGTTGCGCGCGTGCTGCGGCAACGCCCTTGGGCGCAGGAATGCGCACGGCCAGGTCATCGCGTTCGGGCACACCCAGCGCGTCGCGGTTGCGTTTTTCCAGATCCCATTCGGCAAGGGCCGCAATCACGTCGCGCCCTTCCCAACCACACGTGACAGTCGCAAGGGGGCAGCGGTTATGGAACCGGCAGCCGTTGGGAATATCACTTGCAGACGGGATTTCCCCTGCCGATTCCAGCGGCGGCTTTTCAACGCTTGGGTCCGGCTCGGGCGAGGCATCAAGCAGCAGTTGCGTATAGGGGTGGCGGCGCTCTGCAATGACCTTTTCCGTGGGGCCAACCTCGACGATTTCGCCCAGATACATGATCGCGGTGCGGTCGGCCACATAGCGGATCGTAGGCAGATCATGGCTGACATAGACGAAAGAAATACCCAACTCGTCGCGGAAATGGCGCATCAGGTTCAGCACGCCTGCGCGGATGGACACATCCAGCATCGAGACCGGCTCATCCGCGATGATAAAGCGCGGCTCCAGCACGATGGCGCGGGCAATGGCGACGCGTTGGCGCTGACCACCGGACAATTCATGCGGGAAACGCTCCATATAGGTTTCGGCAGGTTTCAGCCCTGCGCGTTCCAGCGACTGTACCACCAGTTCGCGGCGTTTTGCGCCCTTGGCCAGTCCATGGATGGTCAGCGGCTCGCCCACGATATCCTGAATCGTGAAACGCGGATTCAGCGTCTGGTAAGGGTCCTGAAACACCATCTGCGCACGGCGGCGAAAAGCCTTGAGCGCGGCCCCTTTCAGGGGTGCGATATCCTCGCCCTCGGACACGATGCGCCCGGCGGTAGGGTCTTGCAGTCGCACCAGCATTTCGCCCGTGGTCGTCTTGCCCGACCCGGATTCACCTGCCAGCCCAAGGATTTCTCCCTCTTGCAAGGTCAGGTCAATTCCGTCTACCGCATGGACCGACGATTCGGATTTGCCGAAAAACCCGCCCGCAATCGGGAAATGCTTGACCAGCCCCTCAACCTGCAAGACCTCGGCGCTTTCCTTGTGTTCGCGGCGGGTGACGCTGGTGACTTCTTCATTCAACCGCTGGCCCACCTTGGCCCATGCATCATTGGTGGCGGCGACGCGGCGAAACTCCTCGACCCGGTCGGGGTAATGGCAGGCCGCAAAGCGCCCCTCGCCGACCTCATGCTGGGCGGGGTCTTCGGCGATGCAGCGCTCGGTCGCAAAGGGGCAGCGTTCGGCAAAGCGGCAGCCCTTGGGCGGGTCCAGCAGATTGGGCGGTGTGCCGGGAATGGAAATCAACTCGCGCTGCGCGCCTTCCAATGTAGGGAACGCGTTGGTCAGCCCCATCGTATAGGGGTGGAAGGGCTGGCCGAAAACCTGCCGCACCGGGCCGGTTTCCATGATCTTGCCGCCATACATCACCGCCACGCGGTCACAGGTCTGCACCACGACCGAAATGTCATGCGTGATGAACATCAGCGCCATGCCACGTTCGCGCCGCAGCTTTGCCAGCCGCGACAGGATCTGCGCCTGTGT
>SKRW01000111.1 GCA_007118295.1 Paracoccaceae bacterium | reverse complement strand
TTACCCAGTTTGACCCAACTTGACCACTAGAATGGTGAGAAATTTCACTGGAACCAGTGTATCCTGTCAGGTGCCGCACTTGTAGCCAAGAGGCCCCAATGACACAGCACCAGACCAGCTTTGACACCTATGACCTGAACGACCGATATGACCGCGCACAGGGCCGCGTGTTCCTGACCGGAACGCAGGCGCTGGTCAGGATCATGCTGGATCAGGCGCGGCGTGACCGACAGGCGGGGTACAATACGGCTGGGTTCGTGTCAGGCTATCGCGGCTCGCCGCTTGGCGGGGTTGATCTGGAGATGTGGCGCCAGAAGACGCGACTGGCAGACGCGCGCATCGAGTTTCTGCCTGCGGTGAACGAGGATCTGGCCGCGACTGCCATCCTTGGCGCGCAACAGGCGACGCTTGCCCCCGACTGTCAGGTCGAAGGCGTGTTCTCGATGTGGTATGGCAAGGGGCCGGGCGTGGACCGGTCGGGCGATGCGCTGAAACACGGTAACGCCTATGGCAGCGCTCCCAAGGGCGGCGTGCTGGTGGTGGCGGGTGACGATCACGGTTGTGTCTCATCCTCGATGCCGCACCAGTCCGATGTGGCCTTCATGGCGTGGTTCATGCCGGTGCTGAACCCGGCTTCGGTCGGGGAATACCTGTCATTTGGCGAATTTGGAATCGCGCTGTCACGGTTCAGCGGCACCTGGGTGGGCTTCAAGGCCATCTCGGAAACGGTCGAGGCTGGCCAGTCGGTCGAACTGCCCGCCGATCGCAGCTTTGTGCAACCCGATTTCACTGGTCCCGAGGGGGGCATTCATGTGCGCCTGTCAGATCTGCCCAGCCCCGAGATCGAATCTCGGATTGGCCACAAGCTGCGTGCAGTCGAGGCCTTTGTCGAGGCCAACCCGATTGACCGCCGCATCTATGACACTCCAGAGGCGCGCTTTGGCATCGTCACCACGGGCAAGGGGCATCTCGACACGATGGAGGCGCTGCGCCTTCTTGGGCTGGATGAAACCGCCTGCCGCCGCCTTGGCATCGACATCTACAAGGTGGGCATGGTCTGGCCGCTGGCGCGCCGTGATGCCCTGGAATTCGTCACTGGCAAGGACGAGGTGCTGGTGATCGAGGAAAAGCGCGGCATTATCGAGAGCCAGTTCAAAGAGTATTTCTACGACTGGCCCGGTGCCAAACCCCGCAAGATGGTCGGCAAGCACCGCGCGGCGGGCGATCCGCTACTGCCCTGGACCGGAGAGTTAAGCCCCTTGTTGCTGGTGCCGGTTCTGGCAGAGCGGCTTGAGGCATTCTTTCCCGACGAGGGGCTGGTCGCGCGCGCCCGCGCCCTGATTGCAACCCCCGCGCCGGTGCTGTCGGTGCCTGGTGCCGCGCGCACGCCATATTTCTGTTCGGGCTGTCCGCACAACACATCAACCAAGCTGCCACAGGGAAGTCAGGCCGCCAGCGGCATCGGCTGTCATGTCATGGCGGGCTGGATGAACCGTGACACGCTTGGCTATGCGCAGATGGGCGGCGAAGGGGTGCCGCTGGCTGTCGCCCAGCGCTGGAATGGTGGGCGGCATATGTTCCAGAATCTGGGTGAGGGGACATGGTATCACTCGGGCTCGCTGGCGATCCGCCAGGCTATCGCGGCAGGCGCGAGTATCACCTACAAGATCCTCTATAATGACGCCGTGGCGATGACCGGGGGCCAGCCGGTCGATGGCCCGATCAGCGTGCAGGCCATTGCGCAAAGCTGCCGGGCCGAGGGCGTCGCCCGGATTGCGCTGGTCAGTGACAACCCGGACGCGTTCAACCTGTCCGACTTCCCCAAGGGCACGACCCTGGACCACCGCAACCGCCTTGACGAAGTTCAGCGCGAATTGCGCGAGGTCCGGGGCGTCACTGTCCTGATCTACGAGCAAACCTGCGCGACCGAGCAGCGCCGCCGCCGCAAGCGCGGCAAGGCCGAAGATCCCGCACGCTTCGCCTTCATCAACGAAGCCGTCTGCGAGGGTTGCGGCGACTGTTCGGTCGAATCGAATTGCCTGAGCGTCGAGCCGGTCGAGACACCACTTGGCCGCAAACGCCGCATCAACCTGTCAAGCTGCAACAAGGATTTCTCCTGTCTGAACGGATTCTGCCCAAGTTTCGTGACCATCGAAGGGGGGCAGCGCCGCAAGCCCACGCCCAAAGGGCTGGACATGGACGCGCTGCGCCGCGACCTGCCGCCAGCCCCGGTTCCAGACCTGACCCGCCCGTTCGAATTGTTGATCGCTGGTGTCGGCGGCACGGGCGTCGTGACTGTGGGTGCCCTGGTCACGATGGCAGCGCATCTCGAAGGCAAGGGCGCAAGCGTTCTCGATTTCACAGGCTTTGCGCAGAAATTCGGCACGGTTCTGGGCTATGTCCGGCTGGCACGCCTGCCCGAAGAGATCCATCAGGTGCGGATCGAGCGCGGCTATGCCGATGCCGTCATCGGCTGCGATGCAGTGGTCTGTTCCTCGTCCAAAGCCTCGGTCCACTACCGCAAGGGTACCCGCATCGTCCTGAACCGCGCAGCCATGCCAACAGGCGATCTGGTATTGAACCGTGATGCCGACCTGCTTATCGCGGACCGCGAGGATCTGATTGCCCGCACTGTCGGGGCGGAAAACGTGCTGGCCTTAGATGCCAACCATGCGGCGGAACGGCTGATGGGCGATGCAGTCTTTGCCAATATCATGCTGTTGGGCGCGGCCTGGCAACAGGGACTGGTGCCGCTCAGCGATGTCGCCTTGAAACAGGCAATCGTTCTGAACGCCGTGGCGGTGGAAAAGAACAGCATGGCTTTCGATCTGGGCCGCGTTCTGGCAGCACACCCCGAAGCGCTGGCCTCGCACCTGACCGACACCGCCGCCCCCGCACCGCAGACGACAGAACAGATCATCGCGCACCGCGCGACCCTGCTGGCAGAGTATCAGAACGCAGCCTATGCGCGCCGCTATACCGACAGGCTGGCGAGTTTGCGCGCGGCACTACCTGCAGATGCTCCCGACGGGATCATGCGCGCGGCGGCCACTTCGCTCTACAGGCTCATGGCCTACAAGGATGAATACGAGGTCGCGCGGCTGCATTCGGACCCCGCCTTTGCCGCCCGCATCGCGGCCGAGTTCGAGGGCGACTATACCATCCGCCACCATCTTGCGCCGCCCATGCTGCCCACTGGCACTGACAGCCGGGGCCGCAAGCGCAAGACCAGCTTTGGACCGTGGATGCGCCCGGCGCTGCGGCTGTTGGCGCGCCTGCGTGGGCTACGCGGCACTTGGGCCGATGCCTTTGCATTCAGTGCGGACCGCAAGCTGGATCACCACTTGCTGGACTGGTTTGACGGGCTGATGACCGAGGTCGCGCGCGATTATGCCCGGCTGGGCCCTGCTACTGCCGAAAGCCTGTTATCCGCACCACAAGAGATCCGCGGATATGGCCCGGTGCGCCATGAGGCCGCCAACCGCGTTCAGGAAGCCACTGCGCAACTGCTGGACAAGGCATCTTAGAAACGTTGTCGATTTTGGCTCATGTGCACTGCGTCAAGGGCCTGCACATCAGGGCCGGGGGCTTTTCGACAAACCCGTGTATCAATTCGGTGCCACCGGCGTCAGGTGACTGGCGTTTCCGGAACCAGATGCGATTCAGGTCTTGATCAAGGCCAGTGCGCGGCTTGCTGCAAGGCTTAGTCAAAGCCGCGGAGGTCGCGGATGTTGGCCGCAGTCCGGATACCGTAGGGCTCAAGCGCCGCAATCGCGACCCTGACCGGGTCCTTGCCGTTCACCATAGCGGCGGCGGCTTCGCTGGCGGATTCGGCAAAGGTTGTCGCCTTTTCGCTCAACATCGAAACCGCGTCTTGCGAGCTTGCTGTTCCATGCGCAAACATCATCGAGCGCCGCAAGAATACTTCTCCTGCCGCCATCACCATTGTCTGGAAAGCAGTCGTAAACTCGATCAGCGGGTGTGTTCCGTCGGGGCTGTTGCTGATGTCGAACATCTGTTTTTATCCTTGTTGGGAGCACAAAAAAAAGAGGGCCGAAGCCCTCTCTCGCTTGCTGGCTGTCTATCGCGCCATGCTTTTCATGTCCTCGGTCATCCCCGAGACACGCGCTCCAAGCGGAGCGGCGGCTTCCTTCGCGGACGACGTGAAAATCTCGCTCATCCGGATCGCCTGATGCGCCCAGCCATCAAAGGCATGCTGCGCAAATGCCATCTGCTTCTCGATCAGCTCGGCCATCGATTTGGCGCTGGTGAAATCCTGAACGGCTGCGATACGGTCTTCATGGGACTTTCTGGTATAGTCAGCAACTTCTTCGCCAAGATGTTCCAGCGCTTTTGCCGAAATCTCGGATGCTTGCGAAAAGGCTTCGAGGTTTTGCTGACCAAAGGCACTCAGACCATGCATCTGCACAGAAAACTTCTCGATATTCTCGCCCAGAGACTTCTGCGTATCCGCAGTCATCGCGGCAGCTTTTGCGCTGGCGACCCTGACACCGGCGACGGCGCGCTCAGCCATCTCGTTGGTAGCTGTGGTCGCATCCTTGGCGAGCTTGGTTGCAGTCTGCAGCGTTTCGTCTGCGGCATTGGATACGGCGCTCGCAGTGCTTTCTGCCATGGTCTTGGTGTCGTCGGCAATTTTGGCCGTCGCGCTGCTGGTTGTGTCTGTAGCTTTGCTTGCCGCAGCCTTGGTTGCGTCAACGGCGGTGTTCTTGCTGTCAGTTTCAGTGCGGGTGTTGGATTGCTTGGTCATTGAAATCTCCATGGGTTGCGGGTCTTCTGCACCTACACATGGAGACGATGCTGCGCTGCAGCAAGGGTTAAATGCTGCGACGCAGCAAATAAGCGGGCATTTGGGTGCTGTTTTGTCCAAGACGGTGCCAGACCGGGACAGCACAGGCCCCGGTTGATGTCATCTGGTCAACCCGTCGGGGCGAAAGCGCCATGTTGTTTGCGATGCGTCAACTCTCATGCTGCAACGATACGAAGCAGTTTTCGCAAAACCCGTGGGAAATCATCGCCACGTCCCCCCCACCGCGCTGACAATAGTCCGAAGGCCCGATCCATTCGCGGTCGCCGGTTGGCGCCCCGACTGGCCACGCTATGCGGGCACAGATCGCGCAAACGGTCAGAATGTCTTCTCCGCAACGCTCGGCAATCGGGACAGCAAAAAGCGGGATCGGGGGACGCTGCTGCACCGTCAGCGTGACAGACTGATACAGCAGGTGATGCGCCTTGCCAGCCGTCAATATCCGACTGACCGACAGACGCATGTCGCGCCGCAGTTCCGGTGAATCGCAGCGGTGGTCGACACGAAAATAGGGCCGAGCCCCGAGCAGCACTTTGTTGAACAGGTTTGCAAATGTCTGTCGCACCTCTTCGCCAGCGAAGAAATCCGTTATGCGACGGTTGAGCACGTTCATACCTGACCCTGCATAAAGCGCCCGGTCAGGCGGTGGGTTATCTGAGAGGAATTCTTGCCAGTTCGGATCGCCAAGCTGGATAATTCGCAGATCGGCATCAAGGATCAAGGCTATCCCGTCCATAGCGTCAAGCAGACTCTGCGAGTTGACGGACATACGTTTGGTTTCCCTCTCATGGAGACAGGAATGATGCCCCGAACAAGCGAAGCAGCATCGTTCACTCTAAGTGATATAGGGATTCTGCCATGGGGATTCACCCTCTGCACAGGATCATGGCTGTCCGGAACCGGCGTTTGGCACAGGCCGGCACCGGCCGGCACAGGCCGGCACAGTCAAGGGTTCCGGGGCGATCTGCGTGCCGTCAAGCCATGACCGGCAGCATCATCCATCCAGAACCTTTCGCAGCCGTTGGGCCAGTTCCTGCCTGCGGTAGGGTTTGCGCAAAAACTCGAAGTCCAGCACAGGACGACCATTCTGAACGATGCTTTGCGCATTATTGCCTGAAGTACACAATACCCGCAGGTTCGGGCGCAACGTCACGGCAGCCACTGCCAGATCAAGACCGGACATGCCGCCCGACATTACAATGTCGGTAAACAGCAGATCTATGTCCGCAGACTCGCGGATGATCTCTAGCGCTGCGGGACC
>SKRW01000317.1 GCA_007118295.1 Paracoccaceae bacterium | reverse complement strand
GTGCGGGTGGCGGTCGATCTGGCGAATGACGGGATCATCGAGCGCGACGAGGCGCTGATGCGCATCCCGCCCAAGGCGCTGAGCGAGTTGCTGCACCGGCAGGTGGACCCCCGCGCGCGAGCGGAAACCTTTGTGAGCGGCATCGCGGCCAGTCCGGGGGCGGCGATCGGGCGGGTGGTGTTTTCCTCGACCGCGGCGCAGGCGTGCCATTCGCGTGACGAGCCCTGCATCCTTGTGCGCCGCGAGACCACGCCCGAGGACATTCGTGGCATGCACGCCGCGCAAGCCGTGCTGACCGAACGGGGCGGCATGACCAGCCATGCGGCAGTAATCGGGCGGGGGCTGGGGGTGCCTTGCGTGGTGGGGGCCTCGCGCATGCAGATCGACGAGCGGCGCATGACCGCGCGCGCGGGCGACCATGTGCTGTCCGAGGGGGACATCATCACAGTGGACGGCACCACGGGGACTGTGCTGCTGGGCGAGGTCGCGCTGCTGGAACCCGCGCTGGATGACCGGTTCACCACCTTTCTGGACTGGGCCGATGCGCGGCGCGATATCGACATCCGCGCCAATGCCGACACTCCGGCGGATGCGCGCATCGCGCGCGAGTTCCGCGCGCAGGGGATCGGGCTGTGCCGGACCGAGCATATGTTCTTCGAGGATGACCGCCTGACGCTGATGCGCGAGATGATCTTTGCGGATGGACCTGCCGACCGCTCGGATTCGCTGGAACGGCTGTTGCCGATGCAGCGCGCCGATTTCATCGAATTGTTCGAGATCATGCAGGGCCAGCCCGTCTGTATCCGACTGTTCGACCCGCCGCTGCATGAATTCCTGCCCCATTCCAAAGAGGGGCTGCGGTTTCTGGCCGATGCGCTGGACAAACCCTTGTCTGAAATCATCCGCCGGGCCGATGCGCTGTCCGAATTCAACCCGATGCTGGGCATGCGCGGGGTGCGACTGGGCGTCACGATCCCCGAGATCTACGAGATGCAGGCTCGCGCCATTTTCGAGGCGACTGTCGAAGTGTCGCGCCGCGCGGACGCGGTGGTGCCCGAGATCATGATCCCGCTGGTCTCTGCCATGCGCGAGGTCGAGTTGGTGAAATCCCGGATTGACGCGATCGCCGCCACGGTGCGTTCGCGGATGGGCGCGGATTTCGACTACCGGCTGGGTGTGATGGTCGAGACGCCGCGCGCAGCGCTGCGCGCGGGCGACATTGCTCTGCATGCTTCGTTCCTGTCCTTTGGCACGAATGACCTGACCCAGATGACCTATGGCCTGTCACGTGATGACGCCGGGCGGTTCATGTCCGATTACGTGCAGCAAGGCGTTTTCCCCGAGGACCCGTTCCACACACTTGATCTGGATGGCGTGGGCGAGTTGCTGCGGCTTGGCGCGGAACGGGGGCGGCGCGCGCGCAAAGACCTGACATTGTCGATCTGTGGCGAGCATGGTGGCAACCCGGAATCGATTCGTTTCTGCCGCGATCTTGGGTTCGATTATGTGTCCTGCTCACCTTTTCGTGTGCCGGTGGCTCGGCTGGCGGCAGCACAGCTTGTGATTGAAGAGGCAGGTTGAGTGCTGAAAATATGCAATATTTTGCACAAGTTCACGATCTTGAACTGACGCGGAATCGGACAAAAAGCAAGTTTTCTGGACCTTTGAGCCAATTTCCTGTAAGCCGCTGCGGGCTGCAAGGTTTGAAGTTGAGGGGACAGGGTCGCTGAACAACGGCGACAAGTTTATTGATGTCGGAATTTGTGGAACAGGAAACAGAAGCGACAGCTTCTGGTGAAGCGCGTATTTCGGGCGCTTCGAAGGCGCGGATTGCTGTGCGCCGCATGCGCGAGTCCGCCCGCCAGGGGCTTACCTTTTCTGCCATCTGCGCGCTGACGATCCTGATCGCCTTGCCCAGTGTGGGTTCGCGCGTCGAAGATGCGACGCTGAACCCCGAATTGCGTGCCCGGCTGGTCATGGCCTCCGTCCAGCATTCCAACCCGTTGAACCGCAACGAGGTGATGGTCGAAGTGCCGCAGATTGCCCCGGTGCGCATTGCCAGCCTTGGGCATCCCCCCACCAGTCTGCGCCGCATAGAGACGACGCATCCGGTGCAGGTGTCCAGCTACAAGCCCGAAACCCGCGCCCAGCGTGTCGAGGCCGTGCAGAAAGCTCCTGCGCGCTCGGTACGGCCACTGCCGCGTGACACGGCCATGTTCGTGGCGCTTGCGCATGAGATGCGCGTGTCCACCAGTGGCAGTCTGGCCGCGCCAATGGCATTGACGCCCGGAAAGACCTACGCGCCTGCAGCGACCATGCGCCCCAAGCTGCGCCCCGAAGGCCTGGAATATCGTGCCGTGCAATATACGCGCCGGTGGTTGCGCACTGTCGAGTTGCGCTCGCTGAACAAGCAGGAATCCTGTCTCGCCACCGCGATATATCACGAGGCGCGCGGCGAGGGCATCAAGGGTCAGTTTGCCGTGGCCGAAGTGATCCTGAATCGTGTGACCTCGCGCAATTTCCCGAGTTCGATCTGTGGTGTGGTCTATCAGGGGGTTCAGGCAGGGCGCCGGGGCGGGTGCCAGTTCAGTTTCGCCTGTGACGGACGCTCCGAGGCAATGCCGAACCGCAAGGCCGCCAACAAGGCGCGCCGGATCGCGCAGGTCATGGCCAACGGGGGGCGTCGCGGGCTGACGCAAGGCGCATTGTATTTCCACACCACGGCAGTCAACCCGTCCTGGGCGCAGCGTTTTCGTCGGACGAGCCAGATTGGCGCACATCTTTTCTATCGGGGCTGAGCGGCGCGGCAATGTCGCATTGCGGGGCTATTGCTCCGCCTTTGCGCTGTTGTTCCGGGTCGGTCCGCATTAGACAGGGCGCGTCCGCGACAGGAAGGCACCCTGCATGAGCTCCGATATCCGCCTGGCCTTTGCCCATCCCGAAGCTCGCGCCGAGGCTTCGGCCCCGGTTGATCCGCGTGACCGCATCAGCCTGCGCGATCATGTGGTCGAGGTCGAGATCGGTGCCTTTCAGGCCGAGCGTGGCCAGACCCAGCGTATCCGGTTCAACATCGTGGTCGAGGTTCGCGCGCATCCTGCGCCGCTGGAGGATGATGTGGACCGCATTCTGTCCTATGACCGGATCACCGAGGCGATTGCGGCGGAACTGGCGCAGGCCCGCGTCAACCTGCTGGAAACACTCGCCGAAGGCGTGGCCGAGCGCGTCCTGAAGGAACCACAGGCGATGCGCGTCTTTGTCCGCATCGAAAAGCTGGATCGCGGGCCGGGCGCTCTGGGGGTCGAGATTGCGCGCACCCGTGCGGCGCAACCCTTGCGCGCCTTCGATGCGGGCGGCGAGGAATCCGATCTGAATCCGCTTGTGGCCTATCTGGACAATACCATGATTGCCGCACCCGATCTGTGTGCGCAGTTGGACCGGCTGCAGGGGGCGGGGCTTCCGGTCATCTTGTGTGTGGGCATGCCGCCAGAGCCTGTGGCGCAGACCGGTCACCGGGCCGTGCAGCGCCGGATCGACCTGTTGGCGATCGAACAGAACGCATGGCGGCTTGCCGCGCGCGATGACCGGTGTCTGGTCGTCTCCAGCCGCACCGAGATCGATTTTGCCATGCGGCACGGGCAGATGATCGTCTGGGCCCCGTCAAAGCTGGTGCTGGATTCGACCGATGGGCCGAATGGCCCGGTACGCGATACCGTGGCGCTGGCGCAATGGCTGGCCGAGCATGTGGCCGCGGCCCGTCTGGCTGTTCCGGACGGTCTGCCTGTGCCGTCGGGCAGTCGCGTGCCGCATGTGACCCTTGCCCCCTGAGCGCGCCTTGATCTACCGCCTGCCGCTGATCCGTCCCGCAGCCCTTGCCGCCCCGGATATGCCCCCCTTGCGCGGGCAGGCGGCGCTCAGGATCGCGGGTATCCGCGACATTACCCGTGACGGGCGCGAATCGGACCGGGCCCTGCACCCGACCCATGACAACTCCCTGACCACCGCGCCCCCTGCGCTGGGGGGGCTGGACCTGACGCAGCCCCGGATCATGGGGATCGTCAATGTCACACCCGACAGCTTTTCCGACGGGGGGCGGCTGACCGGGCTGGATTCTGCGCGCGCCCATGCCCGTGCGTTGGCCAAGGCCGGGGCCGATATTCTGGATATCGGCGGCGAATCCACACGGCCGGGCGCATCCGAGGTGCCGGTCGCCGAAGAGATCGCGCGCACCGCGCCCCTGATTGCCGCCCTGCGTGCTGACGGGCTGACGCTGCCCATCTCGATCGACACGCGCAAGGCCCGCGTGGCCGAGGCTGCGCTGACCGCCGGGGCCGATATCGTGAACGATGTGTCAGCCCTGACATGGGACCGTGATCTGGCGCAGGTGGTGCGCGATGCGGGGGTGCCGGTCTGCCTGATGCATGCACAGGGCACCCCGCAGACCATGCAGAACAACCCGCAATACAAGGATGTTCGGCTGGATGTGACGGATTGGCTGCGCGCTGCCCGTGACCGCGCCCTTGCGGCAGGTATCGCGCCCGGATGCATAATTCTTGACCCCGGTATCGGTTTTGGCAAGACACTTGGGCACAATCTTGCACTGCTGCAATCGCTGGGATTACTGCACGAATTGGGATGTGCTATCCTGCTCGGGGCCTCGCGCAAGCGCTTTATCGGAACACTCAGCAATGTGGTCGAGGCAGACAGGCGGTTGGCTGGGTCGCTTGCTGTGGCCCTGCATGGGGCCGGGCAGGGCGCACAGGTTCTGCGGGTCCATGATGTAATCGAAACACGGCAGGCGCTTGCTTTGTGGCAGGCGCTGCAGATGAACGCGAGCGAGGAGTAACAGGCATGACGGCCAGGCTATTCGGAACCGACGGAGTGCGCGGAACCGCGAACAGCTATCCCATGACAGCCGAGATGGCCTTGCGGCTGGGGGCGGCAGCAGGCCGCCATTTCCGGCGCGATGGCTCGAACGTGCACCGCGTGGTGATCGGCAAGGATACACGGCTTTCGGGCTATATGCTGGAAAACGCGCTGACAGCGGGGCTCACCTCGACCGGGATGAGTGTGCTGTTGCTGGGGCCGGTGCCGACCCCGGCGGTGGGCTTTCTGACGCGCTCGATGCGCGCGGATCTGGGGATCATGATTTCGGCCAGTCACAACGCGCATCAGGACAATGGCATCAAGTTTTTCGGCCCCGATGGCTTCAAGCTGTCGGATGCGGATGAGAGCGCGATCGAGACGATTGTCGCGGGCGAGATCATCCCCGCGCAGCCCATCAATATTGGCCGCGCCAAGCGGATCGACGATGCGGGCGGGCGCTATGTCGAATACGCCAAGACAACGCTGCCGCGCGGCAAGCAGTTTACCGGGCTGAAAGTGGTTCTGGATTGCGCCAACGGCGCGGCGCATCGCGTGGCACCACAGCTTTTGTGGGAACTGGGGGCCGAGGTGATCCCCATCGGGGTGTCACCCAATGGCACCAATATCAACTTTGAATGCGGCTCGACCTATCCGCGCACCTGCGCGGCCAAGGTGCTGGAAATCGGCGCTGATCTGGGCATCACGCTGGATGGCGATGCCGACCGCGTGATCCTGATCGACGAGCGCGGGCAGATTGCAGATGGCGATCAGATCATGGCCCTGTTTGCCCGGCGCTGGGGAGAGGCAAAGCTGCTGCGCGAGGGGGTGCTGGTGGCCACGGTCATGTCCAATCTGGGGCTGGAGCGGTTTCTCGAAGGGCATGGTCTGCGCATGGAACGCACCGCCGTGGGCGACCGTCATGTGGTCGAGCGGATGCGTCAGGGCGGCTGGAATCTGGGGGGCGAGCAGTCGGGCCATATCGTGATGACCGATTACGCGACCACAGGCGACGGCATGATTGCCGCATTGCAGTTTCTGGCGGCGATGGTGGAAACCGACAAGCCCGCATCGGCGCTGACGCGCAGTTTCGAGCCTGTGCCGCAGATGCTGAAGAACCTGCGCTATGCACCGGGAGTGGATCTGCTGTCGCGGGCCGAGGTGCTGGCCGCGATTGAAGACGGCGAGGCAAGACTGAACGGGCGCGGGCGGCTGCTGATCCGCAAATCGGG
>SKRW01000211.1 GCA_007118295.1 Paracoccaceae bacterium | reverse complement strand
TGTCGGGTTGATCCTGCCACAAGGGGCAAGGGGTGAATGGTGGGCACGACAAGGTTCGAACTTGTGACCCCTACGATGTCAACGTAGTGCTCTACCACTGAGCTACGCGCCCTGACCTGACCGTGACCCCCCTTTCCCCGGATTACCCCAAACGAAAAGGGACGCGGGCCACGACCGCGTCATTCCTGCGGGTCTATAAATAGAGTCGCCGCCATGATCAAGGGCTTTTGCAAACTGCGTTGCCTGCGCTATGCTTGGGGAAAAGACAGGACCACATGCACGCTTTCGACTATCTTCCCCCCGCTTTTCCCGGCAGTGCCGTGGTCTTTGCCTCGCCCCATAGCGGGCGCGACTATCCGGCAGAGTTTCTTGCCGCAACGGTGCTTGACCACCGCTCTCTGCGGTCGTCCGAGGATGCCTTTGTCGATATGTTCCTGCGCGCGGCACCCGATGCGGGGGCGCCCGTTCTGACCGGTCGCGTGCCCCGCGCCTATGTCGATTTCAACCGCGCCGCGTCCGAACTGGACCCTGCACTGATTGCGGGTGTGTCCTCGCGCGGGCTGAACCCGCGCATCAGTTCCGGCCTTGGTGTCATTCCGCGAGTCGTGGCGGGGGGGCGTGCGATCTATCGCGGCAAGATCACCAATTCCGAGGCGACGCGCCGCCTGCAATTCTACTGGCAACCCTATCACGACAAGCTGACCGAGTTGCTGGGCATACAGCGCGCGCAATTCGGGCGCGCGATTCTGCTGGACATGCATTCGATGCCGCGCGACGCCGTCAGTATGAGTGGCCAGCATACAAGCCTGCGCCCCGATATCGTGCTGGGCGACCGTTTCGGTGCCGCCGCCCATGCCGAGATAACCGAGGCCGTCGCGCGCGTCTTTTCCGATGCGGGACTGCGCGTGGCGCGGAACTCGCCCTTTGCGGGTGCCTATATCGCGCAGCGCTATGGGATGCCCTCGATCCGGCAGCATGCCATCCAGATCGAGATTGACCGCAGCCTCTACATGGATGAACGGCGGATCGAACCGCGCCCCGATTTCGCGCAGTTCCAGTCGCTGATGGACGGTATCGTGCGAAATCTGGCCCGGATCGGGCGTGCCGAGTCCGGCGCGATGCCCCTCGCTGCCGAATAAGCGCGCTTTCGCGTGCACCAAAGCGTGAAAATTGCGAACATGCCGTTCTGTTTGCGGCAATCCCTTTCTATACTCTAACCCATGGACATTATTGCTCTCGTCGGCGCGCTGGCGATCCTTTTCATCGTTATCGGCATATGCGAACCCCTCTCCGAGCGGCTTCGCCTGCCATTTACCGTGATTCTGGCGCTGGTGGGGGCCGTGATCGGGGCGATCGCGCTCTATGTGCTGTCCAGCGATCTGGGCGACACCCTGAATCCGGTGACCCGACGGTTTCTGGAATTGCCGATTCGCTCGAATGTGTTTCTGTATGTGCTGCTTCCGACGCTGCTGTTTCAGGTGGCGCTCATGGTCAATGCACGGCGGATGCTGGATGACTGGGTGCCGATCCTTGTCATGGCTGTGGGGGCCGTGGTGGTGGCAACGGCGGTCATCGGCTATGCGCTGACGCCGTTCACGTCACTGTCGCTGGTCGCCTGCCTGCTGATCGGGGCGATTGTCTCGACCACCGATCCCTCGGCTGTGGTCAGCATCTTTCGCAACATCGCGGCCCCCCAGCGCCTGACCCGGATCGTCGAGGGCGAATCGCTGCTGAATGACGCAGCCGCTATCGCCTTGTTCGGCTTTTTCCTGACCTTCGTGCAACTGGGCATCCCCGACCCGACCCTGCAAGAGGCGCTGGTGACTTTCCCTTGGCTGGTGGTGGGTGGCATCGCGCTGGGATTGGCGCTGGCACGTCTGGCGATGGCTGTGATGGCTGTGATCTCCACCTTTCCCCGCGCACAAGTCTCGATCAGCGTGGCGCTGCCGTATCTGACCTATATCCTGGCCGAGCAGGTGCTGCAGACATCGGGTGTGATTGCCGTTGTGGTTGCGGGCCTGTCCCTGAACCTGATGGGGCCGGGACGGCTGACACCCGCAAGCTGGAGCTATCTGCGCGAAGTCTGGGAAGTGCTGGCCTATTGGGCCGGGGCGCTGATCTTTATTCTGGCGGCCCTGCTGATCCCGCGCCTGATGGGCGATCTGCGGCTCAGTGACATCTACCTGATCGGTGTCATTGTGCTGGCAGCCTTTGCCGCGCGCGCGATCATGCTGTGGGGCATGCTGCCGCTGCTGGCGCGCGTGCGGCTGTCGCCCACGGTAGAACCCACCTATCGCGCCGCGATCCTGTGGGGGGGGCTGCGCGGTGCGGTCACACTGGCGCTTGCACTGGCCGTCACCGAAAGCGCGCTCGTTCCGCCCGCCGTCAAGCGCGAAGTGGGTATCCTTGCGACCGGTTTTACGCTGTTCACATTGCTGGTGCAGGGGACGACCCTGCGCTGGATGATCGCGCGGCTAGGGCTAAACCGGCTGCCAAGGCTGGATCAGGCGCTCTCGCATCAGGTGATCGCTGTTGCGCTGCAGAACGTGCGCGAGGAAATCGCCGAAACCGTGCGCGACTACCAACTTCCGCAAGAGGTCATCCGCTCCGAGGCCAAGCGCTTTGCGCAGCGTCTGGATGATGCCGTAGAGATTGCCGAAGCCGCCGAGGAAATCCCCGACCGCGACCGCATTACGTTGGGGCTGGTGGCCCTTGCTGGCCGCGAGCGTGATCTCATCATCGAGAATTTCCGCCAGCAACTGTTTTCCATGCGGCTTGTGGACAGGATGCTGACCGATGTGGATCGCCTGATCGAACAGACGCGGGGGGGCGGGCGCAATGAATACCGCGCCGCCGGACGCCGGGCGCTGGGGTATGGTAAATGGTATCGGCTGGCTGTCTGGCTGCATAACCACCTGCGCTGGTCTGGCCCGCTGGAACAGATGACCGCCGAACGATTCGAAATCCTGCTGAACCAGCGCATGATTCTGGGCGAATTGCATGGCTATATCAACAGCAAGATCCGCCGCATCCACGGCAGGCGTGTCGCCGACCTGTTGCACGAACTGCTGCGCCGCCGCGAAGAAGAAACAGACAGCGCCATCGAAGGGTTGCGCCTGCAATACCCCGGTTACGCCGAGGAGATGGAGCGCCGCTTTATCCGTCGCACCTCGCTGCGACTGGAGGACCGTGAATATGACACGCTGTTCGATGATGGCCTTATCAGCCGCGAGTTGCATACGACGCTGCGAAACCGGCTGAATGCGCAACGCGCACGGGTCGAAGCGCGCCCGCCGCTGGATTTCGCCTTGCAGCGCGACGCCTTTGTGCGTGCCTTTCCACTCTTTCAGGGCATGAGCGACATACAGCGCCGCCAGCTTGCGCGCGCCTTGCGCACGCTGCATGTCGAGCCCGGCACGATCCTGCTGCGCAAGGGCGAGGTCGCGCAACGCGTCTATTTCATTGCCTCTGGCGCGGTAGAGATGGAGCGCAAGGGCCAGAAACTGCGTCTGGGCAGTGGCGAATTCTTCGGCCATATCGGCATGCTGACGCGCGAACCCCGCCGCGCCATGATCAGCGCCATCACGCATTGCACCCTGCTGACGCTGGATGAAGCGCGATTCAAGCGCCTGATGTCGCGCAACGCGTCGTTGCGCAAGGCCGTCCGCGCCAGCGCCGAGCAACGCGGCGTGCATCTGGATGATGACGCCTTTGACCTGCCCCCGCGCCGCTTTGTCTGGCGCTGAGTGGTCAGGAAAACTCCTTGATCAGCACGGTGCGCAAGCGGCGCAGGCGCGGGCTGTCATGCAAGGCGCGATGGGCAACCAGCCATAGCGGTACGGTGATCGGGCGCAACTGGGGCAAGATGCGGCGCATTTCGGGAAAGCGTCGTGCGATGTCGTCCAGCATCACCGCCACCCCCAACCCCCGCCGCGCCATTTCCCAGACAGCAACCGCATTGTCCGACGCCAGCATCGGGCTGCCATCGGCCAATGGCGTGCCATGCTCTCGCATGTAGCGCAGAAACCGCGCCGGTTCGCTCATGCCGATCAGATCGCCAGTGTTCAGGTCCGACAGCGATTGCGGCATGCCATGCGCCACGATCCATTCAGGTGCCGCGTAGAACCCCGCGCTCTGGTCGGCCAGTCTGTCACCGACCAGCCCCGGCGCGTCGGGCGGGCGGTGGCGCAGGGCCAGATCCGCCTCGCGCCGCTGCAGATCGCTCAGCCTGTCCGTGGCGACAAGGACCAGACGTAACTCCGGCATGTCGCGGCGCAATCGTGCAATCAGATCCGGCATCACATAGGCAGCACACCCTTCGGTCACGGACAGGGTGATACTTTGCGCCACGTCCAGACTTTGCCCTGCCGCTGCAAGCCCAAAGGCCCGCGCGCCCTGCGCCATCTCGTCCACATGGACCAGCAGGGCCTGACCGGCTTCGGTCAGCACCAGCCTGCGACCGACGCGCGTGAACAATGCCAGCTTTAACTGCCCTTCCAGCGCGGCAATCTGACGCGAGAGCGTTGGCTGCGTCAGGCGCAAATGTCGCGCCGCTGCCGAAAGCGACCCCTGCATCGCAGTGGCATGAAAGGCGCGCAGCAAGTTCCAGTCGCGATTATCCATACACAGATGCATAACAACCCTGCGAAATTCCGCAATTTCAAAAACTGGCGCATATGCTAAATGGGCTAGGCACGACAGGAGAGCCCCATGCCGAACCACAAGGATGCCCGTTTCTGGGACCGCATCGCGCCCAAGTATGCGCGCCACACGATCAAGGACATGGCTGGATATGAGCGCAGCCTGCAGCGTTCAGCCGAACTGATCGCGGGGTGCGATGTGTTGGAATTGGGCTGCGGCACCGGGCAGACCGCGCTGCGGCTTGCGCCCGCCGCGCGCCAGTATCTGGCCACTGACTTTGCGGCCCGGATGATCGCGCTTGGTCAGCAAAGGCTGGCTGAAACGCCTGTCACGAACCTGAGCTTTCAACAGGTCACGGCTGAAAACCTTGCCGAACAGAACCAGACATTCGATGTGATTCTGGGCTTCAACTTCCTGCATCTGGTGCGCGATCTGCCTGCCACACTGACGGCGATCCGCCACCTTCTGCGCGATGGCGGCCTGCTTGTCACAAAGACTGTCTGCCTGCACGAGATGAACCCGCTTATCCGCCTTGCTGTGCCGGTCATGCGCGCTGTGGGGCTCGCGCCCCATGTCAGCACCCTGTCCGGTGCTGCACTGGAACAGGCACTGACCGCGCAGGGATTCGAGATCCTGTCAGTCGAACGCCACGGCACCTCTGGCCGTGACGTTCGCCCGTTCATCGTGGCGCGTAAAGCCTAGAGGGGTTCAGGCGCGGACCAGCGCCTCATAGGTCTCGGCGACCTTGCGGGTCAGTTGCCCGACCTGAAAATGATGCTCACCAATCTGGCCCACGGGCGTGACTTCGGCAGCCGTGCCGGTCAGCCAGCATTCGCTGAAATCGGCCAGTTCCTCGGGCAGGATGTAGCGTTCATGGACCACGATTCCCATATCGCGCAACATGGCAATCACCGTCTGCCGCGTGATTCCGTTCAGGATCGCATCCGGATCGGGGGTATGAACTTCGCCATCCTTGACGAAGAACACATTTGCGCCTGTCGCCTCGGCCACATAGCCGCGATAATCATAAAACAGCGCGTCCGAGCAGCCCTTTTCCTCGGCAGCGTGCTTGGACATGGTGCAGATCATGTAGAGACCCGCCGCCTTGGCCGCAGTCGGGATGGTGTCGGGCGAGGGGCGGCGCCATTTGGCGATGTCCAGTTTCGCGCCTTGCCATTTCGCATCGCCATAATAGGCACCCCATTCCCACGCAGCCACGGCCATGCGCACCGGGTTGCGCCGCGCAGCGACACCCATGTCTTCGCCCGCACCGCGCCACGCGACAGCGCGCACATAGGCATCGGTCAGATTATTGGCCGCAAGAACCGCCGCTTTGGCCTCTTCGATCTGATCGACGCTGTAGGGGATCGGCATATCCAGCAACCGCCCCGATTCCAGCAACCGTTCCGAATGTTCGCGGCTCTTGAAGACCTTGCCACCATAGCAGCGTTCGCCCTCGAACACCGAAGAGGCATAATGCATCGCATGGGTCAGAATGTGCACATTCGCCTCGCGCCAGGGCACGAGCTTGCCATCCATCCAGATCTGTCCGTCCCTGTCATCATACGCGCCGGCCATCAATGCCTCCTCTTACCCGCGGTTTTCAGATATTGCGCAGATTAGGTCCGATACGGACATAAAATTACGCAAATTCGGGAGAATCGCTAGCAATTCACACTTGGAATGTCAACAAGGCTGACATAAAATGATCCGAGCAGGAGAGGCGCATGGCGGAGAGTGGCAGCAGTTCGATCAGCGGCGAGAATCTGCTCTTCCTGACGGATGAGCAGTTGCGCAAGGGCATCGAGGCGATGTTCTTCGCCTATCGCGGCTTTACCGCCGACCCGGATCGCATTCTAGACGAACATGGCTATGGCCGTGCCCATCATCGCGCGCTGCATTTCATCAACCGCACACATGGCACTACAGTCAACAACCTGCTGGCGTTGCTGGGCGTAACCAAGCAATCGCTGAACCGCGTCCTGCGCACCCTGATCGAGGATGGCCTTGTCGAAAGCCGCGTGGGCCGCACTGACCGACGCGAACGCAACCTGTTCCTGACCGAAGCCGGGCAGACACTGGAACGTGCCCTGTCAGAGGCCCAGCGCGAACGTATGCGCGCCGCCTATCGCGCCGCCGGGCCACAGGCCGTGGCGGGGTTCCGGCAAGTGCTCGAAGCGATGATGGATGACGAGATTCGCCGCCAGTATGCCAGCCTCAAGGACCGGCGCGGATGAGTGGCGAGCCAAAAGCGCATCTGCTGGTCGTCGATGATGACGACCGTATCCGCGGGCTGCTGCAGAAATACCTGCTGCGAAACGGATATCTGGTGACAACGGCGCGCGATGCGGCCCATGCGCGGCGCCTGATGCAGGGGCTGGCCTTTGATCTGATCGTTCTGGACGTGATGATGCCGGGCGAAAACGGCATCAGTCTGACACGCGCCATACGGACCAGTGACACGACACCCGTTCTGCTGCTGACCGCCAAGGGCGAGGCCGAGGACAGGATCGCCGGGCTGGAAGCGGGCGCAGATGACTACCTGCCCAAACCGTTTGAGCCGCGCGAATTGCTGCTGCGCATCACGGCCATTCTGCGCCGCAACCCCACGCCCGACCCGACGCCTGTCCTGCCGCAGGTGCTGGTGCTGGGCGCGCTGCGCTACGATATCGAGCGCGGCGAGTTGAAGCGTGGCGACGCGCCAGTGCGCTTGACCCAGACCGAGGCCACGCTGATGCGCCTGTTCTGCCAGCACCCCGGCGAGGTCATCAGCCGCGAGGCGCTGGTCGATCATCTGGGCCGCGACCGTGCCGCCCATGGTGGCAGCGTCGGGCAGGAGCGTGCGGTCGATGTCCAGATCACCCGCCTGCGTCGCAAGATCGAACGCGACCCCAAGACCCCCCGCCATCTACAAACCGTGCGGGGTGCCGGATACATGCTGGTCACGGATTGAGGCCGCTCAGGGTGGGTGAATCACCCACCCTACAAGGGCGCTGCGCCACGGCCCCTGCGTCGGGCCAGACACGACAACCGCGCTTTTTGGCCTTCAGCGACGCTCAGGCCGCAGCTTGCACAGCCCGCATCCATTGCGACGCATAGCGCTGATACCGCTCGCGTTCCGCGCGGTTCAGGGGGGCGCGTGCATCGGTGGCCGATCTGGCGTCTTGTGCAAACAGCAGCGCCGCGCCCTGACTTGTGCCTGTCTGACCCTTGGCGCAGATGATTTCGGCACCGCTGGCTGCGGCCAGCATGTCCAGAAATGCCGGGTTCCTGCTGAATGGCCCTTCGACAATCACCGGCCCCTCCTGTCCGATCAGCCGCAGGCATTCGGCACTGACCAGCGCCAGATAGAACCCGACGGCAACCGCGCGCGCATCGCTGCCGATTGGCGGCTCGGCACCGTTCCACTGCGCGTGGTGGTCCCCGAACGGCCCACTGCCCGGCACCAGCGTTGGCAAGAGCATCACACTCTGCGCCAGCACATCCGATAGCGCCGATTGCGTGATGGCACCGCTCACCCCGCCAAGCGCCAGTTCATGTTCGCGCCCGCCCATGAACCGTGCTGACGGCACCGGCGCGCCGCGCGCATTGACATTGACCAGCAGATCCCGGCTTTCGTCCAGCGAAACCGCAGCTCCGCCAATCGCCATCGCGACAACCCATGTCCCTGTCGAGAGCACACCAAATGGCGCGGCCCTGCCCAGAAGGTGCGGCAGGAGCGATGCATTGGAATCGTGAATTCCACAGGCTACGGGCGTGTCGGGTGCAAGCCCCGTGCGCGCTGCCAGATCAGCGCGCAGATGGCCCAGAACATCGGCAGGCGCGCGCAGCGGTGCCATCTTTCCCGGCAGTCCAAGGCGGTCGACCAGCGCCGAGGGCTGCCCGGATGCAATGTCCCACAAATCGGTATGGCACCCCAGCGAGGTGACATCGCACGCCACCTCTCCGGTCAGCAGATACCCCCAGTATTGCGGATAGGTCACGACATGGGCGACACGCGCGGCCAGGTCCGGCATCTCGCGAAACTGCCAGAACAGTTGCGCGCCAAGGTTCAGCCCGGCCCCCAGCCGGGGACTACCAGTCTGCGCGAAAGGCGGGCGCAGCGCATCATAGGCCGCGCGGCAAGTGTCGGGGCCGGTATGTTCGTAGTCAAGGATCGGGGCCGCAAGTTGGCCTTGCGCATCCAGCAATGCAGCGCAGGCCCCGTGAGTTGTAACCGAAATGGCCGCGATGCTATGCGGGCGAGCCAGATGCGTCAGCCCGTCAAGGATGAACTCCCAATGCCCCTTTACGTCGAAATGCGGCCAGGGCGGACCGGAACGCACTGTGTTGGGACGCGTCAGGACGGCAGTTTCATCCAGTGTTTCAGGGTCCACCAGCGCGAGCTTGGCATTGGTCTTGCCGATATCAATGACGGCAATCGCACTCATGACATATGGAACATGGGCTGCAAGGGTGTCGCAACCGGTGACGCGTCGGGGTTCGTCTGCATCAGATCCGCCATATGTGCCCACCAGCGCTGCATCACCGGATGGTCAGGCAGATCGTCCATGCCGTGACCCTCGCGCCGCCACAGCACGCCAAACAGGATGCCTGTCTCTGCGTCCAGATGGATGGAGTAATCCCTGACACCCGCCTCTCTCAGAAGCGCCACCAATTCTGGCCAGATCGCATCATGTCGGCGCTTGTATTCTGCCTCCATGCCGGGATTGAGCTGCATCTTGAAGGCGTATTTCTCCATCAGCGGACCCTCCATCTTTCCCACAGACGCGGCAGCGCGATAACCGAGATCAGCAGCGCCCCGATCACAATGGACATGACGATCCCCGGCACATTCAATAACCCCAGCCCGAAGGTGACCAGCCCCATGATGAACGCCGCCAGCACAACGCCGGGGATTGTCCCCGCCCCGCCAAGGATGCTCACCCCGCCAAGCACCACCATGGTCACGATCTCCAATTCCCACCCCATCGCGATCGAGGGACGCGTGGACCCCAGACGCGAGGTCAGACAGATCGCGGCCACCCCCGACATCAGCCCGGTCAGCAGGAACAGGATGAACTTCACCCGCGCGACCCGGATGCCCGAAAACGCAGCCCCGACGGGGTTGTTGCCAATCGCATAGACCGCGCGGCCAAAATTCGTCTTGTGCAGGACAATCCCGAAAACGACGGCCAGCACTGCAAAAAGTGTCAACTCGAACGTGATGACCCACCAGACATAGCCTTGGCCGAAGAACGCAAAATCGACCGGATAGCCGCGAAACGCCTGATCCCCCAGCACGATATAGCTGATACCGCGAAACAGACTCATCGTGCCGATGGTCACCACGATGGACGGCAGGCCAAATCGCGTGACCAGCACCCCGTTGAAGGCCCCGCATAGCAGCCCGACGCCCAGCCCGACCAACACCAGCGCAGGCGTGCCGAACCCCAGTTGCACCGCAAAGCCCATGGCAGTCGAGGCCAGCGCGATGATGGGCGCCACCGACAAGTCAATCTCGCCCGAGATGATCAGCAGCGCCATGGCAAAGGCGATCATCGCCTTTTCGGTGAAATTGAAGGTCGCGTCCGATAGGTTCCACGGGTCCAGAAACCACGGGCTTGCCATCGAGTTCAGGAAAAAGATCGTCACCGCCACGACCAGCAACAGGCTCTCCCAGCTTTTCAACCGGCGTGCCCAGGGTGATTGCAGACGGTCAGGGATGGTGCGTATCTGGGTCATGTCGGTGCCACGGCCTCTGCCCGTTTCAAGATGATGCGTCCCTTGTCGCGACCCGATCTGGCGTTGAAACCCACCGCGATGATGATCGCTGCGCCCGAGATCGCCATCTGCCAGAAGGGCGAGATATTGACGACCGGCAGCGCATTCTTGATGACCCCCAGAAACAACGCACCCAGAAGCGCACCAGTAACCGTGCCCACACCGCCCACAATTGCAACGCCACCAATCACGCAGGCCGCGACAACGTCCAACTCGAACCCGCCAGCGATATCGACATAGGCCACACCAAAGCGCGACACCCACAAATACCCGGTCAACCCCGCCAGTGCGCCCGAAATGGTAAAGGCCCAGAATTGCGTGCGCCCGACATTCAGCCCCGTATAGGTCGCCGCATGCGGGTTGCCACCGACCGCGTAGAATGCGCGCCCCAATGTGGTGCGGTTCATGACCACGATGAACAGGATCACGGCCAGAATCGCGAACCAACTCAGCATGGGCAGCCCCAGAATGGTGCTGCGCGGAAACGCCTTGAATGCAGCACTCATCTGGTGCGAGTTGACCCAGCGCCCGTCGCTGATCACAAAGATCAGACCGCGAAAGATGGTCATCGTGCCCAGCGTCACCACGATGGGCGGAATTTGCAACTGCCAGACCAGAATGCCATTCACCATGCCCAGCATGGCCCCTAGACAGACCGCCACCAGCAGGATCACGGCAATCGGCAACTCTGGCATGGCGACATTCAGCATGGCCACAACCATGCCCGTCAGGGCCAGATTGGCGGCCACGGACAGATCGATACAGCGCGTCAGAATGACAATCATCTGCCCGATGGCCAGCAAGATCAGCGGCGAGGTGTCATTGAACACGCGGATCAGGTTGTTTGGCGCAACAAATGCCGGAAAGCGGGTATAGATGACACCCAGCAGCACCAGGATGGCCCCGAACAGGATGGTCTCACGCAGGGCCAGCCAGCGCAGGATCATGGCGCGCCCTCCTCGGCAATGCCCGCCGCGCGGCGCACAAGGTTTTCGGGCGTCATGGCGTCCCCTTCCAGTGTATCGACAATCCGACCCTCGCGCATGACTATGACGCGGTCCGACATGCCAAGGATTTCGGGGATTTCGGAACTGACCATGATAACGGCCAGCCCAGCGGCGGCCAACTCGGCCATGAATTCATGCACCGCAGCCTTGGACCCGATATCGATGCCCTTGGTCGGCTCGTCCAGAATGATCACCTTGGGCTTTGTGGCCAACCATTTCGCAATGACAACCTTTTGCTGGTTGCCGCCCGACAGCGTGGCCAGTTCCGTGTCGAGCGAGGCTGCGCGCAGGTCCAGACGGCTGGTATAGTCGCGGGCCAGACGAAACTCCTCGGCCAACCGCAGAAAACCCTTGCGTGACGTGCGGCCCAGCGAGGGCAGCGTGACATTCTGGAAAATGGGCAGGGCAGTGATTGCGCCCTGTCTGCCCCTGTCTTCCGGCACATAGACAATCCCTTCGCGCACCGCATCCGCAGGCGAGCGGATGACGCGCACCTTGTCGTCAATCCGAACCGCCCCCTTGGATGGTTTGGTGATGCCAAACAGCGCCTGCATCACTTCGGACCGGCCCGCGCCGACAAGCCCGTAAAACCCAAGGATCTCGCCACGATGCAGGGTAAAACTGATATCGGCAAATTCAGTCGGGTGGTCATACCCAACCACACGCAGGATTTCAGTGCCACCCATCCGTTCGCGTTTGGGAAAGATCTGATCAACCAGACGCCCCACCATCATCTGCACCAGATCCCCCTCTCCCACATCGGCAATCGCGCCCTCGCCGATGAACTGCCCGTCCCGATATACGGTATAGCGGTCGGCAATACGGAAGATCTCGTCAAACTTGTGGCTGATGAACAGGATCGCCTTGCCCTGTGCCTTCAGCTTTTCGACCAGTTCATAAAGCTCCTGAATTTCCTTGTGTGACAGGGCGGCTGTGGGCTCATCCATGATGACCACGCGCGCATCGACCGATAGCGCACGGGCGATGGCCACCAGATGTTTCTTGGCGATCCCCAGATCGCGCAACCGCAGACCGGGGTCGAATTCTGCGCCGATGCTTTCCAGAATCTCACCCGCGCGGGTATACATTGCACGCCGGTCGATCAGCCCGAACCGCGTGCGCGGTGCATGTCCCAGAAAAATGTTCTCTGCCACGGACAACTCGTCAAACAACACAGTTTCCTGATGGATTGCGGTCACACCTGCCTGCGCGGCAGCCTGCGCGGTTGCAAACCGGACGGGTTCGCCATCCAGCAGGATCTGCCCGCCATCAGGCTGGTATATCCCCGTCAGGATCTTGACGACGGTGGACTTGCCCGCGCCATTCTCGCCCACCAGCGCCGTCACCGTGCCGGGGAACAGACGCAACTCCACATCCGCCAGCGCCTTGACGCCCGGAAAGACCTTGCTGATCTTGTCGAGCGCCAGAATGGGCGTAACATCGGCCTGCGCAGGGTTGCGCACACCCGGTGGGGATTCTGCGGTCATGGGGGTATCCATCAAAACCGCCTGCCCCGGCATATACCGGGGCAGGCGTTGCGTTCAGGGCCTAGAAGATGTCCTTGAACTCTTCGATATTTGACGCGTCATAGATGAACGGGTCCGCCATCGCGCCTTCGGAGTTTTCGTCCAGCGTCAGCGTGCCCATGCGCCCCATCGGGATTTCCGCACCCGGCCCTGCCTCTGCCGTGCCCGTGGCCAGCGAATAGGCCAGATACGCAGCGGAATACCCCAGATCAATCGGATTCCAGATCGCAAAGGATTTGGACGCGCCCGATTCAATCGCGCCTGCCATCTCGGACGGCAGGCCAAGCCCGGTGACATTCACCTGCCCGACCTTGCCTGCATCCTCGACCGCGCGCGCAGCCGCCACGATGCCAACTGACGTGGGCGCGATAATCGCGTCCAGATCCGGATGCGTCTGCATCAGGCCCGTCGCCTCGCGGTAGGATTTATCCGCCAGATCATCACCATAAACCGTGCTGACAACCTCGATATCGGGGTATTGGTCCATCACCTTCATCATCTCCTCGATCCAGATATTCTGGTTGGTCGAGGTGGTGGTCGCCGACAGAAGCGCCACCTTGCCGCCATCGGGCATGTGATCCGCCGCCAGACGGATGATCATGCCGCCGATCAACTCGTTCGACGATGGGTTGAGATGCATCTGCCGCCCTTCTGGGGCAACACCGCTATCCCAGCTTATGACCGTGATCCCGCGATCCATCGCCCGGCGCAGCGCGGGCACAAGCGCATCGGTGTCATTTGCCGAAACCGCAATCGCATCGACACGCTGTGCGATCAGCGAGTTGATGACCTCGATCTGCCCCTCGGCCGTGGTGTCGGTCGGGCCAGTATAGATGACCTCGACATTGCCCAGTTCGGCGGCGGCCTCTTGCGCACCTTCATTGGCGGCCTCAAAGAAGCCGATGCCAAGCGCCTTGACCACCAGCGCAATGCGCACCGGATCATCCGCCATCGCCGTGCTGCCCATCAGGCCTGCCGCAAGGCCAAGGCTGGCCGCGAAAGTCGTGAAAATTCTACGTTTCATGCGAGTCTCCTCCCTAAAGTTCGCAAATCGGTCTGGCGGGTTCAGGATGCCGCCTCATCCTCTTGCAGCCTGCTCGCGGCCATTTCGGCTACGATCAGCCTGATTTCAGCCGATTCCAGCATCGCCGCTGTCTTGTCAGAGATGCCGTCATCCGTGATAACTGTGTGAATGCGTGCCAAGGGGCACAGGATAAGGCTGGAGCGCGCCTTGAATTTCGAACTGTCCACCAACACGATCAGGTCATCCGCCTGCCCGATCAGCTTCTGTTCGGCCTGAATCAGCAGCGGGTCGGCCTCCATCAACCCCAGCGCCCCCAGCCCATGCGCACCCATGAACATGCGGCGCGCATAGAAGTTGCGGGTCACGTCATTGTCGAAGGGCGACAGGATGATGTTCTGTTCGCGGTAGATCACACCCCCCGACAGCATGACCGTGTTCTTGGAATGATGCAGCAGATGCTCGGCAATCGGAAAAGAGTTGGTGAACACCTGCATCCGCCGTGTCGCCAGCGGATGCACCATCTGAAATGTGGTCGTGCCGCCATTGATGATGATCGGATCCCCGTCTTCGCACAATTCTACTGCGGCGCGCGCAATCGCCTGTTTCTGCTTGATCCGGAGGGTCTGGTTCACGGCAAAGGGTCGTCCCGCGAGGCCCACGAATTGCGGTGGTGACAACGCCTCGGCCCCGCCACGTACGCGCCGCAGCTTCTTTTGCACATGCAGCGTCGCGATATCACGACGGATCGTGGCCTCGGACACGCCCGTCAGATTGCACAGGTCCACAACCGACGCCACAGGCCGTTCCTGCACCGCAGACAGGATGATTCGATGGCGTTCCTTCTCGTGCATCATGACCTCCATTCCCCAAAATGCTGCGTCACATTCGTCAATGTGTCAATCATAATTTTTCATTTTCAATCATGCTGCATCGCAATATGACTGATTATGATTATTTGTGATTGACATTCTGCCGCACCCTCTGTCAGTTTTCATGTAGCTGCCGGGCCCAGCCTGCGTGCAGATGGAGGAGACCATGATCAAGACCGCTGTGAACCGCCTTCATAACGGCTGGGATGCCAGCCGTGCCGCCAGCATGACAGAGCCCGAGAAACTCCTGTATCGCTCGAACCTGCTGGGGGCGGACAAGCGAATCACGAATTATGGGGGCGGCAATACTTCGGCCAAGGTCATGCAGGCAGACCCGCTGACTGGTGAACAGGTGCAGGTCTTGTGGGTCAAGGGATCTGGCGGCGATGTCGGGTCGATCAGGATCGACGGCTTTGCCACACTTTACATGGACAAACTGCGCGCGCTCCGGGGTCTGTATCGCGGCCCCGAGCACGAGGACGAGATGGTGGGCTACCTGCCCCATTGCACGTTCAATCTGAACCCGCGCGCAGCCTCGATCGACACGCCGTTGCATGCCTATGTCCCGCAAACCCATGTGGACCACATGCACCCCGACGCGATCATCGCGATTGCGGCCTCGGAAAACTCGCGCGCATTGACGCACACCATCTTCGGGGATGAGATCGGCTGGCTGCCCTGGCGCCGCCCCGGCTTTGAACTGGGTCTGTGGCTGGCGGAATTCTGCGAAAACAACCCACAGGCAAAAGGCGTTGTCCTTGAGAGTCACGGTCTGTTCACATGGGCCGATGATGCGCAGGACTGCTATGATCTGACCCTGCGCATCATCCAGCGCGCGATGGACTGGTTCGACGATCAGACCGCAGGCAAGCCCGCATTCGGCGGCGCAAAATATCCAGCACTGGGCACCGATACCCGACGAACAGTGGCCGCGCGCCTGATGCCCGCCATCCGCGGACAGGTGTCGGGCCAGAACCACATGATCGGGCATTTCGACGACAGCGCCACGGTTATGGAATTTGTGAATGCCCATGCCATGCCTGCACTGGCGGCTCTGGGCACGTCCTGCCCAGACCATTTTCTGCGCACCAAGATCCGCCCGCTGGTTCTGGATTTTGACCCCGCCACAGGCGATCTGGACGCGACTCTTGCCGCATTGCCCGACCAGATCGCCGCATACCGTGACGACTACAGCGCCTATTACGCGCGCTGCAAACGCGACAATTCCCCGCCGCAGCGCGACCCCAACCCGGTGATCTTTCTTGTGCCCGGTGTGGGCATGATCAGCTTTGCCAAGGACAAGCCGACCGCGCGCATTTCGGGCGAATTCTACGTCAATGCGATCAATGTCATGCGCGGGGCGTCCAGTGTCAGCACCTATGTCGGCCTGCCCGAGCAAGAGGCGTTCGATATCGAATACTGGCTGCTGGAAGAAGCGAAGCTGCAACGCATGCCCAAGCCCAAATCACTGGCCGGGCGCGTGGCACTGGTGACAGGAGGCGGGGGTGGGATCGGGGCCGCAACGGCGGCACGGTATCTGCGCGAAGGGGCCTGCGTGATGCTGGCGGATATCGATGCAGACTCGCTGGAACGCACTGCAACGGATCTGGTTGCGACATTCGGTGCCGACATGGTGCGGACCACTCAGATGGACGTGACCAGCGAAGCTGCCGTGGCAGCCACCTACGCGCAGACGGTGATCGAATTTGGCGGCGTGGATATTCTGGTGTCCAACGCCGGGATCGCGTCCAGCGCGCCGGTCGAGGACACCACGCTCGCGCTGTGGAACCGCAACATGGACATCCTGTCCACCGGGTATTTCCTTGTCAGCCGCGAAGCATTCCGCGTGATGCGGGCGCAGGGCATGGGCGGTGCGATTGTCTTTGTGGCGTCCAAGAACGGGCTTGCGGCCTCGCCCAATGCGTCCGCCTATTGCACAGCGAAAGCGGCCGAAATCCACCTTGCACGCTGTCTGGCGCTGGAAGGGGCCGAAGCGGGCATCCGCGTAAATGTGGTAAACCCCGACGCGGTGTTGCGCGGGTCCAAGATCTGGTCGGGGGAATGGCTGGACCAGCGCGCCAGCACCTACGGCACCGACAAGGACGGGCTGGAAGAGATGTATCGCCAGCGCTCCATGCTCAAGCGGGCTGTCCTGCCCGAAGATATTGCCGAGGCGGCCTATTTTCTGGCCTCGGACCTGTCCGCAAAATCGACCGGGAACATCCTGAATGTCGATGCGGGAAATGTTCAGGCTTTCACGCGCTAGGGGGCGACAATGGGACAATATGAAAACGCCCGCGACCAATTCGCCGAATGGGGCATCGATACCGAAACAGCACTTTCACGGCTGGCCGATATCCCGATCTCGGTGCATTGCTGGCAGGGCGACGATGTGCGCGGTTTCGAGAAACAGGTCTCGACCTCGGGCGGGGGTATTCAGGCCACGGGCAACCATCCGGGCCGCGCCCGCACCCCGGATGAATTACGCGCCGATCTGGAATTTGCCTTTGGGCGCATACCGGGGCGGCACCGGCTGAACCTGCATGCCTGCTACATGGATACCGACCAGACTCCCGACCGCGACGAGATCGAACTCGCACATTTCGCCCCTTGGGTGGACTGGGCGCGCGCGCAGGGGCTGGGGCTGGATTTCAACCCCACTTTCTTTGCCCACCCCAAAGCCGATGATAACCTGACCCTCAGCCACCCTGACCCCGCCATCCGCGATTTCTGGGTCGAACATGGCCGCCGCACGCGCGAGATCGCGGCAGGCATGGGGGCGGCACTCGGATCGTCTGCGGCCAATAATATCTGGGTGCCCGATGGCTATAAGGACACGCCCGCCGACCGGATGGCGGCACGGCGCAGACTGGAACACGCGCTTGACCGCGTCCTCGAACAACCCTTTCCCCAAGCCCAGATGCGTGACGCCGTGGAATGCAAGCTGTTCGGCATCGGGGTCGAAGCCTGCACCATCGGCAGTCACGAATTCTATCTGGGTTATGCTATTCGCAAAGGGCTGATGCTGTGTCTGGACATGGGGCATTTTCACCCCACCGAATCCGTGGCCGACAAGCTGACTGCCGTGGCGCTGTCAGTCGATGAATTGCTGCTGCATGTCTCGCGCCCCATGCGCTGGGACAGCGACCATGTCGTGACTCTGAATGATGACGTGCAGGATGTGGCGCGCGAACTGGTCAGTGCCGATCTGCTGGGCCGCACCCGGATCGGGCTGGATTTCTTCGACGCCACCATCAGCCGCACTGCTGCATGGGTGATCGGCACGCGCAACATGCAAAAGGCGCTCTTGCGCGCACTGTTGCAGCCCATGACACAGTTGCGCGACGCAGAAGATGCCCTCGACTACACCGCGCGCCTGATGCTGCAGGAAGAAGCGCGCGATCTGCCTTTCGGTGCGGTCTGGCTTGAGTTCTGCGCACGCCACGACCGGCCTGCTGGTCAGGTGCTGATGCACGATCTGCAAGCCTATTCCCGTCAGGTCGCTGCCCGCGGCTGACAGAATCCTCATATGCGCCGGGCGCCTGGAAGGTGATCTGTCAGCATGCCATACAGGCGGGCACAGGCACTGACCGGCATCACTGGCATTCTGGTCACACCCTATGACGACAGCGGCGACATCGTCCCCGCACGCCTTGGGCCGGTTCTGGACCGCGCGCTTGGCGCTGGCCTGCACATGCTGGTTGTGAACGGCAATACCGGCGAGTTCTACGCCCTGACCACCGAGGAAGCCTGCAACATGGCGCGCGAAGTCGTCGCCTTGGTGAATGGCCGCGCACCTGTGCTGGCCGGTGTAGGCCGGGGACTGCGCGATGCAGTGGCGCTGGCACGCGCGTCGGCGGATGCGGGGGCGACTGCGCTGATGGTGCACCAGCCGCCGGACCCGTTTGTCGCGCCGCGCGGTGTGGTCGATTATCTGCATGCCATCAATGATGCGTCGGGCGGTTTGCCGATGATGCTGTATCTGCGCAATGACGGCATCGGAACGCGCGCTATCGCCGATCTGTGCGCGGGGTGAAATGGGCGACCCCGAACCCGCTCAAGCTGGCCAAGGCCATCGCTGCCTGCGACCCGTCAATCACATGGGTCGGCGGCCTGGCCGAAATCTGGGCACCTAATTTTTATGCTGTGGGCGCGCGTGGCTTTACTTCGGGGCTGATCAATATCTGGCCCGAACGATCCCTGGCCATCCATGCTGCACTGGAGGCAGGCGACTACCCCAATGCCAACAGCCTGATCGCCGGGATGCGCGCGTTCGAGGATATCCGCGCCGAGGAAATGAACGGCACCAATGTCACCGGCGTAAAGGCCGCGCTTCAGGCCACAGGCCATGATTGCGGCCCCACGCGCGCGCCCTCGGCAT
>SKRW01000101.1 GCA_007118295.1 Paracoccaceae bacterium | reverse complement strand
GTGGGTGAATCACCCACACTACGAGACAGCGCCCCAACCCAGACCACGCGATAGGCCCCGACCCCAAAGCCGGGGCCGGGGCCTTGTCAGCTTAGTTGAAGGCCGCGTCGGTCACAGCGGATGTGGTCGCCCCTTCGGGCTCTGCCGTGATGACCGGGTCCGACCCGCCGCCCAGCAGCGTGGCCACGGTGCGCGCGTAGTCGTCCATGTCGAGCGAGCCATCAGACCCTTCGATCAGCAGCGCCACTTCGCCCATCATGCGGATCTGGTGCTCTTCGGTCTGCGCGCCAGTATCGTCATATTCCAGCACGATCATCGCGGCCTCTTCGACATTTTCAGCCGCCCATTGCCAGCCACGCATGGACGCGCGCACGAAACGCGCCATCTTGTCCACGAACTCCGGGTCTTCCAGATTGCTTTCCAGCACATACAGCCCGTCTTCCAGCGTGGCGACGCCCTGATCTTCATACTTGAAGGTCACAAGTTCGTCTTCGCCAATGCCCGCATCAATGACCTGCCAGTATTCGTTATAGGTCATGGTCGAGATGCAATCGGCCTGACGCTGCAACAGCGGATCGACATTGAAGCCCTGACGCAGAACCTCGACCCCGTCATCCCCGCCATCGGTCGGAATGCCAAGGGTGCTCATCCAACTCAGGAACGGATATTCATTGCCAAAGAACCACACGCCCAGCGTGCGGCCCGGAAAATCCTCTGGGCCGGTAACGCCGGTTTCGGCCAGACAGGTCAGCATCATGCCCGACGACTTGAAGGGCTGCGCGATATTGACCAGCGGCAGGCCGTTCTCGCGCGCAGCCAGTGCCGCGGGCATCCATTCGACAATCACATCGGCCCCGCCGCCCGCGATCACCTGCGGCGGTGCAATGTCGGGGCCACCCGCGCGGATGGTGACATTCAGATTCTCTTCCTCGTAAAACCCGTTTTCCAGCGCGACATAATAGCCTGCGAACTGCGCCTGCGTGACCCATTTGAGCTGCAGCGTCACATCATCCATCGCCCATGCGGCGGGCGCAAAGCCCAGACCAAGGGCCGCGACGGACCCGTAAACCACTTTCTTCATTCTCTTCACCTCCATGTTGCCTGGCCCTTGCTTGGGACACAGGATGTTAGCGCCCGCGTTGCGACGGGTGCCAAAAGGTCACCCCCCGCTCCACCAGCGCGATCAGGCCGTAGAACAGCGACCCCGCAAGGGCTGCCACGGCAATTTCTGCCCAGACCATATCCAGTTGCAACCGCCCCACCTCGGTCGAGATGCGAAAGCCCATTCCGCGCGTGGGAGAGCCGAAAAATTCAGCAACAATCGCCCCGATCAGTGCCAGAGTCGATGAAATCTTCAGCCCGTTGAAAATGAAGGGCATCGCAGCCGGCAGGCGCAGTTTCAGCAGCGCCTGACCCCAGCTTGCACTATAGGTGCGCATCAGGTCGCGCTGCATCGCTTCGGTCGCCGCCAAACCCTGCACCGTGTTGACCAGCATGGGGAAAAACACCATCGCCACCACGACCGCCGCCTTGGACGGCCAGTCAAACCCGAACCACATGACCATGATGGGGGCCGTGCCGATGATCGGAAGCGCGGCCAGAAAATTGCCCACGGGCAACAGACCCCGGCGCAGGAAGTCCGAGCGATCCACCGCGAGCGCAAAGACCAGCGCTGCGCCGACGCCAATGGCATAACCCGACAGCGCGCCCTTGACGAAAGTCTGGACGAAATCCACCCAGAGCACATCGGTCGAGCGCAGGATGCGATCCCAGATGGCCGAGGGAGCAGGCAGGATCACGCGCGGCACCTCCAGCGCGCGCACCGTGACCTCCCACAGCCACAGCAGCGTTGCGCCAAAGGTCAGCGGGGCAAGCAGACCCTGCAGACGACCCAGCAGCCCGGCCGAGCGTGGCAGGTCTGCAAAGATCGCCACCAGCATCCACGCCCCCAGCCACACCGCGATCACGGCGGCCCAGAAACTCGCATGACCCATCGGCCCCCTGAGCAACCCATGGGCCGCGAATGCCACCGCGCCAATCAGCAGCGCCAACAACGCCCCGCGCGCCAACCCTTCGACCTTTGGCAGCACCAGCCATACAAGCGTTGCCCCAAGCAAGGCGGCAAGCGGCAGAAAACCGGGCTGCCCTGCGGCCCCGGCAACACCAAAGCCCGCCGCAGCAAGCAAGCCCAGCGCCATGCCCGCCCATTGCACCCCGCCACTGTCGCGCAGAACCATCATGCGGCCATCCCCATGCGTCGCAATGTGGCACGCTGGATCACCCCGATCAGCGCGACCATGCTGGCCGCGAGGATCGCAGCGGCAAAGAGCGCTGACCAGATCTGCACTGTCTGGCCGTAATAACTGCCCGATAGCAGCCGCGCGCCAAGCCCCGCCACGGCGCCCGTGGGCAGTTCGGCCACAATCGCGCCGACCAGCGCCGCCGCAATCGCAACCTTGAGCGAGGCGAAGAGATACGGCATGGCCGAAGGCCAGCGCAGTTTTGAGAACACCTGCGGGCCGCTGGCGCTATAGGTCTTCATCAGGTCCAACTGCATTGCGTCAGGCGCGCGCAACCCCTTGACCATGCCGACCACGACCGGAAAGAATGACAGGTAAGTCGAGATGATCGCCTTGGGGATCAGCCCGGTGATGCCGATGGCGTTCAGCACAACGATGATCATGGGCGCAATGGCCAGAATGGGAATGGTCTGGCTGGCAATCGCCCAGGGCATGACGCTCGCATCCATCGCGCGGTTATGCACGATGCCGACCGCCAGCGCGATGCCAAGCCCTGACCCGATGGCAAAGCCCAGCAGCGTGGCCGAGAGCGTGACCCAGCCGTGATAGACAAGGCTGCGATTGGACAGGCTGCCCGTGTTCATGAAGCCCCGCCGCCCGGTCATTTCCTCGACCACAGTGGAGTTCCACAACTCCTGCGCCACCTGATGCGGCGCAGGCAGGCGCGGGCGTTGTTGCGACATGGTGTCTGCAATCAGCGCGGGCAGGGTCAGGTCGGTGCCCGCGCGCCGCGCCTGATCCTGCGCCCATTGCGCATTCATCGGCACGACGGCGGCATACCACAGCGCGATCAGCGCTGCAGTGACGGCGAGAACGGGGATTATGTTGCGCATGGTTGCCAATGGGGTTTGGGGGGCGCTGCCCCCCTCGCCCCCCCGGGATATTTCTGCAAAGATGAATGCGGATCAGTCATCCAGATGCCCTGCCCTGAGCCCTTCGCGCACGCGGTGGGCGATCTTGATGAATTCCGGGCTGTCGCGGATATCGAGCGGGCGCTCGCGCGGCAGGGGGCTGTCGATGATATCGGTGATGCGACCGGGGCGCGGCGACATGACGACGATTTTCGTGGACAGATAGACGGCCTCGGGGATGGAATGGGTGACAAAACCAATGGTCTTTTCGGTGCGCGCCCAGAGTTCCAGCAGTTGTTCGTTCAATCGGTCACGCACGATCTCGTCCAGCGCCCCGAAGGGTTCGTCCATCAGCAGGATATCGGCATCGAATGCCAGCGCGCGGGCAATCGAGGCGCGTTGTTGCATGCCGCCCGAGAGTTGCCACGGGAATTTGCGCGCGAAGCCCGAGAGTTCTACCAATTCCAGCACTTTTTCAACACGGGCTTGCTGTTCGGCGTGCGAAAATCCCATGATTTCGAGAGGAAGTTTCACATTTCCAGCAATTGTGCGCCAAGGATACAGGCCCGCTGCCTGAAATACATAGCCATAGGCGCGCGATTTCCGTGCCGCATCGGGGCTCATGCCATTGACAGTAATCTCGCCCCCTGTCGGCTGTTCCAGATCCGCAATGACGCGCAGGAATGTCGTCTTGCCGCAGCCCGAAGGGCCGATGAAGCTGACGAACTCACCCTTGGCGATATCAAGGCTCACGTCCTTGAGTGCATGCACCGGACCGTCATTGGTCTGGAAGGTCAGGTTGAGACCGCGCGCTGATATGACCGGCGCTGTCACGGTATCGCGCATCACACCCCCGTCGCGGGGATACCGCTGCGCTGCACAGGGCGGGGCGCGGTCAGGTCTTTCCATGTCGAGAGCGCCTGATTGACCGGGCCATTGGGGCACCGCTCGACAAACTGACCATGGCCTTCCTGCCCGTCGAACACCCCGTCCGAAACCATGACCCGCCCGCGCGAGAGCACAAAGCGCGGCAGGCCCGTGACCTTGTGTCCCTCGAACACGTTATAATCGATATTAGACGCCTGCGCGCTGGCGGTGATGGTTTTCGACTTTTCCGGGTCCCAGACCACCAGATCGGCATCGGCGCCCACGGCCACAGCCCCCTTGCGCGGATACATCCCGAAAATCTTGGCCACATTGGTCGAGGTCACGGCGACAAACTCGTTCATGGTGATCCGGCCCGTGCGCACGCCGTAGGTCCAGAGCATGGGCATACGGTCTTCCAGCCCGCCCGTGCCATTGGGGATCTTGGTGAAATCGCCCACGCCATAGCGTTTCTGGTCGGTGCTGAAGGCGCAATGGTCAGTCGCCACGACCGAGAGAGAGCCCGAGGCCAGCCCCGCCCAGAGGCTGTCCTGATGCGCCTTGTTGCGGAAAGGGGGTGACATGACGCGGCGCGCGGCGTGGTCCCAGTCGGGGTGGAAATATTCGCTCTCGTCCAGTGTCAGATGCTGGATCAGCGGTTCGCCCCAGACGCGCTTGCCGGCCTGCATGGCGCGGCGGATGGCTTCATGCGCTTCCTCGCAGGAGGTGTGCACCACATAGAGCGGCACACCCGCCATATCGGCGATCATGATGGCGCGGTTGGTGGCCTCGCCCTCGACCTGGCTGGGCCTTGAATAGGCATGGGCCTCGGGGCCGGTATTGCCTTCGGCCAGCAGGCGCGCGGACAACTCGGCCACCACATCGCCGTTCTCGGCATGCACCATGGCAATCGCGCCCAACTCGCGCAGGCGCTGGAAGCTCGCGAACAACTCGTCATCATTGACCATCAGCGCGCCCTTGTAGGCGAGGAAATGCTTGAAACTGGTGATGCCGCGCGCGACGACCTCGGGCATCTCGTCAAAGACCTGCGGGCTCCACCATGTGACCGCCATGTGGTAACTGTAATCGCAATGTGCACGACCGGATTTGTTGTCCCACATCTTCAGCGCATCCAGCAGCCCCTGACCGGGCGAGGGCAGCGCAAAATCAATCACCATCGTGGTGCCGCCCGACAGGGCTGCGCGGGTGCCGGATTCGAAATCATCGCTGGAATAGGTGCCCATGAAGGGCATTTCCAGATGCGTATGCGGGTCGATCCCGCCGGGCATGACATAGGCACCCGTCGCGTCGAGTTCGGTATCGCCGGACAGGTTCGGACCAATCTCGGTGATCTTGCCGCCCTCGATCCGGATATCGGCCTTGTAGGTCAGGTCATGGGTGACAATCGTGCCGTTCCTGATGATTGTGGACATCTGATGACTCCTCGTTTTCCCTTGGTGCCTCTTGTAGGGTGGGTGCTATGCACCCACCACCTCTGCGGTTTCCAGCACCGCATGCATCAGCACATTTGCCCCGGCTTCGGCCCATTCGGGCAAGATTTCCTCGGCCTCGTTATGGCTCAGACCATCCACGCAAGGGCACATGATCATCGCCGTCGGGTAAAGCCGGTTGATCCAGCAGGCGTCATGCCCCGCGCCCGAGACGATATCCATATGGCTGTAGCCCAGCCGGTCGGCGGCGTCGCGGATACGGCCCAGCAGAACCGCGTCAAAGGCGGGTGGATCGAACTGGCCGACAATCTGGGCGGCGAATTTCACCCCGATATCCGCGCAAATCCCCGGCGCGCGGGCGTTCAGTTCGGCCACCATCGCATCCAGCGTGTCCAGCACATGGCTACGGAAATCTATCGTGAAAACAACCTTTTCCGGGATGATGTTGCGCGAGTTCGGATAGACGTCGATATGGCCAATCGCCCCCACGGCATTGGGCTGGTGTTTCAGTGCGATCTCATGCACCAGTTCCGTCACCCGTGCCAAGGCGCGCCCTGCATTGCGGCGCATATACATGGGTGTCGAGCCAGTGTGTTGCCCCTTGCCGGTCACAGTGCATTCAATCCAGCGCAAGCCCTGGCCATGCGTGACGACGCCGACCTGCTTGCCCTCGGCTTCGAGGATCGGCCCCTGTTCGATATGCAACTCGAAAAACGCGTGCATCTTGCGGTCGCCGACGGGTTCGTCACCTTTCCAGCCGATACGCTCCAACTCGTCCCCGAAGCGCTTGCCCTGCGCATCGACGCGGTCATAGGCCCAGTCGCGCTCCAGCACACCCGCGAACACGCCCGAGGCGAGCATGGCGGGGGCATAGCGGGTGCCTTCCTCATTGGTCCAGTTGGTGACCACGATGGGGCGGCGCGTCCGGACACCCAGATCGCGCATGGACCGAATGATCTCCAGCCCTGCCAGCACGCCAAGCACACCATCATACTTGCCCCCCGTGGGCTGGGTATCAAGATGACTGCCGACATAGACGGGCAGCGCGTCGGGGTCGGTGCCTTCAAAACGGGCAAACATGGTGCCCATCTCGTCAACGCCCATTGTGCCGCCTGCATCCGTGCACCAGCGCTGGAACAGATGGCGGGCTTCGCCATCTTCATCGGTCAGGGTCTGGCGGTTGTTGCCGCCCGCAATGCCGGGGCCGATCTGGGCCATTTCCATCAGGCTGTCCCACAGCCGTTCGCCATTGATCTTCAGGTTTGCACCTGGTGCCGACATCTCTTAACCCCCTGTGGTGGCAGCGTTTGCTGGCTGCTCTTTTTGGAACATACAGGCAATTCGCAACGCGTCAGCCAAAGGCCTGCTTGCGCTCTGCCCATCGTGACGCTATCAACTTTGACCATTCAGTCAAGAAGCTTGTCTTGCCATGCCCGCGCCGCGCACGCCCCCCGCTGAAAAACCCGGCACGCAGGCCCGCGCGCCGCGCTCGCGCATCCAGCAGCGCAACCGCGAGCTTATTCTGGATGCCGCGCTCGAAGTGTTTTCGACCCACGGGTTCCGGGGCGCGACACTGGACCAGATCGCAGCGCAAGCCGGGCTGTCGAAACCCAACCTGCTGTATTATTTCGACAGCAAGGACACGGTGCACCGCGCGCTTCTGACCCGCCTGCTTGACAGTTGGCTGGACCCCCTGCGCAAGCTGGACCCGATGGGAGAGCCGCAGGCCGAAATCCTGTCCTACATGCGCCGCAAGCTTGACATGTCGCGCGCCTATCCGCGCGAAAGTCGTCTGTTTGCCAATGAAATCCTGCAAGGTGCGCCACGGATCGAGGCGTTCATCTCGAATGACCTGCGCGCGCTGGTCGATGAAAAGGCGCAGGTCATCGCGGGTTGGGCGGGGGCCGGACGGATCGCGCCGGTGGACCCGCATCACCTGATCTTCTCGATCTGGGCACTGACCCAGCATTACGCCGATTTCGCGGCCCAGATTGGCATGATCCGCGGCGAAGGGCATGACCCTTTCAGCGGGGCCGGGGATTTTCTCGATCATCTTTACGCGCGCCTTCTCGCACCCTGAGCCTCTGCCGGTCACTCGGCCGCCTTGGCCATGGGGTTGTTCGGGTGCGTGGTCCAGTTGGCATACTCGCCGACCTCTTGCCCGGTGCGCGGGTCCACAGCGCCCTTGGGCAGCGTTTCCATGGTGATGCAATCAGCAACGGGGCAGACATTGACGCACAGGTTGCAGGCGACACATTCGGCGTCGATCACTTCGAACACGCGGTCGGGCGACATCGAAATGGCCTGATGCGACGTGTCCTCGCAAGCGGCAAAGCAACGCCCGCAGGAAATGCACAGATCCTGATTGATCCGCGCCTTGGTGACGTGATTGAGGTTCAGATACTGCCAGTCGGTCACATTCGGCACCGCCCGGCCTGACAGCGCGTCCAGCGTCATGCCCTTTTCGTCCAGATACAGCGACAGGCCGGCCGTCAGTTCCTTGATGATCCCGAACCCGTAAGTCATGGCCGCCGTGCAGACCTGCACATTTCCTGCACCCAGCGCCAGAAATTCGGCCGCGTCGCGCCATGTAGTGACGCCGCCAATGCCGCTGATGGGCAGACCCGCAGTGGCAGGGTCGCGCGCGATCTCGGCCACCATGTTCAGCGCGATAGGCTTGACCGCCGGGCCACAATAACCGCCATGCGCGCCCTTGCCGTCAATCATCGGCTCGGGGCTGAACGTGTCGAGATTGACACTCGTGATCGAATTGATCGTGTTGATCAGGCTGACCGCATCCGCACCACCACGCTTTGCCGCTTCGGCGGGTTTGCGGATATCGGCGATATTGGGTGTCAGCTTGACAATACAGGGCATGCGCGAGTGTTGCTTGACCCAACGCGTGACCATCTCGATATATTCGGGCACCTGCCCCACAGCGCTGCCCATGCCGCGCTCGGACATGCCATGCGGACAGCCGAAATTCAGTTCAACCCCGTCTGCCTCGGTCTCTTCGACGCGCGCGAGAATGTCCTTCCAGCTTTGCTCGTCGCAGGGCACCATCAGCGACACGACCATCGCCCGGTCGGGCCAGTCGCGCTTGACCTGCTTGATCTCGCGCAGGTTCACTTCAAGCGGGCGGTCGGTAATCAACTCGATATTGTTCAGCCCCAGCAGGCGCCGGTCAGCCCCCCAGACTGCACCATAGCGCGGGCCATTGACGTTGACGACAGGCGGCCCTTCGGCCCCCAGTGTTTTCCACACGACGCCGCCCCAGCCTGCCTTGAAGGCCCGCACGACATTGTATTCCTTGTCGGTCGGCGGGGCCGAGGCCAGCCAGTAAGGGTTGGGCGATTTGATACCGATGAAATTCGAAGTCAGGTCAGCCATGTTGCGTGTCTCCGTAGGATGGGCGCGTCACCCACCATTCCCCATCAGATGCGCGTGGATGCTTTCAGCCGCATCGCGGCCCTGCGCCACTGCAGTTACAGTCAGGTCCTCGCCGCCAGCCGTGCAGTCGCCCCCGGCCCAGACCCCGGCCATCTGCGCCGCAGCCAGCTTGCGGCCCGCAAGGGCCAGGCCGTCGGGCAAGGCCCCAAGGCGCTGGCCGATGGCCTTGAAGACCTGATCGGCGCGCAGGCGGAACGTCTCGCCCGTGGGGGTGCCGGCCTGCATATAGGCAAACTCGATCTCGCGCACAGCGCCCCCTTCGCCGTGTATGGCGACGGGGCTTGCGTCGGTCATGATCGTCACCCCTTCGGTCGCAGCATGTTCGATCTCGTGATCGGATGCCGACATGGCCGCGCGCCCGCGCCGATACACCATGCTGACATGCTGCGCGCCCAGAAGCTTCGACTGCACGGCTGCATCCACCGCCGTCATGCCGCCGCCGATCACCACGACATCGCGTCCGACGGGCAGGCCAGACAGGTCATCACTCTGGCGCAACTCGGCGATGAAATCGACCGCAGAGCGCACCCCCTCCAGATCTTCGCCCGGAATGCCCAGCGCGTTCACATCGCCAAGACCCACCCCAAGGAACACCGCGTCATAGTCGGCGCGCAACTGATCGAGGGTGACATCGCGGCCCAGCGCCTGACCCGTGTGCAGGCTGATCCCGCCAATGCCCATCAGCCACGCGACCTCGCGCGCGGCAAAATCGCCCGCCATCTTGTAGGCGGCGATCCCGTATTCGTTCAGGCCGCCGGGCTTGTCCTGCGCCTCCAGCACGGTCACGTCATGCCCATGCATCGCCAACCGGTGCGCGCAGGCCAGCCCCGCTGGCCCCGCCCCCACCACTGCAACACGCTTGCCAGTGCTGGCGGCCCGCGCATAGGGGTGGCCCTGCCGCGCCATCAGTGAATCGGTCGCATAGCGCTGAAGGCGGCCAATCTCGACGGGCTTGCCTTCGGCCATCTCGCGCACGCAGGCCCCTTCGCAAAGCGTCTCGGTCGGGCAGACGCGGGCGCAACTGCCGCCAAAAATGTTTTGGTCAAAGATCGTCCTGGCTGCAGCCTCGGGCTGGCCCGCCTGTATCTGGCGAATGAACAGCGGAATATCGATCTCTGTCGGGCAGGCAGTGATGCAGGGCGCGTCATGGCAGAAATAACACCGGTCTGCCGCGACCATCGCCTCATGCGGGTCATAGCTGGGATAGAGGTCGTCGAAATGCGTAGCGTAATCGTCTGGCACAAGGCGACCGGGCTGGATGCCGGGAGTGGTGATGCTGTTGGACATGGCTGGCCTTTGGTTTTGTGCTGGCTCTGATTGATGACAGGAAACCACGGGTCAGAAATTTTATCAATTAGTAAAATTTTCACGCGCAGCCTTATTTTGCGTCATTTCTGCCAATCTGGCAGGCAAATCCGTTATTCAGCCGCTTCTGTGGCGTCCTTGCCGGGCCGGGACAGCGCATCGCGCGCCTGCAGGCTGACCGGAAAGCTGACACGGAACGCCGCACCGCCCTGCCCCGGCACATAGGCGATCTCGCCTCCCAGATTGTGCATGATCTCGCGGCAGATCGCGAGACCCAGCCCCGCGCCCCCCGCTTGCAGCGAATCAGTCAGGCGCGAGAATTTCTCGAAAATCAGCGCCTGCTTGTCGCGCGGAATGCCCGAGCCATTGTCGATGAAATCAACCTCGATCATGCCTTTGCGGCGCTGGACCTTGATTTTCATCCTTGGATGATCCGCGTCGCAATATTTGCGCGAGTTCGACAGGACGTTGATAAATACCTGCGACAAGCGCCCTGCATCAGTGAGGATTTCGATATCCTCGCTATCGCGGCTGCGGTGCAACGCAAATGTCCGGTCTGCCTGAACCGAGTTCGACGCCGTGATCGACTTGTCGATCAACTCGCGCAGATTGGCGGGGGTGATATTGAGTTGCACCTGCCCATGTTCCAGCACGCTCAGGTCCAGCAAATCATCCAGCAGGCGCGTCAGGCGGATGGATTCGTCATGGATAATCCGGGCAAAATGAGTCTGTTCCTCGTCCGACATGCCTTCGGCATCCATCAGGATTTCGGAGAAAGCCCGGATCGACGTCATGGGCGTGCGCAATTCGTGGCTGATCTGCGACAGGAAAGCGTCCTTCTGCACTGACAGGGTCTGCAGCTTGTCATTGGCCTCGCGCAGTTTGCGCGCGGTGCGGGTCAGTTCTTCGGACTTGGCCTCTAGCTGGGCGGAATACTCCATGATCTGGGCTGTTTCGGATGCGACGGCCATCAGATCCTCGACCGACACGACAGCCGTGCCCACACTTTGCGCCAGCATCGCATGCGCTGTCGCCGCGCCCACCGAGCCTGCCAGCTTCAACTCCAGTGCTTCCAGGAATTCGGGGGTGATATCGGGCAGGAACCCCTGTTTGCCCTGTGCTGCCGCCTGCACACGGAAAAAGGTCTGCGCCTCGGATGCGCCAAAGATGCGCTGCGCCATGGGCAGCAGGTCTTCGGCCTCGGCCACGGGGCGGGTCCAGCTTCGCGCCGGTCCAGCGCGCTCGTAAACATTGACGAACAGTGCCGACTGGACCCGCTCGATCGGGCTGGGAAAGCTGAACATGGAGCCTGCGCAGAACGCCAGCACGTTCAGCAACAGCGACCAGAACAAAGCATGCAGCAGCGGGTCCAGTGTGGTCAGGCCGAACAGGCTGTAGGGGCGCAACCATGCCAGATCGAACGGCCCGCTTTCCATGACCCTTGCAGACAGAAAGATGTCCGGTCCGAAACTGGGCAGAAACAATGCGTAGAACCAGATGATGCTACCGACGATCAGCCCCAGCGCCGCACCGGTCCGGCTGGCACCGCGCCAGTACAGCGCCCCGATCAGCGCAGGCAGGCATTGCGCGACCCCCACAAAGGCGATCAGGCCAATCGCCGCCAGCGCCCCCGACCCGCCCGTAATCACATAATAGATATAGCCGAGGGCCAGAATCATCGTGATCGACAATCGGCGCACATTCAGCACCAGAAGCCGCATATCGCCCGTGTCGCGCTGACGCGCGGCGCGCATGCGTAGCCAGAGCGGCACGACGATATGGTTCGACACCATCGTGGACAGCGCCAGCGCCGCAACGATCACCATCGAGGTTGCCGCGGAAAAGCCGCCCAGAAAGGACAGCAGCGCCAACCCGTCCTGTCCCAGATACAGCGGCAGCGTCAGCACGAACATATCGGGGTTGCTGCCTTCGGGCATCAATTCCATCCCGATCACGGCGATGGGCAGCACGAACAGGCTGATGAGGAACAGATACAGCGGGAAGGCCCAGCTTGCCGTCGCCAGATGCCGGTCTTCGGTATTCTCGACCACGGCCACCTGAAACATGCGCGGCAGACAGACGATGGCGATGGCTGACAGCAGGATCAGGCCCGTCCAGCGCCCCGGCTGGATTTCCCACTCGGGCAGTGCCTGCGCATCGATCCGGGTCAGGATGTCGGACGGGCCTGACGCGACGAACCACACCACAAAGATGCCAACCGCCAGCAATGCAACCAGCTTGACCACGGCCTCGACCGCGATGGCCGTGACGACACCATGATGCTGTTCATTGGCATCCAGTGTGCGCGTGCCAAAGGCGATGGTGAAAAACGCCAGCCCCACGGCCACCCAGAAGGCGATCAGGTTGCGGTCCGTGCTCAGCCCCATCGCGTCGGGGTCGCTGACGAATACTGTAAAGGATTGCGCGATGGATTGCAGTTGCAGCGCGATATAAGGCGCACCTGCCGCGATGCACAGCAGCGTCACGATCACGCCCAGAAGGTTCGACTTGCCGTAGCGCGCCGAGATCATGTCCGCGATGGACGTCACCCGGTTTTCGCGCCCGATCCGGACCAGCTTGCGCAGCAGCACCCACCAGCCCACGAAAACCAGCGTCGGGCCAAGGTAGATCGTCATGAACTCCAGCCCCGAGCGGGCAGCGTAGCCGACTGCGCCATAAAACGTCCATGCCGTGCAATAGACCGACAGCGACAGCGTGTAGATCGTGGATGACCGCAGCCAGCGCGCACGCCCCGCCGCCGCCGATCTTTCTGCCGCAGACGCAACGGCAAACAGGAAGATCACATAGCCGATGCAGGTCAGAACAAGCATGTTGAACGACATGCGCTTCAGCCCTCATCCGGCGTGGGGGCCGGGGTCTGGACCGAGGGGCCGGGCGGGTCCGGGCGCGGTGGTTCGGCGGATTGTTCCAGAGTGCGCCGCAACCACAGTGACATCGCGAACGCCGTGAGGATCAACACGGCCCACACAGCGAACAGATAAACCCCTTCGGTCGCAGTTGGCGGCGCGTCGAGTTCGGGGCTGTGCCGCATCAGCGGCAGCAGCAACAGGATCAGCCCAAAGATCGGCAACAACCGCGCGGCATCCATCAGGCGTCGCAACCGGTAGGTCTTGCGTGCAAGGAATTCGGGGGTTTTGGGCGGCTTCATGCGCGCGCCATCGCATGGACAGCGGCCAGCACCTCGGCATTGGCGAAGGGCTTGGTCATGAAGCGCGTGACGCCCAGACGCTCGGCCTCGACCCGGTCCGCCGCCTGCCCCTTGGCGGTCAGCATCAGCACCGGCAGATCGCGCGTCAGCGACTGGGAACGCAGACTGCGCAGGATGTCAAAGCCAGTGATACCGGGCAGCATCAGATCCAGAATCAGCAGATCAGGCGGGTCATTCTGCAGTCTGCCCAAGGCCGCCTGCCCGTCGGCGCTGACCTCGACCTGCCAGCCGTTCCGCGTCAGGATGAAGCGCAGCGCCTCGGAGATATTGGGCTCATCCTCGATGACCAGCACACGCTTCTCCATCGCAAGCGTCCTCCCAATTCCATGTTGTGACCGGATCCGGGCATGCGCCTGTCTGGACCCGGCCACCAATCGCAAGACAGGCCTGGCTCCTCCCACGCTGCCCTGCATACACGCTGTTTATCGTGCATTCGCGCCCGTCTGTCAAAGCGCGAGATGGCATTCAGCCAGTGCAATCTGGTCCTGTTTCGCAACCAAGGGCCGCAACCGCGCGTCCTGACACCCGAAATGCCACCTGAACACCCCCGCCTGCATCGCCCTGCGCTGTTTGACCGGTCCGCCCTGCCCTCACCCACCGGCAGTCAGGATCGATGGTTCGCGCCGTGCGGCGCAGTCTAGCTGCGCACAGGTCCGGCAACTCGCCCCGATGGCAAGTGGCACACCGTCTTCCGCGCCAGACCCGGCGGTAATCAGCATCGTCGCCCGCATCACGACCGGCATGTCATAGCCCGGCAATGTGGCCTGTGCCGCATAGGCATAGGACAGATAGCGCCGCCCCAGACGCCCGGCTGTCATCAATACCTGTCGCATCGGCACATAGGGGCGCTGCAACACCTGATAGAGCGGCCAAAGCGGGCACCCGCCGCCAAAACGCGGCATCGCAAACCCCTCGACCGCGCGCCGAAAGATCATCGTCCCCGAATTGTCGCAGATCACCAGCCCCATGGGCGGCAGTTTCGCCTGCGCGACCGCCTCGGGCGGCAAAAGCGCAAGCCTGCGCAACACTTGATCGAAAGGGACGCCGAATTGTGCGGCAAGGGTTTGGGGGGCCAGCCCGGTGCGGGCCAGAGCATCGGCAAAGGGCACCAGAGGCAGCGCGCGCGCATCGTCAGCAAAGGTCGCGATCCATTGCTGCGCCAACACGCGCGAGGCATCAGACGCCAACTCGACCTGCCCGCGCACCATGTCCTCCGGGTCCACACCGTCCTGTTCGATCTCGGTCAGGTGAAACCCCTGCCGCCCCAGCCACGCCTCGACCTCTTCCTGTGGGGCGGCCAGACCGGTCTCGTCGCTTTTCTCGGCGTCCAGATAATTGACCAGCGCGACCGCACCCTCGGCCAGCCGCGTGCTGTCCTGCAGGATGTTGTCATGAAAGCGCGCCTGCCAAACCGGGTCGATTTCGCCTGCCTCGCTGAGGATGCTGGCTGTTGATTGCACCGAGGTCACCGCCGAGATGATCTCGTGCAGCGCCTCGCCCATATAGGGGTCATGGGTCATGCGGTCATTCAGTTGCTCGACCACACGTTCCAGTCGTTCGACGCGCGCCTGTGTCTCGGCCAGCACGCTGGCCCAGCCCGGAAAGCGGCCCGTGAATTCGTCGATCCGCTCCAGATCGACCAGATCGGCTTCGCTGCGCAGCGCTGCTGCGCGCGCGCCCTCGACCAGTCGCCCGTCCGTGTCCTCGACCAGCGCGTCCGCCGACACGCCCAGCACCTGCGCCAGCGCCTCCAGCAGCGGCGCGCTGACCTTGCGGCGGTTATGCTCGATCAGGTTCAGGAATGACGGCGAAACCCCCACCTGACGTGCCAGATCCGCCTGCCGCAACCCGCGCAGATTGCGCCGGGCACGAATGCGGGTTCCGGTCAGTGTCGGGCGAGACATGGTTCGGGCACTCCTTCCAGCCCCCAATCTACAGAAACTGCGTCAACCGGGAAGCCTGTTCTTTCTGTGCCGCCGGTCCCCGGTCGCCCCTTAAAAACGCGGCTTCACAGGGACCGGTCGCTCAAGTATAAGGCGCGCCACATGCGGGATGCGCCACAGCGACGTCCCTTGGCACGAGTTTCGAGGATACAGATGACCCAAAGCCGCAATGACGCCGATGTCGCCTTTATCGCAGCCCTTGCGGAATTGCTGAATGCAAACAAGCTTACCGAGTTGAGCGTCAAGCGCGAATATGGCGAGAATGACAGCCTGAATGTGCGCGTTTCGAAACAGGTTGCCCTCGCTCCGGCGGCGGCCCCTGCCATGGTGACCCCGGCACCGGCACCCACTGCTGCGTCAGAGCCGGCATCCGCACGCGCCGAGGCTCAGTCGGACCCGGCACAACACCCCGGCGCGGTCACGTCTCCCATGGTGGGCACGGCCTATCTGGCCGCAGAACCAGGCGCTGCAAATTTTGTCAGCGTTGGCGCGCAGGTCTCCGAAGGCGACACATTGCTGATCATTGAGGCCATGAAGACGATGAACCACATTCCCGCCCCACGGGCAGGCACTGTCAAACGGATTCTTGTCGGCGATGGCAGCCCGATCGAGTTTGGCGCGCCCCTGATGATCATCGAATAAGGCACGCATGATGTTCAACAAGATCCTGATTGCCAATCGCGGAGAGATTGCCCTGCGCGTCATTCGTGCCTGCCGCGAGATGGGTATCGCCTCGGTCGCGGTGCATTCCACGGCCGATTCGGATGCCATGCATGTCCGCATGGCCGACGAGGCGATCTGCATCGGCCCCCCGCCATCGGCGCAAAGCTATCTTCATGTGCCCGCCATCATTTCTGCCTGCGAAATTTCGGGCGCGGATGCGATTCATCCGGGCTACGGGTTCCTGTCGGAAAACGCCGCTTTCGTGCAGGTGGTCGAGGACCACGACATCACCTTTATCGGCCCCTCTGCCGAACATATCCGCCTGATGGGTGACAAGATCACTGCAAAGGAAACCATGCGCGCGCTGGGTGTGCCATGTGTTCCGGGGTCAGATGGCGGCGTGCCCGATGTCGAGACGGCGCGCAGCGTTGCCGAAGACATCGGATATCCGGTCATCATCAAGGCCACGGCAGGCGGTGGCGGGCGCGGGATGAAACTCGCCCGCTCGGCCAAGGAAATCGACTCTGCCTTTCGCACTGCCCGCGCCGAGGCCAAATCCGCCTTTGGCAATGACGCCGTGTATCTTGAAAAATATCTGGGCACGCCACGGCATATCGAGATTCAGGTCTTTGGCGATGGCAAGGGCAATGCCGTGCATCTGGGCGAACGCGACTGCTCGCTGCAACGCCGCCACCAGAAGGTTCTCGAAGAGGCGCCCAGCCCCGCGCTGGATGCCGCAACGCGGGCCCGGATCGGCCAGACCTGCGCCGAGGCCGTTGCCCGCATCGGCTACCGGGGCGCGGGCACGATCGAGTTCCTGTATGAAAATGGCGAGTTCTATTTCATCGAGATGAACACCCGCCTTCAAGTTGAGCACCCCGTTACCGAAGCGATCTTCGGTGTCGATCTGGTGCGTGAACAGATCCGTGTGGCGGCTGGCAAGCCGCTGTCATTTGCGCAGGATGACCTGCATCTGGGCGGCCACGCCATCGAGGTGCGCATCAATGCGGAAAAGCTGCCCAACTTCACGCCCTGCCCCGGCACCGTGGCCACCTATCACGCACCGGGGGGCTTGGGTGTGCGGATGGATAGCGCGCTCTATTCCGGCTACACGATCCCGCCCTATTACGACAGTCTGATCGCAAAACTCATCGTGCATGGCCGCGACCGCCCCGAGGCGCTGGCAAGGCTGAACCGTGCACTCGGCGAGTTGATCATCGACGGGGTGGACAGTTCCGTGCCCTTGTTCCGCGCGCTTCTGGAACAGCAGGATGTGTTGACAGGCGATTACAACATCCACTGGCTCGAAGCCTTTCTGGCCCAGACGCTGGAGACCTGAGCAGCTTGATCTTGCTGCAAATACTCACATCAGGTGGCGGCCATGCGTGCGGCGGGCGATGGGATGCGTTTCCATTTTTTCGCTTTCCATCCTCTGCGTTCTCGCCTATAGCGCCGCTACTCACAGCCCGCACCCTTGGAGGCGGGCTGTTCAACTTTGAAAAGGATATGTCCAATGGCTGGTGAGATCCCGGATCTTGTAGCCGAGGTACGGACGGGGACAGGCAAGGGGGCCGCCCGTCAAGCTCGTCGTGAGCATCTCGTACCCGGTATCGTTTATGGCGGTGGGGCCGACCCTCTGCCTGTGAGTTTCAAATACAACTACCTGATCGCAAAGCTCAAGGCAGGCCGCTTCCTGTCCACGCTCTTCAACCTCAAGGTCGAAGGTCAGGAAGATGTGCGCGTGATCTGTCGTGGCGTGCAGCGCGATGTGGTCAAGGGCCTGCCCACGCATGTGGACCTGATGCGCCTGCGCCGCACCAGCCGCATCAACCTGTTCATCCCGGTTGAATTCATCAACGCCGAGACCTGCGTCGGGCTGAAGCGCGGCGGCACGCTGACCATCGTGCGCCCCGAGGTCGAACTGAATGTGGTTGCGGGCGAGATCCCCGAAAAGCTGGTGATCGACCTCGAAGGTCACAAGATCGGCGACACGATCACTATTTCAGAGATCGTTCTGCCCGAGGGCACCAAGCCCACGATCGACCGCAATTTCGTCATCGCCAATATCTCGGCACCCCGTGCACTGGTTGCAGCGGATGATGATGCGGAAGAGAGCACCGAAGCCGACGCCTGACCGGCTGACGCCACTGATTTCGCAAGGGCGCCCGCACAGGGCGCCCTTTGTGTTTTCCGGCGGTCAGTCCCCTGTGCCAATCCGGCGAAACACGACAGTCGTGCCCCCGGACCGTCGCGCGCAATACACCATCTGATTGCGTAACAGATGCGCGAACACCCGGCCGGTCCCGGCATCGCCATAGCGTTTGGGATGGATCTCCAGAATAATCAGGCGCAGGTCCGTCGGCAGGTCAGTGTCGAAGAGGTCCAGTTCGCCCCCTTCGATATCACATGACAGCACTGTCGCGCGCGACTCGCGCAAGAGCGCGTCAAGCCGCAGCGCGGGAACGTCGATCTGCCCGCGCGCGCGCGCTGTCCCGGTCGTCACGATGGACGACGCCCAGAATTGCTTGCGCGCGGCAAAGCGCACATGCCCGCCCTCATAGGTCATGGGCACCGCGGCCCCCCAGAGAATACGCGCGCCCTGCACGCCATTTCGCAGCAGATTGGCCTTTGCCACCTCAACCATGCCGGGCAGCGCCTCGACCCCGGTCACGGCAGGGCCACCTGCTATGCGCCCGGCAATGCTGACCATGTAGCCAGTCCCCGACCCCAGATCGAGCAGCCGGTCGGCAGGCGTGAAATGCACCCGCAGCGCGCGTGCCTCATCACGCTCGAACCGCCCGCTTTCCAGCGCGATCTGGACACGCTCGCCCAGCTCTTCAGGTGGCACCTCCAGGGTGATATCGCCAAGCTGAAAGACCGGCATCAGCCTCCCTGCCCAGCGATGGTCTGGACCGATGTGAATACTTCCAGATCCGGCGGGCCCAGATAGATGCTGCCATGGTCGCGCACGCCCTTGTGCGACCCGCGGAAGTTCTGCGATTTCGCCCAGCCGTCAAAGGCCGCCTTGTCACGCCAGACTGTGTGCGACAGGTAAAGCGTGTGGGTGTCGCATGTCTCGCCCCGGAACAGATGAAATTCAACGAAACCTTCCATCTGAGGCAGCTTGCTCTCGCGCGAGGTCCATATCTCCTCGAACGC
>SKRW01000100.1 GCA_007118295.1 Paracoccaceae bacterium | reverse complement strand
GTGGAGAGGGAAGCATGGCACTGCTCAGCTTCGAACGAAAATACCGCGTGCCGGGAGGCACGCTCGTCGGCGGGAACCTGTTCGACTTTTGGGTTGGGCCATTCTACGTCGGCTTTTTTGGTGTGACGACGGTCTTTTTTGCCCTGCTCGGAACACTGCTGATTTTCTGGGGGGCCGTGCTGCAAGGCACCTGGAACCCCTGGCTGATTTCAATAAACCCACCGGCCCTGTCCTATGGACTTGGGCCGGCACCGCTGAATGAAGGCGGTCTATGGCAGATCATCACGATCTGCGCCATCGGTGCATTTGTGTCCTGGGCTCTGCGCGAGGTCGAGATCGCGCGCAAGCTTGGCATGGGGATGCATGTCCCGTTTGCATTCGGCGTGGCGATCTTTGCCTATCTGACGCTGGTCGTGTTCCGGCCCATCCTGATGGGCGCATGGGGGCATGCTTTCCCCTATGGTATCTGGACCCACCTCGATTGGGTGTCCAATGTCGGCTACACCTATGGCAATTTCCATTACAATCCGGCGCATATGATCGCGGTGACCTTCTTCTTCACCACGACGCTGGCGCTGGCGCTCCATGGCGCGCTGGTTCTGTCAGCGGCCAACCCCAAGAAGGGCGAGACGATGAAGACGCCCGACCATGAAGACACGTTCTTTCGTGACTTCATCGGTTATTCGGTCGGCACGCTGGGCATTCACCGTCTGGGCCTGTTGCTGGCGCTGAATGCCGGGTTCTGGTCAGCGGTCTGTATCGTGATCTCGGGGACCATCTGGTTCGACCAGTGGGTCTTCTGGTGGGATTGGTGGCTAGATCTGCCGTGGTGGCGCGATATCGCAGGAGGCGTCAATGGCTGAGTATCAGAATATCTTTACCCAGGTGCAGGTGCGCGCCGCCCCCGAAATGGGCTTGGTTGAAGGCGTAGAGCTGGAAAACCGCACCAAATCAGCAAGCTTTTCCAACCTACTGGGCTGGTTTGGCAACGCACAGCTTGGCCCCATCTATCTGGGTGCCATGGGTGTTCTCAGCCTTGCGGCAGGCACTATCTGGTTTGTCATGGTGGGTCTTTGGTTCTGGGATCAGGCCGGGTATAATCCGGCAGTGTTCCTGCGTGATCTGTTCTGGCTGTCGCTGGACCCGCCCGCGCCTGAATACGGGCTGAGCATACCGCCGATGCGGGAAGGGGGCTATTTCCTGATTGCCTCGTTCTTCCTGCTGATCGCGGTCATGGCGTGGTGGGTGCGCACGTGGTTGCGGGCCGAAGCGCTGGGTATGGGCAAGCATGTGGCATGGGCCTTTGCCTCTGCAATCTGGTTGTTCCTTGTGCTGGGCCTCTTCCGCCCGATCCTGATGGGGTCGTGGTCCGAGGCTGTGCCTTACGGCATCTTCACCCATCTGGACTGGACGAACCTGTTTTCGCTGCAATACGGAAACCTGTTCTATAATCCATTCCACGCCCTCTCGATCGTGTTCCTCTATGGCTCTGCGCTACTGTTCGCCATGCACGGGGCAACCATTCTGGCTGTCAGCCGGTTTGGTGGCGACCGCGAGTTGGAACAGATCGTGGACCGCGGCACGGCATCGGAACGCGCAGCCCTGTTCTGGCGCTGGACGATGGGGTTCAATGCCACGATGGAAGGGATTCACCGTTGGGCCTGGTGGTTTGCCGTGCTGACCACTCTGACGGGTGGCATTGGTATCCTGCTGACGGGCACTGTGGTCGATAACTGGGCCATCTGGGCCGAGGAACGCGGCTACCGTCCCACCTATGACTAAGGAGCACTGACATGGTTGAACATGACTACATCCAGGAGACCCCGACCGCGCGTTTGCGCAACTGGGTTCTGTCCGAAATGATGCGGGGTGCAGGGTATGCACTGGTGTTCCTGCTGGCGATTGGTGTCTTCTTCGCCATCATCTGGGGCATCGGCCAGCTTCTGCCCGCCGAGAGCAAGAATGCGCCGCCACCCATGCCCTACAGCGCGCTTGAAGCGCCACTGGACTGGGTGACGGTGTAAACGGAAAAGGGGTGGGGCGCGGACCTCGCGCGCCCCACCCCCAACTAGGTTCGGACCATATAGCCGGTCCGAGCGCGGGCTTGTGACGCCCGGTTCCCTTTCCTGTTGGCGACAGGAAACTGGTGCCGTGCGGGGCGACCCCACGGCACCTTTTTTCACATAATCAAAGAAAAGCGAAAGGGAACCCCATGTCACAGACACCGCATCTTGATCGCGTCGCTGGCCCTGCTGATCTGCGCGACCTGACCGACGATGAACTGGCGGAGCTTGCGCGCGAACTGCGCGCGGAAACGATTGAAACTGTCAGCCAGACCGGTGGCCACCTGGGGTCCTCGCTTGGCGTCGTCGAATTGACCGTCGCACTGCATGCTGTCTTTCGCACACCCTTTGACAAACTGATCTGGGATGTCAGTCACCAATGCTATCCCCACAAGATTCTGACAGGTCGTCGCCACCGGATGCACACGCTGCGGCAGGAAGGCGGGCTTTCGGGCTTTACCAAGCGCAGCGAATCCGTATTCGACCCGTTCGGCGCGGCGCACAGCTCGACCTCGATCTCGGCCGCGCTTGGATTTACCATAGGTCGCGACATGGGCCAGCCAACGGGTGACGCAATCGCCGTCATTGGGGACGGCTCAATCACGGCGGGTATGGCGTATGAAGCGCTCAACAATGCCGGGGCCGAGGGGCGGCGGTTGTTCGTCATCCTCAACGACAACGATATGTCCATCGCGCCGCCGGTGGGCGCAATGAACCAGTACCTGAACCGCCTGAACATGCCTCATGCCAGCCTTGGCGAGATCGCACAGGGCTTCATGGCGGCGCTGCCCCAGTCCCTGCGCGAACAGGCGATGGCGGCGCGCACCCGCGCCTGTGGCGGACCGCCAGATGCCACCATGTTCGAGCATCTGGGTTTTACCTATATCGGCCCCATCGATGGTCATTCCATGCCGGATCTGCTGGCAACCTTGCGCATGGCGCATGCTCGTGCCGAGGGTCCGGTCCTGATCCATGTCCGCACGGTCAAGGGCAAGGGGTACGCGCCCGCCGAGGCGTCGGATTGCTGCTATCACGGGGTGTCGAAATTCGATGTGGCCTCAGGCACCCAGTCCAAGGGTCGGGCCAATGCGCCCAGTTATACCGCTGTGTTTGGCCGTGCGCTGACGGACGAAGCTTCGCGCGACCCCACCATCGTGGCAGTGTCGGCGGCCATGCCCAATGGCACCGGCGTCGATATCATGGGCCAGCGCTTTCCGCGCCGGGTGTTTGATGTCGGCATTGCCGAGCAGCACGCCGTCACCTTTGCGGCGGGCATGGCGGCCTCGGGGCTGAAACCCTTTTGTGCCATCTACTCGACCTTTCTGCAGCGCGGGTATGACCAGATCGTGCATGATGTGGCCTTGCAGGGCCTGCCCGTGCGCTTTGCCATCGACCGCGCGGGGCTGGTAGGGGCCGACGGTGCCACCCATGCAGGCAGTTTTGACGTCGCCTATATGACCAACCTGCCGGGCATGGTCGTCATGGCCGCCGGGGATGAAGCAGAGCTTGTGCACATGGTCGCCACGGCGGCGGCCTATGACGCAGGACCGATTGCATTCCGTTATCCGCGTGGCGAAGGTGTGGGTGCCGATTTGCCCGCGCGTGGGCAAGTGCTGGAAATCGGCAAGGGCCGGGTTGTGGCCGAAGGTGACAAGCTTGCCTTCCTGTCCTTTGGCGCACACCTGTCCGAGGTACGCCTCGCGGTCGAGGCACTTGAGGCGCGCGGAATTTCCTGCACCATCGCAGATGCCCGGTTTGCCAAACCTCTGGATATCGATCTGATCGACCAGTTGGCGCGGCATCACGCAGCCCTGATCACGGTTGAACAGGGCGCGCAAGGCGGGTTCGGGGCGCATGTGTTGCATCACCTTGCGAATTCCGGGGGGCTTGATCGCGGCCTTGCCGTGCGCACCATGACGCTGCCTGACCGCTTTATCGAGCAGGCCAGCCCGGAAGCAATGTACCGTGATGCGTCCATGACTGCACAAGATATCGCCAAAGTGGCCTTGCGCGCTCTGGGGATTGACAGCTTGCCTCTGCGTGCAGATGCCACATCTGTTGCATGAACATGCCCAGCGCGCTTAGACTTTGCAATCTGATGATCAAGGAGGACTTCGCATGACCCAATCCGAGATGAAGAACGCCCCCCCACTGTATGGCTGGGCCATAGCGTCAGGCATGGGCGTTGTCGCTTTCGCTGTTTCATTCTTGCTGGTCGGAATCGAAGGCAATGGCTCGGTCGCGATCGGCGCTGTTGTTGCCCTGATTGTTGGCGTTATCTTTACTGTTGCAGAAAACGATGCACCGCCAGCGAAGGGACCGGGGACGGCACCGACCGTCACGTCCGGTGCGGACACGGCGCGGGTGTCAACGCCTGCAACGCCAGCCCCGATCCCTGCGGCGGCTGCGTCCACCATGACCACAAGCGCCGATGCGCCTGCTGCCGCGGCCAGCACACCAGCCACTCCGGAACCTGTTGCCGCGACCCCCGCACCCGCAGCCAGCGTTGCACCAGACAGTGCTGCGGATGCTGCAGATGCCGTCGAGGGGACAAAACCTGCCGCCTTGGCCGGTCCCGTGGGCGAGGCAGACGATCTCAAACGCATCAGCGGCGTCGGCCCGGTTCTGGAAGGCAAATTGAACGGTCTTGGCATCTATCACTTCTGGCAAATTGCGCGCTGGAACAGAGACGAGGTGTCCTGGGTCGATGGCTTTCTGAATTTCAGAGGCCGCATTGATCGCGACAACTGGATCGAGCAGGCCAAGACACTGGCAGCAGATTCCCCGTCAAAACCACCGGCCTGACGCCACCTTGGCGGCGGCATCGGACGTGCTAAGCTTGTCCTGCGAAACCAGTCGCGGAACAAAGTAGATGCAGCAGTCCGATGCACCCCTGATCCCCAGGCCAGAGGGGCTGTACTGTCCCGAGGGTGATTTCCATATCGACCCGATGCGCCCGGTTGCGCGCGCACTCGTGACACATGGGCATGCCGACCATGCCCGCGCCGGGCATGGTGCTGTTCTGGCGACTCGCCAGACACTGGACATCATGGCGTTGCGCTACGGCCCGGATTTCGCGCAGTCGCAACAGATCGCGGATGGCGTGGCCGACATCAACGGTGTCCGAATCGCGTTTCACCCTGCAGGGCATGTGCTGGGTTCGGCGCAGATCAGCTTGCACACCCGCCATCAGCGCATAACCATTACTGGTGACTACGCACGCCGCCCGAACGCCGCCTGCGCCCCGTGGGAGCCTGTGCCCTGTGACATCCTCGTGACCGAGGCAACCTTTGCGCTGCCGGTCTTTCGCCATCCGGACCCGGCTGCAGAGATCGGCAAACTGCTTGCTTCGGTCGCGGCCTTTCCGGATCGGGCGCATCTGGTGGGGGCCTATGCGCTTGGCAAGGCGCAACGTGTGATCATGCTGCTGCGCGCCGCAGGGTATGACGCGCCGATCTACATCCATGGTGCGCTGCAAAAACTGTGCGACTACCATATCGCGCAGGACATTGCCTTGGGTGATCTGCGCCCCGCCACTGTTGAGCGCGGTCGCAAGGGCGATTTTGCGGGCGCAATCGTGCTGGCCCCGCCATCGGCCTTTGCCGCAACATGGGCACAACGGTTCCCGGACCCGGTGATCTGCTTTGCGTCGGGCTGGATGATGGTCCGGGCGCGGGCGCGACAACGTGGAGTCGAACTGCCATTGGTTATCTCGGACCATGTGGACTGGCCCGAACTGACGCGCACGATAACCGAACTGGACCCATCGGAAACATGGGTAACGCATGGCCGCGAAGATGCCATCCTGCGCTGGTGTGCGCTGGAGGGGCGGCAGGCGCGGCCCTTGCGTCTGGTCGGATATGAGGATGAGCCGGAATGATCGGTGCCTTTGCGGATTTGCTGGAAAGGTTGGCCTTTACCCCGCAGCGCAAGGGCAAACTGGCGCATCTGAAGCAGTTTTTCGCCGCGCACCCTGACCCGGAACGCGGGCTGGCACTGGCCGCATTGACGGGTGATCTGGAGTTGCGCGCCGTGACTCCTTCGCTTTTGCGCG
>SKRW01000125.1 GCA_007118295.1 Paracoccaceae bacterium | reverse complement strand
GCAATTCGCGCGAGCCTGCACTGCTGGCGCTTCACCACCCGCCCTTCGCGACGGGCGCACCCCATCTGGACGAGCCCGGCTTTCAGAACGCGGATGCGCTTGTGAAGCTGATCGAGCGCAGCGCAGTGTGCCGAATCATCGCGGGCCATAGCCATCGTGCGATGCAGACGATCTGGGCCGGATGTCTTTCCAGCACAGCGCCGGCGATTGGCCATAGTCTGAGCCTGTCACTATCTGGGGTGGAACGCCACAAATCTATCCAGATGCCTCCGTCGTTTGATCTTCACGCGATTTGCCCGAAAGGTTGTGTAAGCCATCAAATAAAGCTGGACCAGGAATCGGAATAACTGTTTTCGGGAGCCCCACATGACGCATCCGGGGCCGGGTGTCTGAAGAGCGATAGAATTGCTCGCCAGTATGCCCGCCACGCGTCTCTTCCCTTCCAAGGCAACAGGAACAGAGCAGCGAGCGGCAGTTTTCAACACATGCTGCAAGAGCAATGCCGCAAGGTCACAGTCAGCTCACCGCCCTCCACATCATTGATGCTGCAACCGTCCCGCTTCGCCGCCATCCATCTCCCCTCACCCCAGCATCACAAACCCCGCCACGCCCAGACCCAGCGCGGTGCCTACGCTCAGGATATTGCGCGTGCGTGCGCGGTCCTGCCGTGATCGTGCGCCGCCTGCATAGTCAAACCGTTCATACACCACATTCTGCATGGGCATGCCCAGATCCAGCAGCGTGTCCGAGACAGCCACAACCATAGGCCCCGGTCCGCAGATCAGCGCCTTGGTCCGGGCGGGGGACAGGCCGTCAAGCATGTCGTGCAGCCGCTCTTGCGTCAGGCGGCCCTCTCGGATGTCGCCCTTGAACGGGCCGTCCTCGCTCAGCAGCCACAGCTTCAGGTCCAGCACGTCAACTGCCGCGCGCAACTCGTCCAGACAGGCGAAATTGTCGGGTTGCCCGACAGCATAGGCCAGCCGCACGGGCCGCGTGTCGCCGCGTGCGACCATGTCGCGCAACAGGCCCAGCACCGGCGCAATCCCCACCCCGCCCCCGATCAGCAGAACGGCGTCGGCCTCGTGCGTGGCCAGCGTGAATTCGCCGTAAGGGCCGTCGAGTCCGATAATGCGGCCCTCGGGCAAGCTGCCGATCTGGTTGGTGAAATCCCCGGCCTCCTTGATCAGCAGACTCAGCCCCTTGCGCTGCGGACTGTCCGAGATCGAAAACGGATGGTCGAACAGGGGAAAGCGCCGCGCCCCTTCGGTCATCCAGACGAACTGACCTGCATGATAGGGCAGGGCAGGTGTGCCGGGGTCTGGCTGGATGTCCAGTTCCCACATCCGGTCCGCGCGTTTTGTCACCGAGGCCAGCCGCCACGGGTGCTGATGCAGGCGCCACCAGCGCCACCCATACAGCACGGCCATCACGCCCAGCACGGCAAGTGCGACCACCCACCAGAACCCGGCCAGCACACCCGCTGCGCTGAACCGGCCCACGGCGACGGCATGGTGCAGCCCGCCCAGCACCGCGACCAGCCCCAGCACGACATGGACCCCGCGCCACGCCTCATACGGCCAGGGCAGCGCATCGCGGGCCAATGACGACAGGATCAGCACCACCAGCGCCCCCAGTGCCACCACACCGCTGCGATAGGCAGGGTCGGTCAGGTAGAATCGCAACCTGATCCAGCCGAGATCCGGGTTATCCATCCATGTGGGCAAGACATAGGCCAGCGGGTGCAGCACCACCGCCAGTGCGAGCCACAGCGCCGCCAGCTTGTGAAACGCCATGATCTTGTCGATGCCCAGCCGCCCCGAAATGCCCTCGAACCGGCCCGAGGTCACGAATTGCACCGCCACCCCCCAAAGCGCGATCACCCCCAGCGCAGCGGCAGCCAGTTCCCAGCCATCGGCAGGCGCGACCGATTGGGTGCGCGCCAGCGCAAGCGGCAGAAATGCCGTGAACAGATACAATGCGGCCAGAGCAGGGCCGTTCGGGCGTGGAAAGGGCGTGTGTGTGTGCATGGTCACTTGCTTATAGGGTATTGGTGAAACAGTCTTGCAAAGAAATCTGTATATGCATTGATCCGTATCAATGGCCGCAAGGCAACACAGGTCTAGCCTGAAATCGCGACCCACCAGCCCGGAGGATATCATGCGCCTGTTGCTGATCCCATTGCTCGCACTTCTGACGTTGGCCGCAACTGCGCCGCGCGCCGAAGGGCTGGATGGGCTGGAGCGCCTGATTGCCGCCTGGCTCGAATCGCCCCATGGCAACTACAACTCGCCCTCGTTCACCTATTGGAACGAGCAGGGCGCGGTGCCCGAAAGTTGCGCCATGTGCCACTCCGAAACCGGATTCATGGATTTTCTGGGTGTCGGCGATCATACAGCGGGCGTGGTCGATCACCCCGGCGTGATCAATTCGCCCATTGGCTGCGCGTCCTGCCACACGGCCGAGGCACATGCGCTGGACGCCGTGACCTTCCCCTCTGGCGCGCATGTCGAAGGTCTTGGCGCGTCAGCCACCTGCATGGTCTGCCATCAGGGACGCCAGTCCAGCGACCAAGTCGAGGAACGTGTGGCGGACAGGGACGAGGATGCCGTATCGGACGAACTGGCATTCGTGAATATTCATTACGCGGCCTCTGCCGCCACCATGCTGGGGGCCGAGGCGCGACCGGGTTACCAATATGACGGACGGCGCTATGCGGGCCGGTTCATGCATGTGCCGGGGGCCGATACCTGTGTGGCCTGCCACGAGGCGCACAGCACAGCAGTTGAAACCGATGGCTGTCTGGCCTGCCATCGCGGGGTCGACGACCTGCGCGACATCCGCACGCAGCATCAGGATTTCGCTGGCACCGGCGACCGTTCGGGCGGCATACACAGCGAGATCATGGCCCTGCATGCGCAGTTGCTGGATGCAATCCGTCGCTACGCGTCCGAAATTTCGGACGCCCCCATCGCCTATGCCCAGAGCTTTCCGTATTTCTTTGCCGACCCCACCGGCACCGGGGATCTGCCACCCGACCTGGCCACGCGCGACAACCGCTACCAGAACTGGACCCCGCGCCTGCTGAAAGCGGCCTATAACTATCAGGTCGTGGCCAAGGATCCGGGCGGGTATGTGCACAACCCGCGATATATGCTGCAACTGCTGTATGACAGCATCGAAAGCCTGTCCGAAGTGGTGGAACTGGACATGTCGCGCCTGTCGCGCCCCTGAAGCGGGGGCGCGGATTACATGCTAGCCCAGCGCCGCAAGAATGGCGCGGGCTTGTGCGCTGTCGAAATCCATCTGGGTAATCAGCGCATCAAGGCTGTCGAAACGCGCCTCGTCACGCAGATGGTCGATCAGCGCGACAGAGATATGCTGGCCATAGAGATCGCCTTTGAAATCGAAGAAGAATGTCTCCAGATTGGGCAAATTCTCGCCAAACATCGGGCGCACGCCCAGTGACGCCACGCCGCCATAGCGACCGACATGGCCCCCGCCCAGAACATCGACCTGCACGGCATAGACGCCAAAGCGCGGCGGGTGCAGTCCCTTTATGGACATGTTCGCGGTCGGATAGCCCAATTCGCGCCCGCGTTTTTCGCCGTGCAACACCGCGCCCTCGATCCGGTGCCAATGGCCCAGCATTCGCGCCGCGTCGCGTGGGCGTCCGTCGCTCAGGGCCGAACGAATGGCGGTGGATGAAAAGATGTGGTCACCATCGGCCAGCAGGGACGCCACTGTCACCTCAAATCCCAACGCTTCACCCAGCCGCACAAGGTCTGTGGCTGTGCCGGTCCGCCCCTTGCCGAAACAGAAATCAGCCCCCACGACCACATGACGCACCCCCAGCCCCTCGGCCAGAACCTCGCGCGCAAAGGCGTCTGCGCTCAGCCCGGCAAGCACGGCATCAAAGGGCAGTTCATACAGCAGTTCCACCCCCAGCCGGGCCAGCCTGTTGGCGCGCGCCTCGGGGTTCATCAGGCGGAAAGGGGGGGCGTCGGGGGCGAAATGCTCGCGCGGGTGCGGCTCGAAGGTGACAATGCCCAGCGGCAGGTCGTCGCGCCGCGCAAGGTCGATCACCCGCTGGTGGCCGCAATGCACCCCGTCGAAATTACCCAGTGCGACCGAGGCGCCACGCGCACCCGCGGCAACATCCTGCCAGTGATCAAAGATGCGCATCTGCCCCCTTGCGGAGCAGGACTGCCCCGGCCTCAGTCGAATTTGCGGCTGGGCGCCAGCACCGTTGCCTCGCCCTTCAGGACTGTCGTATCACCCACGCGGCAGCGACAATCAAGAGTGACGCGGCGCTTGGCATAATCGATGGTCAGCACGGTCACTTCGGCCAGAACCACATCACCGGGGCGCACGGGGGCCATGAATTTCAGCGACTGGCCCATATAGATCGTGCCATGTCCGGGCAGTTGTTCGCCGATGACTGCGGAAATCAGACCAGCGGTCAGCATGCCATGCGCAATGCGTCCCTCGAAGATCGTGTCCTGCGCATAGGCATCGTCCAGATGCACAGGGTTGCGGTCAGTCGAGACTTCGGCAAACAATTCGATGTCGCGGTCGGTGATTTCCTTGCGCAGGTGGCGCGACATTCCGATTTCGAGATCCTCGATGCAGATCGTGCCGCGGGGAAGATTGTCATTCATGCCACTATCCAACATCTGCAAGCGCCTTTCGTGCTGACGAATCCCAAGGTGTGTTGCAGCGCAGCGATAGCCGAAATGCGCTGGTCTGGCAACAGCCTCACGAAACAATCATGCCAAAGTGGCAAGTTCGCGGCAATTATGTTGCGCGTCCTTTTGCCGCGCCGGTGTTCAGCGCAACCGGCCCATGGCATAGGTCGGCTGGATGCCCTGCGTCCCGGTCCATTCGGTCAGCAACGCCTCATCGGGCGCTTCGACATCGCTGCCGAATTCCGCAGCGGCCAGCCCGCCGGTCAGAAACAGCGTGTCGAACCCTTCGGCAGTTCCCCCCGAAATATCGGTCCCGATCCCGTCGCCAATGGCGATCACGCGCTCTTCGGAAAAACGCAGTCCGGCATTCACGGCGACCCGCCGCGCCAGATCGTAGATCGGCGGATGCGGCTTGCCGAAATACAGGCTCTCGCCGCCCATCTGGTCATAAAGCTGTGCGAGCGCACCGGCGCAATACAGCCGGGTCTCACCGAAATCGACCACGATATCAGGGTTGGCGCAGAGCAGTTTCAGCCCGCGCGCCTTGGCCGCCAGAAACCGGCCGCGATAGTCGTCTGGGGTTTCGGTCATTTCGTCAAACAGCCCGGTGCAGACGATCCCCTCGGCCTCGTCGAAGCTGACCCTCTCGATCGGGGGCTGGTCGGCCAGCCACTCGGGCAGGTCGCTGAAGAAGGCGTTGTCCTTTTCCGGCCCCAGATGCCAGATGCGCCGCCCGACCGCGCCCATCAGCATTCCTTCCTGTGCCGCGTCGCCCGAAGTTGCGATCACGTCATAGGCGTCGCGCGGCAGGCCCATCTCGTCCAGCCGCGCCTGCACCGCCGCTTGGGGGCGGGGGGCATTGGTCACCAGAACGACTTGCCCGCCCGCCTGCCGGTAGGCCTGCAGTGCGGCCTGTGCGGCGGGATAGATATCCACCCCGTTATGCACACAGCCCCAAAGATCGACCAGCGCAAGCTCGTAATTCGCGCTGACCTCGGCGAAGGTGTTTATAAGCCGCGTCACAGCGTCAGCACCGGGATGATCTGTTTCTTGCGGCTCATGACGCCCGGCAAGACGACATGATCGCCCTCGACCGTCACGTTGAAGGATTTTTCGGTGACGGCCTTTACCGTGTCGGTCGGGACCAGCAATGTCGCTTCTTCGTTCAGGATGTCGATGACGAACAGCATCACCTCATCCGCGCCATCTTCGCGGGCGACATCGGGCATTGCGGCGACCAGTTCATCCTTGCGCGACAGGATTTGGTCAGGGGCCGTCGTTTCCAGCACGGATATGCGGAACGTCTTGTCGCCGACCTTGTATTTCTTGGCATCCATCTTCAGCAACTCTGTTGCCGAAAACCGCGACACATCGGATTTTGCCGCAAACATCTGGGCGGCCAGATCGCCGATCTCGACGCCCAGATCATCGGCCAGTGCATGCGCGATGGCGCGGTCTTC
>SKRW01000112.1 GCA_007118295.1 Paracoccaceae bacterium | reverse complement strand
GCCCCGCGCAACGGGTCATAGCCCGCGCGTGCGGCAATCAGCGCGCCGATGCGGTCGGCTTCCAACTCGAACGGTTTGGAATAGCGCCGCGCGCCGACCTGCGCGGTCACAGTCATGATCTCGCGCGTCATGGCGGCATCCGCGCCAATCAGCGCCGCCGCCACGCCCCCCAACAGCGCCCCGGTCTGCGCTTCGCGCTGCATGCGCGGAATGTGATCGGCGATATGGTGCGCAGCCTCATGGCCAAAGATCAGCGCAACCTCGTCCTCGCTGCGCAGATCGCGGATCAGGGATTCGGTAAAGGCGATGACGGGGCGCCCGGTGCGGTCGCGGGTATGGTAGGCATTGGGCGGACGGTCCGGGCGATCATCAAGGATAACCGTGAATTCGCAGATCAGATGCGGGCTGCGTTCGCGGCAGACCTGTGTCGCGACAGGCTGCATCCGGCGTGACACAGACTCGAACTGGGCCCGCGTGACCGTGCCACCCGGTAGCGTGGTCGGGGCGGTGGCAATGGGGCCACCGGGGGCCATGACGCAGCCCGCCAGCAGCAGCGCAGTCAGCAACAGGGTCAGACGTCTGTAAAGATGCGCCAACATTCGGGGGCTCCGGCTGGAATGACAGGAGTGCAGATAGCGCGAATGGGGCGCACGGGCAATTCACGACGAAGCGTTCCCGGCAAAACACCGCCCCCTTTCCGGGGCGGGGTGATCTTCGTGCCGTGTGCCGGCGGTGAGCGGATACCCGAAGACGCGATGACAGCACCCCTGAAACGCAAACGGACATGCCGTGTCACAGACGCGTTTATGCGTCGAATCGGCCACGGTCCTGTTGCCCCGCAATGCCGCCCCACGCCCCGTCTTCTGCACAGACAAGCATGCGACAGGCGAGGGGCCGGGGCATTTGCCGAAGGGGGCGAGGGGCGGCGAGGGCTAGTTCGCGTCGCGCAGCAGCGCACGCAGATCGCGCGCGATAGTGGCCAGACGGTCTTCGGCGGCATCGCGCTGTGCGCGTCCGGCGGTGATTTCAGCCTCGATCGCGTCCACGCGGGCGCGCCGGTCGCGCGTGGCGGGGCTGTCATCGCCCAGTTGCACGATCAGCCCGACCAGCCGGTCCTGATCGGCGATGAGTTCTGCCTCTTGTGCGGTCAGACGTGCCATCTCGCGCGCAAGATCGCGCTCTTCCTCGCGCAGTTCCTGCATCTGCACCAGCAGGCGTGTCAAGTCCGCATCCGGCACCCGCGCAGACCAGTGGCCCAGCGCGTCGCTGCCCAGATCCAGCAAGGCAATGCGCGTGGCGGTGACGCGGCTTTCGACCACCTCCTGGGTGACAATCTCGCCTGCGGGGACGGCGACAGTAAAGCGCGTGGCATCAAACCAGGTCTCGCCGCCTTCGGTCATCATGTCCCAACCCGAACGCAGCGGGTGCAGGATGGTCAGGTCGCGCGCCGCCTCGGGCGCGCCCTCGATCCGGTAGATGCTGCGCCGCTCGATCCGCTCCTCGGCCACCAGAACCCCGTCCACGACCCGCGCTTGGGCCAGGCTTTGCGTCTCGCGCAGATCCTCGTGCACCCGTATGGCAGTGTCGCGGGCGAACTCGACCAGTTCGCGCGCACCGGGCGCCAGTTCGGGGATCATGGCATCACCCGCATGCCCGCGCCCGGATTCGTAGAGCGTGGCAATCCCTGCGGGCAGGCGCAAGGGCAGGGGATTGGTTATGTCCAGCGCGATCATCGGATGATCTGCATGTGTTCCGCCCCGATAGAGCGTCAGGCGCGCATCCTCCAGCGTTTCGCGCAGAAACGGCAGCGAGATCATGTCGCCAGCCTGCACTGTGACCGGCGTCGACAGGGTAAAACGCGAAAAGCTGTCGCCATCATCCATCGTGGTGGCGGCCACATCCATCTCGGCCTCGAACATCATGCCGCGCGCCATGGGTGCGGCGGCAAAGGCAGGTTCGGCCACGGGGGCGGCCAGTTTGCGCGTCGCTTCCAGCCGGTCATAAAGCTGCGCCTGCAGCGCTTGCACGGCCCCCTTTGCAAGGGTCAGTTCGACCCCGTCCCAATCCTGCCCGGTGGTGTTCTCGATCACGGCCCAGCCGGTCAGCACCAGCCCGTCGGCGCTGTCTTCGGCCCGCCATGCGGTTTTCCAGATCGGGGCGGGTTGCAGCCAGCCCAATGTGACCTCGCGCGGGTCGGTCACGGTGCTGGTCAGCGTCACATCCAGTGTCAGCGCCCGACTGGCCGCGCGCAGCGCGTCCAGCCCGCGCGCCATGGCGGCGCGGTCGCTGTCATCGGCAAAGCGCAACTCCGTCGCCTCGTCCAGCGGGATCTGGCGGATTGTGCCGTCATCGCTGCGCAGCGCAAGTGCCAGACAGCCCGTTTGGCCGTCCACCGTGCAGGGCACAGATCGAGTGCCCATCACGGCCCCGTCAAGCGTGGTGCCGCGCCGCTCTGCCGTCACGGGTGCGCCGGTCATCGCATCCAACAGTCCGCGCAGATCGGTCAGATCATCGGGCGCAAAGGGCAGGCCCGCAAACACATCCTGCACCCCGCCGGGGCCGGTCATGGACAGCATCGGCACCCCGCCGCCGGGGTCCGACAGGCGCAGCGATTTCAGGAAATCATCGATATCGGCGCGCCGGATTTGCAGCCGCAGCCCGTCATCGCGCAACGCGCCCTCGGCCTCGATCATGGCAAGGCCGGCTGTGGACAGCGTGACGCTGCGAATCTGGGTGTCTGCAAACGCGGGCAGTGCGACGCTTGCCAGAAGAACGGGAAGGAGTAGACGCATTTTCAGCCCTTTCTGATATCTGGCGCGAGAGTAGAGCGCGCGCCGCCCCCCTCACAAGCGGCATTGCAGGCACAGGCGTAAACTTGCCGTGTTTCAAGGGCTGGACGCGCGCCATCGCTAGCGGTAATGCGGACATATGCCACAAGATGATGACGCACCCCCGGACCTGACCCCGCTTTCCACTGAACCGCTGCGCCGGGCGCTGGGGTCGCGCTATCTGCAATATGCGCTGTCCACCATCATGCACCGCGCATTGCCTGACGCGCGCGACGGGCTGAAACCCGTGCACCGCCGTATTCTCTATGCGATGCGCGAGTTGAAATTGTCGCCGGGGGGCGGGTTCCGCAAATCCGCCAAGATCACCGGCGATGTCATGGGCAATTACCACCCCCATGGTGATGCCGCGATCTATGACGCGATGGCGCGGCTGGCGCAGGATTTCAACGTGCGCTATCCGCTGGTGGACGGGCAGGGCAATTTCGGCAATATCGACGGCGACAACCCCGCCGCCGCCCGCTACACCGAAGCGCGCATGACCAAGGCGGCAGAAATGCTGCTGGAAGGGTTGGCCGAAAACGCAGTCGATTTCCGCCCCAATTATGATGGCACGCTGGAAGAGCCCATTGTCCTGCCAGCGGCCTTTCCGAACCTTCTGGCCAATGGCGCAAGCGGCATTGCGGTCGGCATGGCCACCAATATCCCGCCCCATAACCTCGACGAATTGATCGAGGGTTGCCTTGCCCTGATCGCCCGCCCCGACCTGCCCGATGCGGAATTGCTGACCCTTATCCCCGGCCCGGATTTCCCGACCGGCGGGGTGGTGGTGGAACCGCGCGACGCGATTCTGAGCGCCTATCAGACCGGGCGCGGCGCGATCCGTCTGCGCGCGCGCTGGCAGATCGAGGATCTGGGGCGGGGTGTCTGGCAGGTGGTCGTGACAGAGATCCCGTTTCAGGTGCCCAAAAGCCGCCTGATCGAGAAACTGGCGGAAGTGATCCAGACCCGCAAGGTCCCGCTCTTGGCCGATGTGCGCGACGAATCAGCCGATGACGTGCGTATCGTGCTGGAGCCGCGCGCGCGCACAGTCGATCCCGAGTTGATGATGGGCATGCTGTTTCGCAATTCCGATCTGGAAACGCGCTTCAGCCTGAACATGAATGTTCTGATCGACGGGCTGACCCCCAAGGTCTGCAGCCTGCGCGAAGTGTTGCGCGCCTTCCTCGACCACCGCCGCGAAGTCTTGCAACGCCGTTCGCAACATCGGCTCGACAAGATTGACCACCGGCTGGAAGTGCTCGAAGGCTTCATCATCGCGTTCCTGAACCTTGACCGTGTGATCGACATCATCCGCTATGACGAGGCCCCGCGCGCCGCCCTCATGCGCGAGACATGGGGCGGCAGCTTCACGCGCGCCACGTCCGAGGCCGACTATGTCCCTCCTGCACCGGGCGAGGGCGAGTTGACCGAAGTGCAGGCCGAATCGATCCTGAACATGCGCCTGCGCAGCTTGCGGCGGCTGGAGGAACTGGAACTCAAGCGCGAGCGTGACGCATTGCTGATCGAGCGCGCCGAACTGGAAGATCTGCTGGCCTCGGACCGGCTGCAATGGAAACATATCGGCAGCCAGTTGCGCGAAGTGCAGGCCCTGTTCGGCAAGGCCACCGATCTGGGCCGCCGCCGCACCAGCTTTGCCGAGGCCGGCGAGGTCGAGGATGTGCCGGTCGAGGCCATGATCGAGCGTGAACCGATCACGGTCGTCTGTTCGAAAATGGGCTGGATCCGGGCCATGAAAGGCCATGTCGCGCTGGATCAGGCGTTCAAGTTCAAGGATGGCGACGAAGGCCGCTTTGCCTTTCATGCCGAAACCACGGACAAGATCGTGCTGTTTGGGTCCAACGGGCGGTTCTACACCCTTCTCGGGGCCAATCTGCCCGGCGGGCGCGGCATGGGCGAACCTGTGCGCCTGATGGTGGACCTGCCGAACGAGGCGGCCATTGTCGATATCTTCACCCACAGCCCCGGTGTGCGGCTGGTCGTCGCGTCCAGCGCGGGCGACGGGTTTCTGGTGCCCTCGGATGAGGTCATCGCCCAGACCCGGACAGGGCGGCAGGTGCTGAACTTGCGCGCGGGCGTGCGCGCGCAGGTCTGCCGGGTGGTGACGGGCGATCATCTGGCCGTGGTGGGCGAGAATCGCAAGCTGCTTGTGTTCCCGCTGACCGAACTGCCCGAAATGGGGCGCGGCAAGGGGGTGCGGCTGCAATCCTACAAGGATGGCGGCATGGCCGATCTGACCACGATCCGGCTGGCAGATGGGCTGAGCTGGAAAGATCCCGCCGGACGCACGCGTCTGGAATCCAACCTGACCGAATGGCTGGGCAAGCGCGCCAGCGCGGGCCGCATGGCCCCGCGCGGCTTTCCACGCGACAATCGCTTCACCTGACCACGCGCCCATTTGCCTCGTCTGCCGATTTCTTGTAGCAGGGGGCAAGTCAAAGGTGGAGATGACAGATGACAAGAGCACGCCTTTCTGCGCGCGCAATGCTTGGTCTGGTTGCCGCGCTGGTGCTGTCGGCCTGTGCCAGCGGGGCTGAACTGGGGGACGAACGCGGTGAACTGGGCGATTTCTTCCTCAGCCACGCGATCGTGGTCGCGGATGAGGCATCGCCCATTCCCGGCTCGCGCGCCGCAACCGCAGAGCAGTGGGAAGAGGCGTTGACCACTGAAATGCGGCGCCGGTTTGACCGGTATGATGGCGATACGCTGTATCATCTGGGCGTCAAGGTGCATGGGTACATGCTGGCCCCGCCGGGTATACCGCTTGTGCTGTCGCCCAAATCCGTTCTCGGGATTACGGTCGATATCTGGGATGATGCCGCAGGGGAAAGACTGAACTCCCGCCCGCATCAGATCATCGTCAGCGAGGCGTTCTCTGCCGAAACTGTTGTCGGGTCCGGCAATACCCAATCGGCAGAAGTCCAGATGCAGAACCTGTCCGAGAATGTGGTCGCTGCAATCGAGCGCTGGCTGGCGGCGAATTCCGACTGGTTCCCGCCCAAAGGTGCGGGCGCGCCAGACACGGCCCAGACGGGCGAGACGTTGGTTGTGTCCGGCACAACGGACCCAACCTGATCCGGGGCTTGCAAAGGACTCTTGATTTTCCGTAACAAGCTGAGTATGCCCCGCCGCGTATCAAGCCGGGCCGCGCGCATATGGCCCATCAACAAAGGGTGCCGAAACCATGGCAAAGCAAAAGTTTGACCGTTCGAAACCGCATGTGAACATTGGCACGATTGGCCATGTTGACCATGGCAAGACGACGCTGACGGCGGCGATCACCAAGTATTTCGGTGACTTCCGCG
>SKRW01000113.1 GCA_007118295.1 Paracoccaceae bacterium | reverse complement strand
GGCTCGATTTCATTATTCAACACTTTAAATCTTTCATTGAGAGCTTAAAGTCGTTAAGAAATTCTGCAACGTCTGTGGTTTCCGCATTTGACAAATGGCCAGAGGACGTTGAAACAATACAAGTTGCAAAGAAGATTATGCAGGCATTGGTGAAAGACCTTGAGGTACTGTTTGAGAAGTCAATAAATCTCGGCGAAACCTTTTGTGCAGAAATCGAAGATGTGTGAACAAGGTGGCATTCCTTCACACCCCCTTCCCTTCCCCCCCATCCCCAAGTATAGCCCGCTCTCAGGACCGCGACAGGAGCGAGAGCGATGCAAGGCAGTGCCAACCTCACCATCATGATCAACGCCGCCCGCAAGGCGGGGCGGTCGCTGGTCAAGGATTTCCGCGAGGTCGAGAACCTTCAGGTCTCCTCCAAATCCGCAGGCGATTTCGTCAGCCGCGCCGATATCGCCTCGGAAAAGATCATCCGCGAGATGCTGATGGAAGCGCGCCCAAATTACGGCTGGTGCGGCGAGGAATCCGACCCGGTCGAGGGCAAGGACCCCACCCGCCGCTGGATCGTCGACCCGCTGGACGGGACCACCAATTTCCTGCACGGGCTGCCGCATTGGGCCATTTCCATCGCGCTGGAGTTCAAGGGCGAGATCGTGGCGGGCGTGGTGTTCGACCCGGCCAAGGATGAATTGTTCGTCGCCGAAAAGGGCCTGGGCACCTTCATGAATGACCGCCGGATGCGCGTGTCCAACCGCGCCACGATGCTGGAGTGCATCTTTGCCACCGGCATGCCCTTTGCCTCGAAAAAGACGCTGCCGGCCTCGCTGCATGATCTGGCCCAGTTGATGCCCGCCTGCGCCGGTGTGCGGCGCTGGGGGGCGGCGGCGCTGGACCTCGCCTATGTCGCCGCCGGGCGCTATGATGGCTATTGGGAGCGCGAGCTGAACGCCTGGGACATTGCCGCCGGGATGATTCTGGTGCGCGAGGCCGGGGGGTTTGTCGCGCCCATCCGCGACGGCGAGAATATTCTGGAGCGCGGCGAGATCATTGCGTCCAACGCCGCCATCTTCGACCCCTTTGCCAAGGCGCTGCGCAAGCGCCCCGGCTAGGCCCCGTAGGGCACCCAGATCGTCTTGATCTGGGTGGCGGCATTCAGGAAGGCCTGCCCCTGCGCCAGCGGGTCGGTCACCTGCCAGACCGGTTTCAGATTTCCGGCACTGTCATGTTCCAGGGTCGCCGCGAGCGCGGGTTGCGCACACCAGAGTGCGGCCACATCGTCATGCGCCGCCAGCGTCGCAGCGAGGTCTGCCAGCGGGCCGCTGACTGTGTTGATGACCCCTGCCGGGATGTCCGAACACGCAAAGACCTGCGCGAGTTCCAGCGCCGCCAGCGGATTGCCCTGCGCAGGCAGCGCGACAACGCGGTTGCCCATGGCGATGGCCGGCAGCACCAGCGAGAGGAAACCCGCAAGAGGGGCCTCTTCGGCGCAGATCAGCCCCATGGCGCCGAAGGGTTCCTTCATCGCGAGTGTGGCATGGCGGCTTTGGGTGTCATGCACGCGGGCGTCGAATTTATCAGCCCAGGCAGCGTAGTAAAAGGCGCGGGCGATGGCCGTGTCGATCTCGGGCGCGGGGGCAAAGGCGCGCAGGCTGTCGCGGCGGGCCTGCAGATTCTCACCCAGGAAATAAAGCACCTGCGCGCGGGCATGGCCGCTCATCGCCGTCCAGCCAGTGGCCTTCTGGGCAGCCTCGACTGCATTGCGAATATCCTTGCGACTGCCCAGCGGAGCATGGCCCTGCAAGGTGCCATTGTTGAGAATTGAATAGCTTTGCCCCGAATCCGCGCGTTTCTGCCCCCCTCCGATGTAGAGTTTGTGCGTGCGGTCGATCCCCTCGCCCTGCGCCTGCTGTGGCAGTGGCGCAATCGGATCGGGTGTTTTTGCCGCGACCGGGGCGGCCATGGGGCGCAGATAGGCCGCCATCCCCTCGCGCGCGCCCTCGCGCCCGAAACCGCTCTCGCGCATGCCGCCAAAGGGGGCGTTGGCGTCAAAGAGGTTGGTCGCGTTGATCCAGACCACCCCGGCCTTGACCCTTGCCGCGATATCCATCGCCTGCGTCAGGTTCTCGGACCAGATTGACGCGGCCAGCCCGTAGCGGGTGTTGTTGGCGAGGTCCACAGCCTCGTCCGGGGTGCGGAAACTCATCATCACGGCGACGGGGCCAAAGATTTCTTCGGTGACGCAGGGGTTTGCCGGTGCGACGCCAGTCATCAGCGCGGGTGCGCAGAAACACCCTTCGGGCGCCGTGCCTTGGTGCAGCACACCGCCCGCAGCGACGCCCCGCGCCACCAGATCGCGGATACGCGCCAGTTGGCGCGGGTGCACGATCGCGCCGATATCGGTGGATTTGTCCAGCGGGTCGCCCACGCGCAGACTGGCCAACCGGGCGCGGAGTCTGGACTCGAAGGTCTGCGCCACAGCCTCGGCCACCAGAATGCGCGACCCGGCACAGCAGACCTCGCCCTGATTGAACCAGATGGCATCGACCACCCCTTCGACAGCGGCATCCAGATCGGCATCGGCAAAGACAATGAAGGGCGACTTGCCGCCCAGTTCCAATGTCAGCGCGCGGCCAGTGCCTGCCGTCGCGCGCCGGATCGCGCGGCCCACCTCGGTCGAGCCGGTAAAGGCGATCTTGTCCACGCCGGGATGCGCAACCAGCGCCGCCCCGGTTTCGCCGTCGCCCGTCACGATGTTGACCACGCCCGCAGGCAAACCGGCCTCAACGCAGATCTCGGCGAATAACAGGGCGGTCAGCGGCGTGTATTCCGCAGGCTTCAGCACCACCGTGTTGCCTGCTGCCAATGCGGGCGCGATTTTCCATGCCAGCATCAGCAGCGGAAAATTCCACGGGATGATCTGGCCGCAGACCCCGTGCGGGCCATGGTCCGGAAATTCCTCGGCCACCAGTTCAGCCCAGCCCGCGTGATGGTAGAAATGCCGCACCGCCAGCGGCACATCGATGTCACGCGCCTCGCGCAGGGGTTTGCCATTGTCCAGCGCTTCCAGCACGGCAAACAGCCGCTCGCGTTTCTGGATCTGGCGCGCGATGGCATAGAGGTGGCGCGCGCGGTCATGCCCCGAGAGCCCGGACCAGCCGGGAAAGGCCGCGCGGGCCGCCTGCACGGCAGCCTCGATATCGGCAGCGCTGCCCTGCGAGACTTCGGCCAAGACTGCGTCGCGTGCCGGGTTGCGGGCCTCGAACAGCGCAGAGGGGGACGTGAAGGCACCATTGATGAAATGCCCGAAGGGACCGCGCGTCAACCAGTCGCGGGCAAGGGTCTCGCTCTCGGGGGCTGGACCATATTCCATGGTGGCAAGTATCTCCGTGATGGTGGGCATGCTCGCTCCTCAGGCCAGCGCGTGGCGGTGATGCGCGGCGTAGCGTCCGGTCACATGATGGGACAGTTGCCGCTCGATATCGGCCAGCATGGACGACGCGCCCAGCCGGAACAGATCCGGCCGTAGCCAGTCGCGGCCCAGTTCCTCGCGCATCAGCACCTGCCAGTTCAAGGCGTCCTTCGCTGTCTTCATGCCACCGGCGGGCTTGAAGCCCACGATATGGCCGGTCAGCGCCCGGTATTCGCGGATCGCGCGGCACATGGTCAGACCGACCGGCAGGGTTGCGTTGACCCCTTCCTTGCCCGTCGAGGTCTTGATGAAATCCGCCCCGGCCTGCATGGCGACTATCGAGGCCGCGTAGACATTGCGCAGCGTCATCAGATCGCCAGTGGCGAGGATGGCCTTGAGATGCGCCTTGCCGCAGGCCGCGCGCATTGCCGCGACCTCATCATACAGCGCGGCCCAGTCGCCCCCCAGCACATGCGCGCGCGTGATGACGATGTCGATTTCCTGCGCGCCCTGATCCACGGCATAGCGGATCTCGGCCAGTCGCAGGTCCAGCGGCATCAGCCCCGCAGGAAAGCCGGTTGCAACCGACGCCACCGGAATGCCCGACCCGCCCAGCGCCGCAACAGCCGTGGCGACCATGGTCGGGTAGACACAGACTGCGCCCGTGTGGGGCATTGCGTCCAGCCCCAGCCCTGCGAAAACCGCGTCTGACAGCGGGCGGCGGGCCTTGGCGCACAGGCGGCGCACGCGGTCGGGCGTGTCGTCGCCCGCAAGCGTGGTCAGGTCCATGCAGGCAATCGCATTCAGCAGCCACGCCGCCTGATGCGCGCCCTTCAGTGACCGGCGCGCAACCATCGAGGCCGCACGGCGTTCGGTCGCGGGGCGGTTCACTGGCGCGAACAGGCTGGTATCCAGAGGCGTGCCGGGGTTTCGGGGGTGGGTCATGCGAGTCTCGTGTTGCAAGGCTGATCCGCACTATGCGCGACAGGGACGCTGATGGGCAATCCCTGTTGCGACGGGCCGCTGCGTCAGTTGAAAATCTGTTGTTGACTAAACTTGTCGGATTAAATATCTGACGAACACAGTAGGAATTGAGCAGATACTCTGCGAAAGGGAAGTGCCAATGGGCGCGGTACCGGGGCCCTGTTCCTGCATGGACCTGAAACCAGACCTGAAAAGGACATGAGCATGAGCTTTCTTCGTACGTCCGTCTTTGCCCTGACGGCTTTCGCAGCAACCCCGACACTGGCCGACCTGACGCTGTATTCCGGCCGTGGCGAGCCATTGGTCGCCCCGATCATCGAGGCGTTTACCGCGCAGACCGGGATCAATGTAAATGTGCGCTATGCGGGCACGGCGGAACTGGCCGTCCTGCTGCAGGAAGAGGGCGACGCCTCGCCCGCAGACCTGTACTGGGCGCAGGATGCCGCAGCCCTTGGCGCTGTCGTTGACCTGTTTGCACCGCTGCCCGAGGCGCTGGTCGCCAATGTGCCCGCTGCTTACCGCGACAGCGAGAACCGCTGGGTTGCGACATCGGGCCGGGGCCGCGTTGTCGCTTATTCGACCGAGCGTGTCAGCGAAGAAGACCTGCCCGCGTCGATTTTTGATCTGACGGATGAAAAGTGGAAAGGCCGGATCGCCCTGCCTGCGACCAACGGGTCGTTCCTCGCCCATGTCACCGCGATGCGGGTCATCAATGGCGAAGACGCAACCCGCGACTGGCTGGAGGGTATTGCCGCCAATGAACCCGTCGCCGTGCGCAACAACACAGCCGCCATTCAGGCGATCGGCGATGGTGAAGCCGATATTGCCGTGACCAACAACTACTACCTCAGCCGTTTCCTGAACCGCGATTCCGATTTCCCGGTCACCCAGACGCTCTTTGCCAATGAAGGCGATATTGGCAACCTGCTGCTGGTCGCGGGCATGGGCGTGCTGAACAGCTCGAACCATCAGGAAGAAGCACAAGCCTTTATCGAATTCCTGCTCTCGCCTGCCGCGCAGCAATATTTCACGGGCGAAGTGTCTGAATTCCCCATCATTCCGGGCGCGATTGTCACGCGTCAGGATATCAACCTTGACGATGTGATCCGGGTTGCGCCAGAAGTCGATTTGAACACCATCGGCGATCTGGAAGGCACACTGGAAATGATCCGCGCAGCCGGGCTGCTTTGAGCCTGACCACAACCATAAGCCCGCGCTTGTGGCGTCTGCCACGGGCGCGGGTGATCTTTTCGGCCCTCGGTCTTGCGATCGGGGGTCTGATGGTTTTGCCGCTGATCTGGCTGGTGATGCGTGCGGCGCAAGCCGATCTGGCAACTGTGATTGACATGTTCACCCGGCCCCGGACCGCGCAGTTGCTGGTCAACACGCTGTTGCTGGTGGTCTGCACATTGGCGCTGGCCACTGCAATGGCGCTGCCGCTGGCATGGCTGGTCAGCCGGACGAATTTGCGCGGGCGCAGGCTGGTGAATATTCTGGCGGTGATCCCGCTGGCAGTGCCGGGCTATGTGATGGCCTATGCGCTGATCGGGCTGTCGGGCAATTTCGGTTTCATGAATCAGGTTTTCGGCTTTACCATCCCGCGCCTGCAAGGGCTGACGGGGGCAACGTTGGCGCTGTCGCTGTATACCTTTCCCTATATCTACCTGAACCTGCGCGCCGCCTTTGCCGGGCTGGACCAGTCGCTGGAAGAAGCCGCCCGCGCGCTTGGGGCCACCCCGCGCGAAGTGTTCTTTCGCGTCACCCT
>SKRW01000091.1 GCA_007118295.1 Paracoccaceae bacterium | reverse complement strand
CTATTGGGACAACCCGGCCTATAAAATGCCGCCCGAAGCCGATCTGATGGCCACGACCCATTATCTGGAAGCGCTCGACCTGCAGCGCGAGATCGCCAAGATCCACACGATCTTCGGCGGCAAGAACCCGCATCCGAACTGGCTGGTGGGCGGCGTGCCTTGCCCGATCAATATGGACGGGGTGGGCGCGGCGGGCGCGGGCATCAATATGGAGCGGCTGAATCTGGCAAGCTCGATCATCGACAAATGCATCGAGTTCAACAACAACGTCTATATTCCCGACGTGATCGCCATCGGCAATTTCTACCGCACATGGCTGCATGGTGGGGGGCTGTCCTCGCAGGCCTGTCTGGCCTATGGCGACATCCCTGAAAACGCCAATGATTTCAGCGCCGGTCAGTTGCACCTGCCGCGCGGTGCGATCATCAATGGCAACCTGAACGAAGTGCATGATGTCGATGTGCGCGACCCCGAACAGGTGCAGGAATTCGTCGATCACTCTTGGTACACCTACGGCGAACCGGGGCGCGGTCTGCACCCCTGGGACGGCATCTCGGAAGCGCAATATGTGCTTGGCCCCAACGCCAAGGGCACGCGCACCGATATCCGCGAGTTGGACGAGGCCGCGAAATACAGCTGGATCAAGGCGCCGCGCTGGCGTGGTCACGCGATGGAGGTCGGCCCGCTGGCGCGCTACGTTGTGGGCTATGCCAAGGGCCACGAGGACATCAAGGATCAGGTGGATGGCCTCTTGCGCACCATGGACCTGCCTTTTGATGCGCTGTTCTCGACATTGGGGCGCACGGCTGCGCGCGCCTTGGAATCGGAATATTGCGGGCGCTTGCAGAAGTATTTCTTCGACAAGCTGGTGACCAATATCCGCAATGGCGACACCCATACGGCGAATGTGGAGAAGTGGGACCCCAAGACCTGGCCCAAGGAAGCCAAAGGCGTGGGCTTTACCGAAGCCCCGCGCGGCGCGCTGGGCCACTGGATCCGGATCAAGGACGGGCGCATCGAGAATTACCAATGCGTGGTGCCCACCACGTGGAACGGCTCTCCGCGTGACCTGCAAGGCAATATCGGCGCGTTCGAGGCCAGCCTGATGAACACGCCAATGGAACGCCCTGACGAGCCGGTCGAAGTGCTGCGCACCCTGCACAGTTTCGACCCATGCCTTGCCTGTTCCACGCATGTCATGTCGCCTGATGGCGACGAATTGACCACTGTGCGCGTGCGCTAGGGGGGGGCAGGACGATGGCATCAGAACCTGACGTGGCGGGGACAACCGCCACCCCCTTTCACAAGGCGGGCACCCATAAACAGACCTCGGTCTATGTCTATGAAGCGCCCGTGCGCATCTGGCACTGGGTCAACGCGCTTGCGATCCTTGTCCTGTGCGTGACCGGCTATTTCATCGGCAAACCCCTGCCCAGTTTCACGGGCGCCGAGGCCACCTATCAGTTCTTCTTCGGCTATCTGCGTTTCGTGCATTTCGCCGCGGGGATGGTGCTGACAGTGGGCTTTTTCGGGCGGCTCTATTGGGCCTTTGTCGGCAATCACCATGCGCGGCAATTGTTCAGCTTTCCGTTCTGGTCGCGCCATTTCTGGGTAGAGGTCTGGTTCGAGATCCGCTGGTATCTGTTCATGGCCAAGGAACCCAAGAAATACGAGGGCCATAACCCGCTCGCGCAGCTTGCGATGTTCTTCTTCATCACGGTCGCGACCGTGTTCATGATCGTGACCGGATTTGCGCTTTATGCCGAAGGGCAAGGCATGGATCACTGGATGTACAAGGCCTTTGGCTGGGTCATCCCGCTGGCCGGGAACAGCCTTGATGTGCATATGCTGCACCGGATGGGCATGTGGGCGATGGTGATCTTTGTGATCGTGCATATCTATGTCGCGGTGCGCGAGGATATCATGTCGCGCCAGTCGATCATCTCGACCATGATCTCGGGGCACCGCACCTTCAAGGATGACCGCCCGGACTGAGTTCTGGCATGAATCACTGTGCGGGAAACGGCCCTTCGGGGCCGTTTTTCATATCGCCCCCTGCAAAGTGATTGATCGAAAATCAGCAGAGCGGAAAGCAAGTTATCACCTTGCTGCGCTGCGGCATGCGATGGAATACCGTTTTTCCCTATTCCTTTCATATCTTTGCGAATCTCGGACAGAATATGAAAAACCTGCATCCCCGCCGCATGGAAAGTTATACTCTGCCTTAGGTGCAAGCTGCAAAGCCTGCGACCAGCCAGCCCGGCAAGATGGAGGAAACCGTGGCCAGCCAGACCCAACCCGCCCAGACCCAACCCGCTCGTATTCTCGTGCTTGGCATCGGCAATGTGCTCTGGGCCGATGAAGGCTTCGGCGTGCGCTGCATCGAGCATCTGGCCGCGAACTGGGCCCTGCCCGACACGGTGCATCTGATGGATGGCGGCACGCAGGGCCTGTATCTGCTGCCCTTTCTGGAAGAGGCCGATGCGCTGATCGTCTTTGATGCGGTCGATTACGGGCTTGAGCCCGGCACCATGAAGATCGTCGAGAATGACGAAGTGCCCGCTTTCATGGGCGCGAAGAAAATGAGCCTGCACCAGACCGGCTTTCAGGACGTGATCGCCACCGCGCAACTGATGGGCTATTGCCCGGACCAGATGCTCTTGATCGGCGTGCAGCCGGTCGAGCTGGAAGATTACGGCGGCGGATTGCGCCCGCTGACCGCCGCACAGATCGACCCCGCCGTGCAGATCGCGCTCAACCGCCTGCGCGACTGGGGCGTGGATGTGCAGCCGGGCCGCACCGCGACCGGCGATCTGGCCGACCCCGCGATCACCCGCGACGCCTATGAAGCAGGCCGCCCGTCCGAGGCCGAAGCTTGCCGCACAGGCGATGACCGTTTCTTTCCCGTGAAAGCCTGACCTGCATGTGTGTCGGAACCCCCATGCAGGTCGTGACCGTGGACGGGATCGCCGCCGATTGCTCGGACGGCACGCGGCGCGAATTGATCGATCTGTCGCTGGTGGGCGATGTCCCCCCCGGCACTTGGCTGCTGACCCATCTGGGCTGTGCACGCGAAATCATTTCGGAACCAGAGGCGCGCCAAATCATGGCCGCGCTCGACGGGCTGCGCGCGCTGATGGCCGGCGACACGTTGGGCGATGCTTTCGCTGATCTGGACGCCCGCGCGCCCAGCCTGCCCCCCCATCTTCAGGCCGCGCTTGATGCCGGTCAATCCACTGGCTGAGGAGGTCTCATGTCCCACCCGCTTCTGACCCGCCTGACCGAAGATTTCGGCTGGCCGCAGCTCGACACGCCCGACGCGCTGGCCGCGCATCTGGCCCAGCCCGGCCTGCATTGCCTGTTCATTCCCGGTGACGCCAAGCGCAACCTCGAGACTGCCGATGCCGCCGTGATCCTGCCGGAACTGAGGCAGGCGTTTCAGGGCCGCTTCGATTGCGCGCTGGTGGGCGACGCGATCGAGGCGGGTCTGCGCGAAGAAACGCGCGTCCTGAAAACCCCGTCCTTCCTGTTCTATGACGGGGATCGCTTCCTCGGTGGGATCGCCAAGATCCGCGACTGGGACGATTACATGACCCGCATCCCCCAGATCCTGACCGCGACAACCGAGGTGTAGCCCATGCAAAGCCCTTTCACGCTCCCCCCTGCCGGTTTCGGCCCCGGTTCGCAATCGACCGATGAGACGCTGGAATATATCGCGCTCCCCTCGGGCATGCGCACCTATGTACCCCATATGCCGGAAATCGAGGATCTGGACAGCGCCGCCCCCGCGCTGGCTGTCCTGGACCAAATCGCGCAGGCCTGTGATCTGGTCGCCCGCGAAGGGGGCCGCGCACAGATCGCGCTCGACACGCTTGCACCGCCCGCGCGCAAGCTTCTGGCCGAGACGCTGGGTCACGGCGAAGTGTCGATGAAACTGCGCGGCGTGCCCGCGGTCGCAGTGCAGGAGAGCGTCTTTACAGGGGTTTGGGTCTTGCAGGGCGCGGGTGTCGATCTGGTGGAAATCGGCCCTGTGCCGGAGCTGGCAATCGCGCGCGCCCACCAGCCCCACCGCACCATGCAAGACGCCCCCCGCGCGCCCGGTGTGGTCAATGCGCCCGCGCTGCTGGCCGAGCTTGCAGATAAATCCGAAACCTACCGCCCCGGCGCGGAAATCCATGTCGTGAACCTGACGCTTCTGCCGCATACGCCCGAGGACCTTGACCATATGGCCAGCGTCATGGGCGAAGGGGCCGTCACCATCCTGTCGCGCGGCTATGGCAATTGCCGCATCACGGCCGCCGCCATGCCCCATGTCTGGCGCGTGCAGTTTTACAATTCCTCGGACACGCTGATCCTTGATACATGGGAAGTCACCCAGATGCCCGAAGTGGCCATCGCAGGCCCCGAGGATATGGCCGACAGCGCCGACCGCATCCGCGAAGTGCGGAGGGCTGTGGCATGACCACCCCCCGTTTTGAAGGCTCATACCTTGGTGCAGGCGCGAAAATCTCTGCGGCAGCTGTGCTGGAATGCAAGATCTGCTGGCATGTCTATGACCCCGCGCTGGGCGATGAGACCCGCCAGATCAGCCCCGGCAGGCCCTTCACCGCGCTGCCCCATGACTGGACCTGCCCCGGCTGCGGGGCTGCGGCAGAACAGTTCATGGTCCTGCGCGACACAGGTGCGACGCCCGATGCGATGGAGGCCGCTGTCGCCCGGCTGGAGGCCGATTTCCGCGAAATCTATAATGGCAAGATGCGCGATGTGCCGCTGTGCAATCATTCGCTGCATGTGCAGGCCGTGGGGTTCCAGCCTTGGGGCGGGCATTATCTCGGCGTGCTGATCGCGCCCTGGTTCATGAATCTGGTGCTACTGGCCGGGCCACAGGACAACTGGACCGCCTTGCAGGCGGGCGCGAAAGAACTGATCGGCTTCCCCTCTGGCCAGTATGAATTCATCCACAATGCCCGCGAACAGGTGGGCGGCTACAAGGCGTGTTCGCTGTTTTCGCCCATGAATGAGTTCAACAGCCAGATGCAGGCGGTCGATGTGGCCCGCGCGGTCATGGTCGGGCTGTTCGACCCCGCGGCGCTGGAAAAGCTGGAAGACGCGGCCCAGCCATTGCCCAAGCCCGACGCCCCGCAGATCGCCCCACCGAAACTGGCGAAAGCGCGCCCGCTGGAGCGGCGCGCCTTCATCACCGGGCAGGTGTAACCCGATGCAGGGCGCGTTGCAGATCACCTTTGACGGGCAGGGCTGGGTCTTTGACCTGCCCGACCCGCCTGCGCTGGGCGCGCTCCTGCGCGGCAAACCCGCGCTTGAGGCCGCTGATCTGTTGCCGCGCCTGTTCAATCTGTGTGGCGCCGCGCAGGGCATCGCCGCGCGCCTGTCGCTTGGCCTGCCGATTGCCCCCGATGCGAACGCAACGCTCGCGCGCGAGGTGCTGCGTGACCATCTGCTGGCGCTTTTCGTCACCCTGCCGCGCGCCGCTGGCCTGCCGCCGCAGCCCTTGCCCGCAGGCTGGCAAAGCAGCCCTGATCTGGCCCCCGCGTTCTGGGGCGGGGCGCGTCCGGTCCTGCTGGCGCAATGGCTCGCCGCAGGGCAGGGTCTTGCGCCGCTGGTCGCGCGTGTCGCCGCACTCTTTGGCGCGCAGGGCACAGTGCCAGCCTTGCCCTTCGTCACACTGCAAAACGCCGACAGTCCCACAGCCCTTGAAAACAGCCCCGCCGCCCGCCATGCCGCCGACCCGCTGATGCGGCAGGCCGAGACACTGGCCGGACGCGGCCCTCTCTGGCGTCTCTTGGGGCGCATCATTGACACTGAAGCCGCCGCGCGCGGCGCATTGCCCGCACCCGAATTGCGCGCCGATGGCATGGCGCTGGTGCCTGCCGCGCGGGGGTCTTATGCGCTGCGGCTCAAAGCGCAACAGGGCCGGATCACGGCGATCTGCCGTATCACCCCCACCGATCACATGCTCGCCCCCGGCGGCGCGCTGCGGCTCGCGCTCGACGCGCTCGACCAGCCCGCTCTTGCGCCGCTTCTGGTCGCGCTGCATGATCCCTGCCTGCCCGTCAAACTGCCCGAGGTGGATCATGCATGAAATGTCACTCGCCGAAGGCATCCGCCAGATCATCGACACACAGGCCGCCGCGCATGGCTTCGCGCGCGT
>SKRW01000167.1 GCA_007118295.1 Paracoccaceae bacterium | reverse complement strand
GTCTGCGCCCTGCCGACGGGCAGGCGCGGCTGAAGGATGCGCCATTTGCCTTGTCTGGTCAGGGTTTCGGCGCGCTGTCGCGGCGTGAACAGGGTGTTGCGCATGTGCCCGAAGATCGCCACCGGCGCGGGCTGGTGCTGCGATTCATGGCATGGGAAAACATGGCGCTGGGGTATCATCATGACCCGGCCTATAATGCAGGGCCGTGGCGCATGGATAACGCTGCAATTCTGCGCGATACCGAAACCAAGATGTCGCATTTCGACGTGCGCCCGCCCGACCCGATGCTGACCGCCGAGGGGTTCTCGGGCGGTAATCAGCAAAAGATCGTGCTGGCCCGCGAGATGGAGCGCAACCCCGACCTGCTGCTGGTCGGCCAGCCCACGCGCGGCGTGGATATCGGCGCGATCGAATTCATCCATCAGCAACTCATCCGGCTGCGTGATGCAGGCACTGCGATCCTGCTGGTATCGGTCGAACTGGATGAAATACTGTCCCTGTCGGATCGGATCGTTGTCATGTTCGACGGGCGGATCATGGGCGAGCGGATGCCGGATCAAACCAACGCGCAGGAACTGGGCCTGATGATGGCGGGAATGACATGAAGGGGCGCATTCCCGACTGGGCCGATGTGACGCTGGTGCCACTCTTTTCGGTGGTGCTGGCCTTCATGATCTCGGCGGTGCTGATCTGGGCGATAGGGGAAAGCCCCTGGGCGGCGGTCAAGCTGATGGTCGAGGGGGCGTTCGGGTCCAGCTATGGCTGGGGCTATACGCTGTATTATGCCACGAATTTCATGTTCACCGGGCTGGCCGTGGCCGTGGCCTTTCAGGCGCGGCTGTTCAATATCGGCGGCGAGGGGCAGGCGCTTGTCGGCGGGCTGGGCGTGGCGCTGGTGTGCCTGTATATCCCGTGGCCGCACTGGTCGCTGGCGCTGATCGCGGCCTGTCTGGGGGCGGCGGCGTTTGGCGCATTCTGGGCGCTTATACCGGGCTGGCTGCAGGCACGGCGCGGCAGTCATATCGTGATCACCACGATCATGTTCAATTTCATCGCCGCCTCGCTTCTGGGCTATGTTCTGGTCAATGTGCTGCGTCCACAAGGCTCGCAGGACCCAAGCTCGCCGCGCTTTCCGTCGGAAATCGCGCTGCCCAAGCTGCATGAGATGCTGGCGGTGGTGGGGATTCCGTTCAGCCGGGTGCCGCCGGTGAACATCTCGCTTCTGATCGCGGTCGCGATGTGCTTTGCGGTCTGGTATCTCTTGTGGCGCACACGGCTGGGCTACCAGATCCGCGCTTTTGGCGAATCCGAACCAGCGGCGGAATATGCCGGCATCAGCCCGGCGCGGATCACGATCTATGTGATGCTGATCTCGGGTGCGCTGGCGGGGCTGATGGCGGTCAATTCCGTGATGGGCGAGCAGCAACGGCTGGTTTTGAACGCGGTCGAGGGGGCGGGGTTTATCGGCATTGCGGTCGCGCTGATGGGGCGCAACCATCCGTTCGGGGTATTCCTGGCCGCGATCCTGTTCGGGTTTCTGTATCAGGGTGGGGCCGAACTGGCTCTGTGGACGGGCATTCCGCGTGAACTTATCGTGGTCATTCAGGCGCTGGTGATCCTGTTCACCGGGGCGCTGGACAACATGGTGCGCATACCGATTGCCCGGCTCTTTGCCATGCGGGGGGGGCGCTGATGGATCTGGGAACACTGGTTCAGGTGCTGGATTCGACCTTGCGGCTGGCCACGCCGCTGCTTTTTGCCTGCCTTGCCGGGCTGATTTCAGAGCGCGCGGGCGTGTTCGATATCGGGCTGGAAGGCAAGATGTTGGTCGCGGCCTTCATGGCGGCCTCGATCGCGTTCGTGTCCGGCAATGTCTGGGTCGGGGTGGCGGCGGCGGTCGCGGCCTCGGTCGGTATGTCGCTGATCCATGGGGTGGCGGCGATCACCTTTCGGGGCAATCAGCTTATCTCGGGTGTGGCGATAAACTTTCTCGCAGCAGGGATCACGGTCGTGATCGCGCAGAACTGGTTTCGGCAGGGGGGGCGCACGCCGTCCCTGTCGGGCGATGCGCGCATGCCGCGCCTGACGCTGCCCTTTGCCGAGAATGTGCGCGATGTGCCCGTGCTGGGTCCCGTCTATCATGGAATTCTGTCGGGCCATGCGCTATTGGTCTATGTCGCGTTCCTGTGTGTACCGCTGACATGGTTCATGCTGTTCCGCACCCGGTTTGGCCTGCGCCTGCGCGCGGTGGGCGAAAACCCGGCGGCGGTCGATACGGCGGGTGTCTCCGTCGTGGCGCTGCGCTATGGGGCCGTGGCCATCTGCGGGGTGCTGTGTGGGTTGGCTGGGGCGTATCTGTCCACGGGCCTGTCAGCCGGTTTCGTCAAGGACATGACTGCAGGGCGCGGATTCATCGCGCTGGCGGCGATGATCTTTGCCAAATGGCGCCCATGGCACGCGATGGGGGCGGTTTTGCTGTTCGGTTTGCTGGAAGCTGTGGCCAACAGGTTTCAGAACATGGATATTCTGGGGGTCGCCGTGCCGGTTCAGGCCATGCAGGCCTTGCCCTATATCCTGACCGTTGTCATTCTGGCAGGGTTCGTGGGCAAGGCCATTCCGCCGCGCGCGGGGGGCACGCCCTATGTCAAGGAACACTAACAGGCCCTGAGTTGGCCGAAAGACAGCGATGCAGGTCTATCTGCCCATTGCCGAGACCTCGGTCAACGCCTTCACGCTGCTGGGGGTCGGGGGCGGTGTGGGCCTGTTGTCGGGCATGTTCGGTGTGGGCGGCGGCTTTCTGATCACGCCGCTGCTGTTCTTTATCGGGGTGCCACCGGCAGTTGCGGTGGCAACGGGGGTCAATCAGGTTGTCGCCTCGTCGATCTCGGGGGTGCTGGCGCATCTGAAGCGCAAGACCGTCGATCTCCGCATGGGAATGGTGCTGCTGGCGGGCGGTCTGATCGGGTCGGTCATCGGCATCTGGTTTTTCAACCTGATGCAGCGGCTGGGGCAGATCGACCTGATCGTGCAATTGTCCTATGTGATCTTTCTGGGTGTCATTGGTGCGCTGATGTTTCAGGAAAGCCTGCGCGCGCTGCTGCGGGCCAGGGACCCCAATGCACGGCGGCGCAAGCTGCATGTGCATATCTGGATTCACAACCTGCCGCTGAAGATGAAGTTCCGCGCGTCGGGCCTCTATATTTCGGTCTTTCCGCCGCTGCTGGTGGGCGTGGGGGTCGGGATACTGGCTGCCGTGATGGGGGTGGGTGGCGGGTTCATCCTTGTGCCTGCGATGATCTATCTGCTGGGCATGCCGACCAAAGTGGTGATCGGCACCTCGCTGTTTCAGGTCACGTTCGTCGCGGCCTTTACCACCATGGCCCATGCCATCACCAACCAGAGTGTCGATGTGATGCTGGCGATCTTTCTGATTCTGGGCGGTGTGATCGGGGCGCAGTTGGGCACACGGCTGGGGCTGCGGCTGCGGGCGGAACAGTTGCGCATCCTGCTGGCCGTGCTGGTGCTGGCAGTCTCGGGCAAGATCGCGTTCGACCTGCTGTGGACGCCGTCTGAACTGTATTCCATCTCCATTCCGGGGCGGTTCTGATGCGGGTGCTTCTGGTCATATTGCTGCTGGTGACGCTGCCCGCCCGCGCCGAAGAAGTCATTGCCGGTCTGTCACAGAACCGCGTCTCGCTGACCGTCAATTTCGAAGGGTCCGAGATTCTGATCTATGGCGCGGTGCGGCGCGATGGCCCCTTGCCCGAAGGATCAGAACTCGGAGTAATCGTTGCGGTCGAAGGGCCGCCCATGCCTGCCATCATCTGGCGCAAGGCGCGGCGTGCGGGGATCTGGGTCAATACCGAGTCTCAGGTCGTCCGCGCCGCGCCGAGTTTCTACGCCGTGGCCTCGACTGCGCCCTTGCACCAGATCCTGTCACCGGATGCCGACCTGACGCACCGTATCTCAACCCGGCTTGCGATTTTCGAGGCCCGCAGCGCGCCCGATGCGCGCGACCCCGCCGCCTTTACCGAGGCGCTGATCCGTATCCGCGAGGATGAGGGGCTGTATCAGAGCCGCGATGGCGCCGTGGACCTGCAGCGCGACACGCTGTTTTCGACCCGCATCACCCTGCCCAAGAACATCGTCGAGGGGCGCTATGCCGCGCGGATCTTTCTGCTGCGCGACGGCGATGTGATCGACGAATACGAGACCGTGATCGATGTCCAGAAAGCGGTTCTGGAACGCTGGCTGTTCAATCTCGCCTATCAGCAACCCGCGCTTTACGGGTTGCTGGCGCTGGCGCTTGCGGTGTTCTTTGGCTGGGGCGCATCGGCCGTGTTTCGTCTGATCCGAAGCTAGCAGGCGTGCGTCCGGTCTGCGGCAATTCGCGCATGACCGGATGATGCGGTTGTTCCCTGCGCGAAAACGCTTAGGTTTGATGCGGAACGCAGGAGTGACACATGCCCAAGCTCATCAAGGTCTATATCCAGCAGATCGCCATCGGCTTTGCGCTGTCGGCGGTCTTTACGGCAATCCTGTTGTATTTCAACGTGGCCGGGCTGAAACGGCTGCTGTTGGGGTCCAGTGACGGGCTTTTGGGGTTGTTTCTGATCTTCTTCTTCAACGGGCTGGTCTTTGCAGGGGTGCAATTCGCCATCCGGATCATGCGCATGGGGTATGAGGATGACGATGATGATGACAATGACCGTGGCATGCCGGTCCGCAGTCATGATCCGATGCCCATCCGGATTTCGACAAAATAAGGCGGCAGGCCCGCAGCAACCGTGGCGGCGTGAATTTCCCGAGAGCCTGAACATTCAGGTGGGCGCCAGATAACGAGGCCAGGACCCCGCCAGAGCCAGCTCCCTCGGATAAACTTATCGGCCACTGGAAAAGGGCCACACACGCGAGGAGCAGAACCTGCCTGCTCCAGACATAGGGCGCGCGCACGCGCGCTGCAAGGCGTGCTTGACATCTGTTCCCTCTATGTTCACCATTTTGATATGGGTGATGATGTCCTTTCCGTGCAGGGTCTGGCGCCGGGTGCCGTGCTGGCGCGCGGCATATGCCGGTGCATGAGTTCGCTGGGCTTTGCGCCCCTGACCGAATTCGTGCCCGCGCGGGGGTTGCGGGTTGATGTGATGGCGCTGGGGCCAAAGGGCGAGGTCTGGGTGATCGAGTGCAAATCCAGCCGCGCCGATTTCAGGGCGGACCAGAAATGGCAGGGCTATCTGGACTGGTGCGACCGGTTCTTCTGGGGGGTGGCGCCGGACTTTCCGACAGAGCTGCTGCCTGAGGGGACAGGGCTGATTCTGGGCGACGGGTTCGGGGCCGAGGTGTTGCGCATGGCGCCCGAGGCGCGCCTGTCTCCCGCCCGGCGCAAGGCCCTGACACAGGCTTTTGCCCGTCAGGCCGCGTGGCGGCTGGCGCGCAGCACGGACCCGGCAGGCGCGGGATGGTGAGCGTGGCGGGTGGGTGAATCACCCACCCTACACAGGGCATGCACCACGACGATCGCGCGCGCGGGGGGCAATCGTAGGGTGGGTGATTCACCCACCCTGACACTGCCCGCAAGATGCAGCGCCGCATGACGCATAGCGGCGCGCCATCACAAACGCGCGCTGACCAGATGCACTGCTGCAGACCCGGCCCGGAACAGCGCCTCGCGCGGCAGGCGCAACCGGTCCGGCGCAACAGGGGACACGGGCAGGGGGATGTCGCGCACGCAGATCTCGCCGCGTGCCAGATCGGCCAGCATGCGACCGAACACGCTGCCCGGTGCGATCCCGCGTCCATTGTACCCCGAGATCGACCAGACGCCGCGCCCATGGCTGTGCAGCCGGGGCAGCGCGTCGGGCGTGGTACCGATCCGGCCCCACCAGCCATGCTGCAACCCCACGCCCCGCAGTTGCGGATAAAGCCGTGTCAGCGCGCGGCTGGCCCAGTCGCGGTGCAGTGCTGCCTCTGCCCCGCCAAGCTGACCGACGGACCCGATGATCAGCCGACCTGCCGCATCCAGCCGGAACGAGGTGAGGATCTTGCGCGTGTCCCATGCCCCTTCGCGACCGGGCAGGATGCGCGCCAGCGCCTCGGGGGGCAGCGGATCGGTTGCAACGTTGAAATAGGGCAGCACTGACTGGCCCTTGCGCAGCGCCTCCAGCGGTGGGGTGGAATAGGTGTTGGTGGCAAGGATGACCGTTTCGGCGCGCAGCACGCCCTCTGGCAAGTGCAGC
>SKRW01000120.1 GCA_007118295.1 Paracoccaceae bacterium | reverse complement strand
CCGCTGGGCGCTGTGGCGGGTCGCCGCTGCTCAGCGCTTGCGGTCGCGCCGTGTGCTCATGGGCTGGAAGGCGACCGCGACATGGGCCTCGCAATAGGGTTTGCCGGGCTTGACGGGCAGGCCGCAGAACCAGAATTCCTCGGTCGCGGGGTCGCCGATGGGCCATTTGCAGGTACGCTCGGTCAGTTCCAGCAGCGACAGTTTGCGCGCTGTCTTTTCGACCTCGCGCACGGTCGCCAGGGCCTCGGGGTCGATCTCGTTGGTCGAGGGCTGGGGCGGCAGGGGCTGGCCCGCCGGGATGATGGGCTTGGGCGTATATGTCTGGGTTTCCGCCACGATTTCGGGCTCGACCACGGTGTCTGTTTCCGGCTCGGGTTCGGGCGTGGGGGCCGCGGCAGGGGCGGGCCTTGGCCGGTTGGCGTCGCGCGCGGCCTTGGCCTGTGCCAGATCGACCACGGGGGCCTCAGGCCGCGAGGGCTGGGTCTTGGGGGCGGGCGCGGGTTCGGGCGCAGGCTCGGCCTCTGGCCCGTTTCGGTTCGACAGGCCAAGACGGTGCACCTTGCCGATCACGGCATTGCGCGTTACCCCGCCCAGTTCCTTGGCGATCTGCGAGGCGGAATGGCCCTCGTTCCACATTTTCTTGAGCAGTTCGACACGCTCGTCGGTCCAGGACATGATCTTCTCCGGCTGTGGACGGGGCTGCAGTGCCACCCCTGTGGCGGTTTGCACCCATTGTCGCGGGCGAGTGCATGAAATACATCGGCGGGACGCCAAGTTCAACTCGCAGCAAGCGCAAAAACGCCGCTTGCAGACGAATGACAGACAGGAGCACCCATGACAGAGCAGGCAAACCCGCAATTCGGGCCGGGCACGCGGCGATTCGGGCGTGTCAACTGGTTGGGCCTTGCCGCCCTTGCAGACCGCGAGATCCGGCGCTTTCTGGTCGTCTGGACGCAAACGCTGGTCGCACCACTGGTCACGGCCGGTCTGTTCCTTGCAATCTTTGCGCTGGCCATCGGACCGATGCGCGGCGAGGTGATGGGTGTATCGTTTCTGGCCTTTCTGGCACCCGGCATCCTGATGATGACGGTCATTCAGAACAGTTTTGCCAATACGTCCTCCTCGATCGTGATCTCCAAGGTGCAGGGCAATATCGTGGATACGCTGATGCCGCCCCTGTCCCCGATGGAATTGCTGCTGGGCTATCTGGCGGGCGGTGTGGCGCGTGGCTTTGTGGTCGGCGTCGTCATCATTGCAGCGATGATGCTGGTGCTGGGGCAGGGGGTTGCGCACCCGCTTTGGCTGCTGGTGTTTCTTGCACTCGGGGCGGCGCTGCTGGGGGCCATCGGCATCGCAGCGGGTATCATCTCGAACAAGTTTGACCAGATTGCCGCGATCACGAATTTCATCGTGGTGCCGCTGTCCTTTCTGTCGGGCACGTTCTATTCCATCGGGACACTGCCGCCGCTGCTGGAGTTTCTGAGCCGCCTGAACCCGGTGTTCTATCTGATCGACGGGGCGCGCTACGGGATGATCGGTGCATCCGATGCCTCACCCTGGCTGGGGCTGGTGGTGGTGTCGGGCGTTCTGGCCGGGGTGTCGGCACTGTGCTGGCGCTGGTTTTCCACTGGCTACCGCTTGAAACCCTAAGTCCTGTGCCGCAGATGTGAGCGATCACGGGCTTGTGCGCAGTTCATCAAGCGCCTAGCTACCAAGGATAATCTGTAATGAAGGCCGCAAAGATGAAATCGCTCAGACCACTTGCCCTTATCAGCTTTATGGCCGCCGCCCCTGCCTTTGCGGATGACCCGCGCTGGCGCGATTGCCGCACCTGTCATATGGTCGAGGCCCCGGATGGTTCCATCCTTGCACGGGGAGGGCGCAGCGGGCCGAACCTGTTTGGCATCGCGGGCCGCCCTCTGGCGGCGGACAGCGCTTTCCGCTTCTATTCGGATGATCTGCGCGCCGCAGCGGACACGGGCGCGCGCTGGTCCGAGGAGAATTTCCTCGCCTATATGGCCAACCCTGACCAGTTTCTGCGCAGCGTCACCGGCAACGAACAGGCCGAAAGCGGCATGCATGTCGAGATGCGCAACGGCGCGCGCGAGGTGTTCGACTACCTGCGCAGCCTGTCGAACTGAATTTTGTGTGGAAGGTGAGAGACTGGACAGCGACCCAGACGGAAAATGCTGCGGCTGCTTCCTTCCGGACCTGACCGGGTTGGCAAGGCGTCTGCCCGCGCCAGCCTCTCGATATGCGATCTAAGGGTTTCGCGCTGGCTTTGCAAGCGCCCGAAGCGGAAGCGCTTTCCCAAAGCATGCGTTTTGCTCTAGGTAGAATGCAAACCCTTGCAAGGACAGCGCCATCAATGGTCAAGCGCGGCTATCATCACGGAAATCTGCGTCAGGCGCTGGTCGAGGCCGCGCTTGATCTGATCGCCGAGAAAGGCCCGCAAGGCTTTACCATGGCCGAAGCCGCCAAGGTGGCAGATGTGTCTGCCGCAGCGCCCTATCGCCATTTCACTGGCCGCGAGGAACTGATTGTCGAATTGGCGCGACAGGGATTTGATCTGTTCGCCGATCTGCTGGAATATGCCTATCGCGACGGGCAGCCTTCACCTCTTGCCGCGTTCGAGGCAGTGGGGCGCGCCTATCTCGCCTTTGCGCGCAAGCATCCGGGGCATTACGTCGCGATGTTCGAATCAGGCATCAGCCCGAATGCCACGCGCGAACTGGCGGCGGCCTGCGCGCGCGCCAACAAGGTGCTGGTGCGTGCCGCAGATGATCTGTCCCAGCGCCTGCCGCCAGATCGCCGCCCGCCAACAGAGATGTTCGCCGCCCATGTCACTGCCATGAGCCACGGTATTGTCGAGTTGTATGCGCGCAGTGCCCCCGGTGCGCGCGGGCCCTATACGCCCGAGGAATTGCTGGAAACAGGTATCGGGATTTACCTGCGGGGCCTAGGCTTTCTGGAGCCCGATCGCTGAGCAGTTCTGCGTTCGGGCGGATTCACCAAAAAAATCGACATGAAGCCTCTTGAAGGCTCGACTTGCCTTCCCATCTATGTAAATGTGAATAACATTAACACTGAGAGGATAGGACAATGACAACAGCAACTGCATACGCATCCTGGCCGCAGCGGGCCGAAAACTGGCTGGACGGCTACGGCAAGACCGGGTGGATCGCGGCGATGATCCTTGGATTCATCGCATTCTGGCCCATCGGGCTGGCACTACTGGCATACATGATCTGGGGAAAGAAAATGTTTGGGACATCCTGCCGCAAGAAAATCTCGCACGCATCCATCGCAACGCGGTCATCGGGCAATGCGGCGTTTGACGCCTACAAATCCGACATGCTGCGCCGTCTGGAAGACGAGCAGGCCGCCTTTGACGCTTTTCTGACCCGGTTGCGCGAGGCCAAGGACAAGGCCGAATTCGACCAGTTCATGGATGAAAACCGCCGCAAGCGCGCGCAGGACCTGCCTGTGCAGGAATGACCACACAGCACCGGTTCCACAACCGCAGATACCCCCGGCCCCCGCGCCGGGGGTTTTGGCTTGTGGCGCATCGCTCACAGGCCACAATATTTAGACCACTCACGAAAAACCCAGTTGGCACTGCGCGCTGTCTGACCTAGTGTAGCCGCTGTAAAAGAGGATCAGGACGCCCGTCATGGCAAGATCCCAGCTTGGGGCTCAGACGCAGTTTTCTCGCCCGGTGCGCCAGATCGTGATGATGCTGAGCGTCATCGCGTTGGTGAGTGTTGGAACATGGTTTGCCCTGCCACGCGTGGCGGGTATCTTTCTGGCAAATATCTGGCTGAACGGCTTTATCTTTCTGGTCTTTGTGATCGGTGTCCTTGCGACGTTCTGGCAGGTGATCCAGCTCAACCGTTCGATCATCTGGATCGAGGGCTTCGCCGCTGACACGCCCGGTCATGCCGCGACGGTTCCGCCGTCGTTGCTGGTGCCGCTGGCGGCATTGTTGCGCGGGCGGGGGCGCGGGTCGCAGATCTCGTCCTCGTCGGCGTCATCGATCCTCGATTCGGTCGCGACCCGGCTGGACGAATTGCGCGACATCACCCGCTATATCATCAGCCTGCTGATCTTTCTGGGCCTTCTGGGCACGTTCTACGGGCTTGCGACCACGGTTCCCGCCGTGGTGGACACGATCCGCTCGCTTGCGCCGGATGAAAACCAGACCGGGATGCAGGTCTTCGAGAACCTGATGTCCGGACTGGAGGCGCAGCTTGGCGGCATGGGAACGGCGTTCTCATCCTCGTTGCTGGGCTTGGCCGGGTCGCTGGTGGTCGGCATGCTGGAGTTGTTCGCGGGCCATGGGCAGAACCGCTTTTACCGCCAGCTTGAAGAATGGCTGAGTTCCATCACCCGGCTGGGTGTCGCTGGCGATCTGGAACCGGGCACCGAGATGGGTGCCATGGTGCAGGTTCTGGACGCCATGGCCGAGCAGATGGAGGCGATGAATCGCCAGCAATTGCAGGCCGATCACGAGCGTGCGCAACTCGATCAGGCGCTGGGCTATCTGGTCGAGGCGATCGACCGGCTGGCGACTGGCAGTGCCGCCCCGGCGGCAGCGCCTCCTGATCTGACCCCGGCCCTGGAACGACTTGCCAGTGGCCAGGAGGACCTTTTGCACCACTACCGCTTGCAGGCCGAGGAAAGCGGCGCCCATGCGCAGGCCGAGATACGCCTGCGCCTGCGCAATATCGATGCACAGCTTTTGCGCGTCGCCGAAGAGCTTTCCGCCGGACGGATCGAGACAACGACTGACTTGCGTTCCGATCTTTCGGCCCTGACACAGGCCGTGCGGCAATTGTCGCGCACAGCTTTTGGCGTGCGCCGGGACGAGGGTTAAGGCCATGGCGCTGGCGCGCAGGGCAGGGCAGAGGCGCGATGTCAGCGGGGCGATCTGGCCCGGCTTCGTCGATGCGATGACCGCCCTTCTGCTGGTGCTGATGTTCGTCTTGTCGATCTTCATGATCGTGCAATTCGTCCTGCGCGATACAATCAGCGCGCAGGACACGCAGCTAGAGGGGCTGTCCGCCGAGGTGGCCTCGCTTGCCGAGGCGCTGGGCCTGTCGCGTGCGCGGGTGGCCTCGCTTGAAGGGCAGGTGGACACGCTTGAGGGGGATCTGGGGCAGGCGCAGGCGCTGGCCGCCGCGCAACTGGCGCAGATCACCTCGCTGTCGCGCGATCTGGATGCGCGCGAAAGCGACCTCGCGCAGGCGCAGGCGCAGATCACCGATTTCGAGGCTCAGGTCGCCGCATTGATCGGGTCGCGCGATGCGGCATTGGCGCGGGGCGAGGAACTGACCGCCGATCTGGCCGGACTCGAAGCGGCGCAGGCGGTTCTGTTATCCGAGCAGGAGGCCATGCAGCTTGCGCTTGCGTCCCTGCGCGATGAACTTGACGCCGAAGCCGAAGCCGCGCGTCTGGCCGCCGCCCGTGCCGAGGCGGTCGAGGCCGCTCTTGTGCAGGCGCAGGCCGAAGCGGCCGCACAAGAGGCGTCGCTGGCGCAACTGGCCGCCGCCCTGCAGACATCCGAGGACGCGCGCCAGACAGCACTGGCAGAGCAGGCGGGGCTGGAGGACAGCCTTGCCCGTGTGCTGGCCGATCTGGCACGGACCGAGGATGAACGCGACGCGGCGATCATGGGGACGTCGAGCCTTGAAGAGGCGCAGGCCGCCGCCCTTGCCCGCGCCGAGGCATTGCAGGACGAGCTTGACGCGGCGCAATCCAGCCTGTCGCTGGAAGAAGCGGCGCGGATCGCGGCAATCGCCCGCGCCGAAGAACTGCGCGAGGAACTGGACGCCGCGCAGACCCGGATGTCGCTGGAGGAGGCCGAGCGGATCGCCGCGATTGCCCGCGCCGAAAGTCTGCGCGCCGAGCTTGATGCCTCGCAGGCCAGTTTCGACGAGCAAGAGGCCGCCCGGCTGGAAGCGTTGGCCCGTCTGGAAGAGTTGCGCGCCCGTTTCGCCGGACAGGAAGAGGCGCTGGATGCCGCCGAGGCGCAGGCACTGGCCGAGCGTGCCGCTGCCGAAGCGTTGCGCGCCCGGCTGGCCGATACCGAAGCGGCCCTGTCCGAGGAAGAGCGCGCGCGGTTGGCCGATGCGGCTGCCGCCGAGGCACTCCGCACGCGGCTTGAAGGGGCAGATGCCGAACTGACGGCGATGACACTCGCGCTTGAACAAGAGCGCCGCCGTGCCGAAGAGACGCTGACCCTGCTGG
>SKRW01000203.1 GCA_007118295.1 Paracoccaceae bacterium | reverse complement strand
TCCATGTCAGCCGGGCTGCCGGGCCGGGTTTCAGCGCGCTGGAACCTCGTTGCGCCGGAAGGTCAGGTAATGTGGCCTGCGTCCCTCGCGCAGGGCTTTCTGCTCGTAGCGGGTGGACAGCCAGCCATCCCAGGGCGTGCGCCAATCGGCAGGATCAGGCGTGCGGCAGTCAAACCCTGCGGGCGGCACTTCCTGCAGTGTCTGGCGCACATAATCGGGAATGTCGGTCGCCACATGCAGCCGCGCGCCGGGCTGCATCACGCGCGCCAGCGGGTCCAGATAGCCGGGGGTGACAAAACGGCGGCGGTGGTGGCGGGACTTTGGCCAGGGGTCGGGATACAGCAGATACGCGCCTGCCAGACAGCCATCCGGCAGCACATCGAACAGGTCGCGCACATCCCAGGGGTAGATGCGCAGATTCGCAACGCCAGCCTGCCTGATCTTGCCCAGCAGCATGGCCACGCCATTGATATAAGGCTCGCACCCGATAAAGCCGCGCTCGGGGTGGCGTTGACACTGGTGGACCAGATGCTCGCCGCCGCCAAAGCCCACTTCCAGCCAGAGCGGGCGGTCATCACCGAAAAAGCTGCGCGGCGCGACCATGTGACGGTCGGGGTTTTCCTCTCGGCCAACCCCGGCAGGGCGCAGGGCGTGCAGGTCTTCGTCCAGATAGCGCTTCTGCGCAGGCTTCAGCGTCTTGCCCTTGATCCGGCCATAGAAATTGCGTGGTTCCTCGGGGTGGGTCATGCGGCGCTCCGGTTGGCGGGCGTGGGTATGACGGGACAGAGGGGCAGCGTCAACCCACCCGCAGCGCGTGCGGGTTTACAAACCGGGCCTGAACATGCATGATTCACCCAATCCGTACAGAGCTACCGTGCGAGCTTGCGCGCCTCTGCTTATCCACCTCCCCCAACAGAAACACGAAAGGATTCCCCATGACGCAGGCCACGGCCGGCAACACCGTCCAGATTCATTACACCGGCACACTCAAGGATGGCTCGGTCTTTGACAGCTCCGAAGGCCGCGACCCACTGGAATTCGAAGTGGGTTCAGGCACGATCATCCCCGGACTCGACCGCGCCATAACCGGCATGAGCGAGGGCGAGCAGAAGACAGTCACCATCCCCTGCGCCGAAGCTTATGGCGATTATCAGCCACAGGCCCGGCAGGATGTTCCGCGTGACCAGTTCCCCGACAATATTCCGCTGGATCCCGGCACACGGTTGCAGATGCAGACACCAGAAGGACGTGCCATTCCTGTCACGATCGCAGATGTCACACCCGAAGCCGTAACGCTGGATGCCAATCACCCGCTGGCGGGTGAGGACCTGACCTTCGCGGTCGAGGTGGTCTCGATCCGCTGACTATTCTGCCGCCAGTGCCGCGGGCGGCAGCCCGGACACAAGCGCGATATCGGCGGCTGTCAGATCGGGGGCATTGACGACATAGGCGATGATCTGCCCGTCAAGGCGGACCTCGGCTGTGCCGGGGTCCGCCATGGTCTGCGTAATTGTCACTTCGGGCGCGCTCAGGCGCTCGGGGTCATAATGCAGGATGATCTGGTCTTCGGTGGCTGTGTAATCAAGGATCGTCGCAGGCTCGGCCCCGGCCAGCCAGTCCCCAAGCGCAAAGATATCTGCATCTTCGCCGCCATGCAGCATGTCGCCCTGTCCGGCGATCAGCAGATCAGCCCCTGCGCCCCCGTTCAGAAAACCCGGCCCGCTGATGTCGCGGCCCCCGGCGTCCAGATGCACGCCCACCAGCGTGTCATCGCCCGCACCCCCCATCATCACATTGGTGCCCCCGCCGCTGACCAGCAGATCATCGCCCCAGCCCCCTTCAAGCGTGTCATCTCCCGGCCCGCCAATCAGCCGGTCATTGCCCTCGCCACCGACAAGATGGTTGTTGCCGCTTCCGGCACTCAGGATCACATCGCCGCCGCCGCCCAGCAGCGTGTCGTCACCCGCGCCGCCGATCAGCGTGTCCCCAGCACCGGAGCCGCGCAGGCTGCGCCCCTCATCGTCTGCGGTCATCACGCCGGGTGTCACCGGTTCGGGCAGCGGAAACGCGTCGCTGCTGTGAACGCGCTCGCCCAGATCATCGAACAACCCCGGATGATCGCCCGCCGCGGGGTCAGGACCCGACAGCATGTCGCCAGACCCGTCCTGCCCTGCACCCGGCAGCGACGCGGCACGCAAATCTGCCCGTTCATCAGCGTCATCGCCAGGCATGGCGTCGTCCGGATCGCCCGACCCGCTGTCATCCGCAGCAAACCCATCCATCAAGGTCGCAGTCGCGGCAGCCGCAACAAGCGCCAGCAAGAGCCACATGACTCGTCACCCTTTCTCATATCGGCCCCAAGTGACCGATCTTCCCACGCCACCAGTATGCCACTGCCGCCGCGCATTTCCCCGCGAAACCTTCTGAAATGGTTAACGCCTGCCTTGCGGCGCCTGCCGGGTGCAAAGGGGCTTTCCTTTGGGGCACACATGATCTAGAAGCCGCGCCTGTGCCTCGTGGCACATCCAAGGGGCCCTGCTGGACGACATCCCGGCCTGCGCCGTCACCCTCTGCCAAAAGGAGATACCGATGTCGATCACTGTGGAAGACAAGAACCGTCTCATCAAGGAATTCGCCCGCGCCGAGGGCGACACCGGCTCGCCGGAAGTTCAGGTTGCCGTGCTGACCAAGCGCATCACCAACCTGACCGAGCATTTCAAGACCCACAAGAAGGACAACCATTCCCGTCGTGGGCTTCTGAAACTCGTGGCCACGCGCCGCAAGCTGCTCGACTATCTGCGCGGCAAGGACGAGGGGCGCTATCGCGACCTGATCGGCAAACTCGGCATCCGCCGCTAAGCCTGTCCAGTCTCGACGCCCGCCCCACAAGGCGGGCGTTCTGCACTGTGGCACTGTGCCCATTCATCTTTGCAAAAATATCCTGGGGGAGTCCCGCTTGCGGGACGGGGGCAAAGCCCCCTTGCGACGCTGCCACTCAGCGCAACGACTCGATTCCGCCCAACAACAGATCGGTCGCAAGATCGGCATATTCGGCACGCGTCACTGGCCCGCCTTCGCGAAACCACATGTAAACCCAGTTCATCATCCCGAAGAGCGACATCGTCACCGGCATCAGCAACGGGCGTTCAGCCTCGATACCGGGATGGATGTCGCGCAGGATGCTGGCAAACCGGCGCAGGATGCGTCGTTCGATGGCGATGATCTCGGCGCGCTGCGTCTCGGGCAGGGCCTGGGTGCCATTGAGTTGCACCTTGTGGTAATCATCTGCATCGCGATACGTCTCCAGCACGGCATGAACCAGCGCGCGCAGCCTGTCGCGGGGCGGGGCGTCGGGCTGGTCGGCGGCCAGGACCGCGGTTTCCAACTCGCTGAGATTGGTGTGCAGGATGTCGAAAATCAGCGCATCGCGGCTGGCATAATAATGATACAGCAGCGCCTTCGAGACATCCGCCCGTTCCGCGATCCGCGACATCGAAGCGCGGTCCATGCCTGCCTCGGCAAAGACGGCAGCCGCACTGCGCAGGATGGCGCGGCGCTTGGCTTCGAAATCATGCGCGCGCGAGCGGGCCATGTCAGCCTTCCTTCGGGCGGTTGTCCACCACGCGCTTTGCCTTGCCTTCGGAGCGGGGCGCTCCGCCCGGTTCATGCACCACAGCCTTGGCGCTGACCCCGAGGGTGCTCTTGATATGGTGGACAAGTTCGCGGCTGGCGATCGCGCGCGCCTCAAGGCCTGCGGCCTGTTCGGTCGCCTCGGCATGCACGACCATTGCATCCATCCGCCCCTCGCGCAGCAACTCGATCTGGAAATGCGGTGCAAGGCCCGCGCATTTCAGGATCTGTTCCTCGATCTGGGTGGGAAAGATATTGACGCCGCGCAGGATGATCATGTCATCCGACCGCCCCGTGATCTTCTCGATCCGCCGCATCGAGCGGGCCGTTCCGGGCAGAAGCCGGGTCAGATCGCGGGTGCGGTAGCGGATGATCGGCAAGCCTTCCTTGGTCAGCGTTGTGAACACAAGCTCGCCCATCTCGCCGTCAGGCAGCACGTCGCCCGTTTCGGGGTTGATGATCTCGGGGTAGAAATGATCCTCCCACAGATGCAGCCCGTCCTTGGTCTCGACGCATTCATTGGCCACGCCCGGTCCCATCACTTCGGACAGGCCGTAGATATCGACCGCGTGCATGTCAAAGGCCTGCTCGATCTCGCCCCGCATCGAATTGGTCCAGGGTTCGGCACCAAAGATGCCCACGGCCAGCGAACTGTCGCGCGGGTCAAGCCCTGCGCGCTGAAAGCCGTCAAGGATCGACAGCATGTAGGACGGTGTGACCATGATGATACGCGGCTTGAAATCATGTATCAGCGTCACCTGCCGTTCCGTCATCCCGCCCGAAACCGGCACAACCGTGCAGCCCAGACGCTCGGCCCCGTAATGCGCGCCAAGGCCCCCCGTGAACAGCCCGTAACCATAGGCGATATGCACGATATCGCCCGCCCGTCCCCCCGAGGCCCGGATCGACCGCGCGACCAGATCTGCCCATGTTTCGATATCGCGCCGTGTATAGCCCACGACAGTCGGCTTACCGGTCGTCCCGGACGAGGCGTGCAGCCGCACAAGCTGTTCGCGCGGCACTGCGAACATGCCGAACGGGTAGGTGTCGCGCAGGTCGGTCTTGACCGTGAAGGGGAATTTCGCAAGGTCCGCAAGGCTGTGCAGATCATCCGGGTGCACGCCATGCGCGTCGAAACGCGCGCGGTAAAAGGCCGACCCCTCATAGGCGTGGCGCAGCGACCATTTCAGACGCTCCAGTTGCAGGGCCGTAATCTCATCGCGCGAGGCGGTCTCGATCGGTTCCAGATCACCGGGACGCGGGGACAGGTCTTCCATGGGCTACTTCTCCTCGCTCAGATGCGTGCCGGGGATCACGCGCGACTGTCCCCGGAATTCGGCCACGACATCACCGGCTTCGGTGCTGACGCGCACATCGTATATGCCCGAACGCCCGCGGCGGCTGATCTCGCGCGCATGGGCCACCAGCCGCGTGCCGCGCTCGACAGGCTGCAGATAGCTGATGGCGCAGGCTTGCGCGACCACGCGCTGGTTGTAGCTGTTGCAGGCAAAGGCAAAGGCCGAATCCGCAAGCAGGAACATATAGCCCCCATGGCACATGCCATGCCCATTGGTCATCTGGTCGGTGATTGTCATCGACAGCACGGCCTCGCCGGGGGCCACACGGTCCAGTGCCATGCCCAGCCGCTGGCTGGCGCTGTCATCGTTCCACATGGCCGCAGCCGACGCTTCGGCCAGTTCTTGCGGGGTCATGGCCGCGACCCCCTTGCGCATCTTCATAAGAAAAATCTCCTCCCAGAGCAGGGAGGAGATTTGCATAAGCTGACCGCTCGGTCAATTCTGTTTCTGTCCCTTTGCGCAACATGTGACGGCGCAGGGGGAACGGGGTGGGCGGGTGAGCGTTTTCCCTGCGCCGTCACGACGTCTCAAGCACCCCGCGCGCGATCTGGTCGGCCTCGATCGATTCGAACAGGGCCTTGAAATTGCCTTCGCCGAAACCGTCGTCGCCCTTGCGCTGGATGAATTCGAAAAAGATCGGACCGACCATTGTTTTCGAGAAGATCTGCAAGAGGATCTTTGTCTCGCCGCCGTCAACCACCCCTTCGCCATCGATCAGGATGCCATGCTTCGCCATCTTCTCGACCGGTTCCTCATGCCCGACCACGCGGTCATGGCTCAGGTCATAATAGCTCATGGGTGGTTTGGGCATGAACTTGATGCCGCGTGACGCGATTGCGTCGGTCGTGCTGTAGATATCCTCGGTCCCCACGGCGATATGCTGGATACCTTCGCCATTATAGCGCTTGAGGTATTCCACGATCTGCCCGGTCTCGCCCCGGTCCTCGTTGATCGGGATGCGGATGCGCCCACAGGGCGAGGTCAGCGCGCGGCTGAACAGTCCGGTGAATTTGCCTGCAATATCGAAAAACCGGATTTCACGGAAATTGAACAGGCGGCCATAGAAGTTGAACCATGTGTCCATGTTCCCCTTGAACACATTATGCGTCAGGTGGTCGAGATAGTAGAAGCCCACGCCCGCAGGTTTCGGCGCATGCAACCAGTCGAATTCGACATAGGGGTGGCTGTCGCCATACTCCTCGATGAAATAGATCAGCGAGCCGCCAATGCCCACAATGGCAGGGACATCCAGCATCTTGCCCGG
>SKRW01000186.1 GCA_007118295.1 Paracoccaceae bacterium | reverse complement strand
TGATCAACTGGGCATTTCGCCAGTTCCAGAAGGTCAGCGTCGGCGATGAAGGTGCCGTGATGGGCGAGGCACCGGTCTGGCTGGGGGCCGCGCCATCGGTGCCCCTGGTTCTGGGTGAAAGCCGCGATATCCTGATCCCGGCCACGGCGCAGCGCCAGTTGCAGGCCCGCATCACCTATGATGGTCCCGTCCCGGCCCCCATCGCCGCAGGCGAGCAGATCGCGACCCTGATTGTCGAAATCCCCGATATGGACCCGCTGCGCCTGCCGCTGGTGGCCGCGCATGAGGTCCCCGAGGGTGGCTTTCGTATCCGCGCCGAAGCTGCTGCAAAGCGGCTCGCCGGGTTCGTCATGGGCACGGCCCGCGACGCGATGAATTGACGATGGGGCGCGCGGGCGCAGGGGGGTTCGTCAGCTTCGAGGGGATCGACGGGTCAGGCAAATCCACGCAGGCCCGCCTGCTGGCAGAGGCACTGGGTGCGCAGGCGGTCCTGACCCGCGAACCCGGCGGTGCTGAAGGCGCCGAAGAAATCCGCCGTCTGCTGGTCGAGGGGGACCCCGCGCGCTGGTCGCCCGAGACCGAGATCCTGCTGTTCACGGCGGCGCGACGTGACCATCTGGAAAAGACGATTCGCCCCGCACTGGCGGCTGGCAAGACGCTCATCTCTGACCGTTTTGCCGATTCGACCCGCGTCTATCAGGGGGCCGCGCGCGCCGCATTGCGCCCGATGGTGGATCAGTTGCACGACCTGATGATCGGGCTGGAACCCGACCTGACCTTCCTGATCGACATGGACCCAGAGGCCGCGCTGGCACGCGGCCTTGCGCGGCATTCGGGCGAGGACCGGTTCGAGGAACTGGGTCTTGGCTTTCAGCAGGCCTTGCGCGCCGGGTTTCTGGACCTTGCCCGCACCAATCCGCACCGCATCCGCGTTATAGACGGGGCGCGGTCGGCGGACGTGGTCGCGGCCGATGTTCTGGCGCAGTTTCACGCATGGGGCACGGCATGATCAGAACCGGCGACATCGGGGCAGCATATCGCAAGGCAGTCACGCCATGAGCGATCTGACCGACCTGCCCTTGCCCGATCAGATCGACGGCGCGCCGCACCCCCGCGAGACACCCTGCCTGTACGGTCAGGGTGCTGCAGAGGCCGCCTTTCTGCAAGCCTACACATCGGGACGGTTGCATCATGGCTGGCTGATCTGCGGGCCGCGCGGGGTCGGCAAGGCCACGCTTGCGTGGAAACTCGCGCGCTTCCTGCTGGCTGCGCCGCCCGATGATGGCGGCATGGTCGCAGCCCCGCCACCGCAAAGCCTCGACACTGCCGAAGATCACCCCGTTTCCCGCCGCCTGCGCGCCGGTGCCGATGGCGGGCTGCTGGTCATCCGGCGCGGATATGATGACAAGGGCAGGCTGCGGCAGGTTATCCGCGTCGATGACATGCGCAAGCTGCACGGGTTTTTCGGCCTCTCGGCTGCAGGCGACGGGCGGCGCGTCGTGATCGTCGATGCCGCCGACGAGATGAACCCGAATGCCGCCAATGCCTTGCTGAAAGCGCTGGAAGAACCACCGGCCCATGCCACATTGCTGCTGATCGCGCATCAGCCCTCACGCCTGCTGCCCACCATCCGCTCGCGCTGCCGCGAATTGCGCCTTGCCCCTCTGGCGGGCAACGATTTTACCTTGGCCCTGGAACAGGCCGGGGTTAGTGACCAGAACGCCACCCTCGCCGAGCTTTCGGGCGGGTCGGTTGGCGCGGCAATCGCGCTGGCCCAAGGTGGCGGGGCCGAGATTTATGCAACCCTGATCCAGTTGTTTCAGGGGCTTCCCCGCATCGACCGCCCCCGCGCGCTGGCGCTGGCTGAAAGTGCTGCCGGGCGCGGCAACGAGGCCCGGTTCGATCTGATCCTGACGCTGTTCGACCTGTTCCTGACCCGCCTTGCGCGCGCCGGAATTCTGGGACCCGGCCCCGAGGCGGTTCCGGGCGAAGCTGCCCTCCTGGCCCGGATGGCCCCTGACAATGGCGCGGCACGCAGTTTCGCCGCACTGGCCGAGCGTCTGGGCGCACGCGCGCGCCACGGGCGCGCAGTCAACCTTGACCCTGCCGCGCTGGTGCTTGATATGGTCCTGCAAACCGAAGCAGAGGCCAGAGCTTTCCTCTGAGCCCGGCCATGCTGGAGAGAACATGCCCCCTGCGATCGTTGACAGCCATTGCCATCTGGATTTCCCGCAACTGGCCGAAGATCTGGATCAGGTGATCGCGCGCGCGCGCGATGCGGGTGTGACCCGGATGGTCACCATCTGCACAAGGCTGCGCCAGTTGCCGCAGGTTCAGACGATTGCCGAGGCGCATGAGGGTATCTTCTTTGCTGCGGGCACCCACCCGATGAGCGTTGCCGAAGAACCGATGGTCCGCGTCGACGAGCTGATCGCTCTGGCTGATCACCCGAAAATGGTCGGCATCGGCGAGTCCGGGCTGGACTATCATTACACCGCCGACAGCAAGGACGCGCAGGTGCAAAGCCTGCGCGTCCATATCGAGGCGGCGCGCCGAACCCGCCTGCCCCTGATCATCCACGCCCGCGACGCGGATGATGACATGGCGCGCATCCTGACCGAGGAACACCGTGCCGGTGCCTATTCCTGCGTGATGCACTGCTTTTCCTCGGGCGCGGCGCTGGCCCGCGCGGCCCTCGATCTGGGGTTTTACCTGTCGATGTCGGGCATCGCTGCCTTTCCGAAAAGCGGGGCCTTGCGCGACATCTTTGCAGCCGCACCGCTCGACCGCATCCTGCTGGAAACCGACGCGCCCTATCTGGCCCCGCCCCCCTATCGGGGACGCCGGAATGAACCGGCCTACACTGTTCATACGGCACAGGTAGGTGCCGAACTGTTCGGCCTTGGTTATCCCGAATTTGCCGCCGCCACCTCGGCCAATTTTGACCGCCTGTTCTGGAAGGCTGCTGCATGAGCATCCTTCGCGCCACGATCCTTGGCTGCGGCTCGTCAGGCGGTGTGCCGCGCCTTGGCGGCGATTGGGGCGATTGCGACCCGAATGAGCCGCGCAATATCCGTCGGCGCTGCTCGCTGTTGCTGGAACGGATTTCTGACAGCGGGCGCACCCAGGTGCTGATCGATACTGCGCCCGACATGCGCGCCCAACTGCTGGAGACCGGCATCGCCCGGCTGGACGCAGTGGTCTACACCCATTCCCATGCCGACCATGTCCATGGCATCGACGATCTGCGCCAACTCGTGTTCAACTCGCGCGCGCGGCTGGCCGTCTGGGCCGATGGTCCGACACAGGAGGCGCTCTATTCACGCTTTGGCTATGCCTTCATCCAGCCCAGTGGCTCGCCCTACCCGCCCATCCTCGACATGCACACCATCGAGGGCGCGATCACCGTGACAGGCGCAGGTGGCCCACTGACCCTGCATCCCCTGCGGCTGAATCATGGCACGATAGATGCGTTGGGCTTTCGCATCGGCGGATTGGCCTATTGCCCCGATGTCGTCGCCATCTACGAGGAAAGCTGGCCCTGGCTGCAGGGACTGGATGTCTGGATCGTTGACGCATTGCGCCGCAAGCCACACCCTACCCATGCACATCTGGAAATGACGCTGGACTGGATTACCCGCGCGGCCCCCAAGCGCGCAGTCCTGACGAACATGCATGTCGATATGGATTATGCGACCCTGTGTGACGAGACCCCCGACCATATCAGCCCCGCCCATGACGGGATGGTGATCGAACTGGAAATCTGAGATGCAGGCGCTGGCCAATGTCATCATACCGGTCTTTCTGGTCATCGGCTTTGGCTATGTCGCGCGCTGGCGCAACCTGATCAACGATGCGCAGGTGGATGGGGTCGTCTGGTTCACCCAGACCTTTGCCATCCCCTGTCTGCTCTTCGTCGCCATCGCGCGGCTTGATCTGGGGCAGAATTTCGACTGGCGGCTGCTGGTCAGCTTCTATGTCGGTGCCATTGCCAGCTTCAGCCTCGGGTTTGCGGGCGCGCGGGTCCTGTTCAAGCGCGACTGGGAAGATTGCACCGCCATCGGCTTTGCCGCGCTGTTCTCGAATTCGGTCCTGCTGGGACTACCGCTGACCGAGCGCGCCTATGGTGCCGACGCTCTCGCGGCAAATTATGCCATCATCGCAGTGCATTCACCCATCTGCTACGCCATTGGCATCACCACCATGGAACTGCTGCGCAATCGCGGCGGGCGGTTGCGCGATTCTGCGCGTATGGTGCTGAGCGCGATGTTCCGCAATGCGCTGGTCATCGCGATCTGCCTTGGCTTTGCTGTCAACCTGACCGGGTTACCGTTGCCCGGCGTGCTGGATCAGGCGCTGGACATGATGGTGCGCGCGGCCCTGCCCGCCGCCCTTTTCTCACTGGGTGGCGTGCTCTACCGCTACCGCCCCGAAGGTGATCTGCGCACCATCGGCTTTGTCGTGGCCCTGTCGCTGATCGTGCATCCCGCCATCACTTACGGGCTGGCGCGCGCCTTTGGTCTGGGCACGGATGCGCTGCGCTCGGCAGTGCTGACCGCCGCGATGGCACCGGGCGTCAATGCCTATGTCTTTGCCAATCTCTACGGGCGGGCGCGGCGTGTCGCAGCGTCGTCAGTGCTGATCGGCACAGCCGGGGTCATGGTCACAGGCTGGATCTGGTTGCAGATCCTGCCCTGAGCTTCATCTTGCCAGAAATACTCATCGTCGCAACGCAGGCCGGTGTGAGTCAGCACGATCAGTATCCTGCCCCCATGCTGCGGGCCTGAACGCCATGCCGAGCGCCAATCGCAACACCCGCCCCTGATGCACGAACCCTTATTGCGGGGTCAGCCCGCGCAACCGCTCGCCTCGGCGGCGCAGCAATTCAACCACGGTCAGCAGCGCGACCGAGATCATCACGAGGATTGTCGCCACGGCCAGAATCGTCGGGCTGATATCCTCGCGGATACCCGACCACATCTCGCGCGGGATGGTCCGTTGCTCGACACCTGCCACGAACAGCACCACCACGATCTCGTCAAACGAGGTGATAAAGGCAAACAGCGCGCCCGAAATCACCCCTGGCAGGATCAGCGGCATGGTGATCTTGAAGAAGGTCCGCGTGGGCGACGCGCCCAGATTGGCCGCAGCCCGCGTCAGCGACTGGTCAAACCCCACCAGCGTTGCCGTGACCGTAATCACCACAAAGGGCGTGCCAAGGGCCGCATGGGCCAGCACCACGCCCAGATAGGTCTGCGCGATATTGATCGACGAGAAGAAGAAGAACATCCCCGCCGCCGAAATGATCAATGGCACGATCATGGGCGAGATCAGGATGCCCATGATCAGCCCCTTGTAGGGCATTTCCGAGCGCGACAGTCCAAGCGCCGCCAGCGTGCCCAGCGTGGTCGAGACCAGTGTTGCCGCAATCCCGATGACAAAGGAATTGCGGATCGACCGCATCCAGCTTTCTGACCCCAGGAAATCACGATACCAGCGCAGGCTGTAGCCTTCGGGGTTCAGCGTCAGCATCTCACGCGTGAAGGTAAAGAAAGGCTGCGCGTTGAAGCTCAGCGGGATCATGATCAGGATCGGCGCCAGCAGAAAGAAGAAGATCGCAAAACAGATCACGCGGAATGCGTAATGCCAGATCTTGTCCTTGGTGGTGTAATAGGCGGGCATGGACATGGTGATTCTCCCTTACCCGAATTTCAGGCTGTCAGTGCCGACCAACCGGTTATACAGCCAGTAGAGCACAAGCACGCCGACCAGCAGCATGGACCCGAGTGCGGCAGCCAGCCCCCAGTTCAGCGATTGCTGAATATGGCGCGCGATCTCGTTCGAGATCATCCGCCCTGACTGACCCCCGACAAGTGCGGGCGTGATGTAATAGCCGATCGAGATGATGAACACGAGCACCCCGCCTGCCCCGATCCCGGGCAATGTCTGCGGGAAATAGACCCGCCGAAAGGCCGTCGAAGGCGTCGCGCCAAGGCTCTTGGCCGCGCGCATGTAACTGGGTGGAATAGTGCGCATCACCGAATAAAGCGGCAATACCATGAAGGGCAGCAGGATATGCGTCATCGCGATTATGGTGCCGGTCTGGTTGTAGATCAGACTGAACCTGTCACCGTCTCCGATCAGTCCCATCCCGACAAACGCGTTGTTGATGACTCCCTGTTGCTGCAATAGCACGATCCAGGCCGAGGTTCGCACCAGCAACGATGTCCAGAAGGGCAGCAGAACCGCGATCATCAACAGGTTCG
>SKRW01000312.1 GCA_007118295.1 Paracoccaceae bacterium | reverse complement strand
GCATCATCTGTCTCGACATAGACGCCCGACAGGGTTGCCGCTCCCATTGCAGGCTCGAAGCGCGTCTGTGACATGCCGGTGATGAAGCGGCGCATCGGCTCGTCTTTCTGCATGCCGATAACCGAATCGTAATCGCCACACATACCGGCATCTGACAGATAGGCAGTGCCACCGCCCAGAATCTGCGCATCTGCGGTGGGGATATGCGTATGCGTTCCCACGACCAGCGATGAACGCCCGTCGCACCAATGGCCCATGGCGGTTTTCTCGGAGGTGGCCTCGCAATGCATGTCCACGATGATCGCCTGCACCTGCCCGCCGCGCGGATGCGCACGCAACACAGGCTCGATGGCCGAGAACGGGTCGCTATAGGGCTGTTTCATGAACACCTGCCCCAGAACCTGCGCAACCAGCACCTGCCGCCCGCCGGGCACCTGATAGACACGCGCACCCGCGCCCGGCGCACCGGATTTGGCGAAATTCAAGGGCCGGATGATGCGTGGCTCGGTGCTGGCAAAGGCGCGCATGCTGCGCTGGTCGAACGCATGATCGCCCAGTGTCACACAATCCGCCCCCGCCTCGAACAGACCTGTCGCATGCTCTGGCGACAGCCCCATGCCGCCTGTCGCGTTCTCGCCATTGACCACGACGAAATCCAGCCGCCAGTTGCGCCGCAGCCCCGGCAATGCCGTTGCCACTGCCTGCCGCCCTGCCCGCCCCATCACATCGCCAAGAAACAAAAGTCGCATGCGTCAGGATTAAGATGCACAGGCGCGCATCACAAGGGCAAACACATCCGGCATCGCATCGTGCCAAGCCAATAAAATGCCGGGCAGATTTCTGCATCCCCCGTGCCCGACACGCGCTATCGTGCAGATGGGCATTGGATTAGGGGTGGTGCAATGACACACAGGCTCAGGGCGTCACAGCGAGGTCCCGTGCAGCAGGCGGGGCGCGCGGCGCACCTGCCTGTCCTTGTGCAGGCCAATGCGCTGACAGACCCGTTCTGCGCAACAGTGCCCGAGGCAGGACTGGATGCGACCTTCCTGTTCCATGACACACGGCCAACGGCACCAGTGGCGCGCTTTCAGTTGCTGCTGCGTGCATTCTGCTCGATGCAGAAGACGGTCAGTCGCGCCGCGATGCATGATGACCGGATCGAGTTGCAGATCGACGCCGCGCGGCTTGTCATCGGCGACACGGACCTGACGCGGCAGACGGGTGACGCGTATTTTCGCCCGGACCTGCCCCGCACCGCCCCCAATGCGGCGCGGCTTGCCTATCTTGTGCAGCACCACTCGCTTGCGCTGCGCATGCGTGTCAGCATCGAGGCCCCCGCCGAACTATGTGATGACATCTGCCGATTGATGGTGGCACTGCACAGCCCGAAAGCCGTCATCCTGACCGAAGCGGGACTTGTGCTCAGCCGCGCCGAATTCGGGCACATGAGCCATGAGGAGCGGGGTACCTTGCGCAAGGGACCGGAACTGCCCGCAGTGCCGATACGCTATGCCCGTCCGGGAACAGCCCCACAGGGTACGCCCCCGTCGCCTTTTGCGGGCGGAAACAAGACCATCTCCCCGCTTGATGCGATGCGGGCTGAACGGATCGCGACCCGCTATTGCGACACCAAGCAGGACAAAGCCCTCTCGCATGTGTTTCGCAGCACCGCCCCCTGTGCGCTGTCGGGCCGAGATCTCGCCGAAACAGCACCTGATCCGTTCTGCGATGCGGTCGTGTTCGAATGCCGCCACTCCAGGTTGCGCGTTCTGACATCGCTGCTGGTCGCGACAATGGTCCTTGTCGAACCTGCCGCGCTGGGCACCGATTCCGGCTGGCTGTGGCTTGATCTGCTGCGTCTGGCCTGAGCGCGCGCGCCTATTGCGCAAAGACGCGCAACGACACGAGTTGCGTCAGCGGCAGGTCCAGACTGCGGAACGCCGCAAGCGAAAGCTGGCTGCCCGCACCCGCCGGAGCGCCCGAGGGGCGCAATTCGACGCGCAACGATCTGGACCCGTCGGGCAGTTCGATCCGACCCTGACGGACCTGTGTCACCAGCCCCGTGCGCAACCATAGCCCAGGCTCGCTTACCCCCCCGAGCGCGGCCAGCGTATCGCCAAGGGCCTCTGTGCGTTCCGTGGAGGGTGCAAGGGCTGCAGCGCGTTCGTCCGGGCTGGTCTGGTCCAGCGCATCCGGGCTTCGTCCTGCCACACCCACAGCTTGCGTCGCCGCTGAGGCGGGGCGCGGCTGCGGGCGCAAGGTATCGGGATCGGGGCGCAAAACATCGACACTGCCTGCAGGCGCGCGCGGCTGCAGCGCATCTGTCAGTTGCGCACAGGCTGACAGCGCCAGAAACGCCCCGAGACAAAGAAAGTTTGGGTTCCACACGGTCATCATGGACTCCCTAACGCCAAAACAGTGACAGGACAATGCTCTTGACCCTTGCCGCGCGTGCCTGTGCTGGCTAGGTTCTACCCATGACACAGTCCCTGATTGACCCGTTTGCCCGTCCGATCTCCTACTTGCGCGTTTCGGTCACGGACCGTTGCGATTTTCGCTGTAATTACTGCATGGCCGAGAACATGACCTTCTTGCCCAAGAAGGAATTGTTGACGCTGGAAGAACTGGATCGCCTGTGTTCAACCTTTGTCGCGATGGGGGTGGAAAAGCTGCGGATCACGGGCGGCGAACCGCTGGTGCGGCGCGAGATCATGACCTTTTTCCGGGCCATGTCGCGCCACCTGGACAGTGGCGCGCTGAAGGAACTGACGCTGACAACCAATGGCAGCCAGTTGCGGAAATTCGCGCATGAATTGGCTGAATGCGGCGTACGCCGCGTGAACGTATCACTGGACACGCTGGATGCCGATAAATTCGCGCGCGTCACACGCTGGGGGCGGCTGTCGCAGGTGCTGGACGGGATCGCCGCCGCGCAAGACGCCGGGTTGCGCGTCAAAATCAACGCCGTTGCGCTGAAAGATGTGAACGAGGAAGAGCTGTTTTCGCTGGTGGACTGGTGCGCGGCGGGCGATATGGATCTGACCTTTATCGAGGTCATGCCAATGGGCGATATGGGCGAGGCCGACAGGCTCGATCAATACTGGTCGCTGGACGATGTGCGCGCCAAGTTGGCAACCCGGTTCACGCTGACAGATCTTGCCGAACGCACTGGCGGGCCGGCGCGCTATGTGCGGCTGGAAGAGACTGGCTCCAAACTCGGCTTCATCACGCCGCTGTCACATAATTTCTGCGAAAGCTGCAACCGGGTGCGGCTGACCTGTACGGGCGAATTGTATATGTGCCTTGGGCAGGAAGACATGGCCGATCTGCGCGCGCCCTTGCGCGAATCGTCTGGCAACACCGCGCTGGAGGATGCGATCCGGGCAGCAATTTCCCGCAAGCCCAAAGGGCATGATTTCGACTACTCGCGCCAGCGCATTGGCGGTCAGGTCAGCCGCCATATGAGCCATACCGGCGGCTGAGGGTTTTTTGTGCAGCGTGGGTGCTGTGCACCCACCTTTGGGCAACGGTGCTACAGGTGGGTGAACCTGCGGCTTGCGCCGCAGAACCACCCACCCTGCTAGGCGTGAATCGCGCCATCCCCACAGGCGAGAGCGGCCTCGCGCACGGCTTCGGAATAGGTCGGGTGGGCATGACAGGTGCGCGCCAGATCTTCGGCGGCCGCGCCAAATTCCATCGCGACGCAGATCTCGTGGATCAGATCGCCCGCATAGGGGCCGATGATATGCGCGCCAAGGATACGGTCGGTCGCCTTGTCGGCCAGTATCTTCACGAACCCGTCGCCCGCGAAATTCGCTTTCGCGCGCCCATTGCCCATGAAGCTGAACTTGCCGACCTTGTAGGCGCGTCCCGCCTCTTTCAGCGATTCCTCGGTCTCGCCCACGGATGCGACTTCGGGCCAGGTATAGATCACGCCGGGGATCACCCCATAATTCACATGGCCCGCCTGCCCGGCCAGAATCTCGGCCACCGCCATGCCTTCATCCTCGGCCTTGTGCGCCAGCATCGGCCCCTCGATCGCATCGCCGATTGCATAGACCCCGTCGACGCTGGTCTTGTACTGCGCATCGGTGGCGATCTGTCCGCGCTTGGTCATCCCGACCCCCAGTGCGTCCAGACCCAACCCGTCCACAAAGGGCCGCCGCCCGGTTGCAAGCAGGACGCAATCGGCCTCCAGCACATGCGCGCTGTCATCCTTGCGCGATTTGTAGGTGACCTTGGCCTTGGTCTTGGTGGCGCTCGCCGATTGCACGGCAGCGCCGAGGATGAAACTCATCCCCTGCTTGGCCAGCAACCGCTGAAACGTCTTGGCCACTTCGCCATCATTGCCGGGGATGATCCGGTCCAGATATTCGACCACAGTGACTTCGGCCCCCAGCCGCGCAAAGACCGACCCCATCTCCAGCCCGATCACGCCTGCGCCGATCACCACCAGTTTCTTGGGGATCTTGCCCAGTTCCAGTGCACCGGTCGAGGTGACGATCACCTTCTCATCCACCTCGACGCCATCCAGCGGGCTTGATTCCGACCCCGAGGCGATGACGATCTTGCCCGCCTCATAGGTGGTGTCGCCCACCTGAACCTTGCCCGGAGCGGGGATCGAGGCCCAACCCTTGATCCAGTCCACCTTGTTCTTCTTGAACAGGAATTCGATGCCCTTGGTGTTCTGACCGATCACATCCGCCTTGTAGCCCAGCATCTTTGCCCAATCGACCTTGGGCTTGCAGCCCATCAGGCCCATCGCCTCGAAATGATGCTCGGCTTCGTGCAGCTGGTGGGTGGCGTGCAACAGCGCCTTGGACGGAATGCAGCCAACATTGAGGCAGGTGCCGCCCAGTGTCTCGCGACCTTCGACGCAGGCCACTTTCAGCCCCAGTTGGGCCGCGCGGATGGCGCAGACATAGCCGCCGGGGCCAGCGCCGATGACGATGAGGTCGTAGGACATGAGGTGATTCCTTTCAGTTGCCGGGGATCAGGGGGCGCTTCGCCCCCCTCGGGCCTGTCGGCCCTCTCCCCCCGAGGATATTTTTGCAAAGATGAAGCATCATCAGAAGAGTGCAACGATCAGGATGATCAATGTGGACAAAAACCCGATTGCCCAGATGACGGAGCGCCACGGATTCAGCCCATACGCATAGGCCGGGATGTAGAGGATGCGCGCAATCAGATAGGCATAGGCGCAGGTGGCGGTCAGGGCGCTGGACTGGCCCGAGACGCTGATGACCGTGGCGGCGATGCCGAAAAGGATCAGCCCCTGGAAATGGTTCTCAAGCGCGCGGCCAAGGCGGGCGGTGCGCTTGGACATGGGTTTATCAGGGGCATAGTCGCGGCTGCCGCCCGTGTAGCGTGTCCCGAGTTCGAGATTGGCGGGGATGGCATAGATGATATACTGCACGGCTTGCAGCAGGGCGGCGAGAGTGAGGGCGGTGAGTTCGGGGGTCATGCTCATGATCCCATGGATTTTGTGAAGCCACCGAAAAATCCGCCAATTATTTCTCCAATTCGATAGGTCTCCACCCGCCCCTTGGTTGCTTCCTCAACTGCTGTTCCAACAGTTTCTCGACGACCGTCCACTTCGAATGCAGTTCCCAGAAGCGCCATACCTCGGGCTGTGAGCGCGATATTCATAACATTCCCGTTTGCGATCCCACCCATTGTACGAGCATATTCACCAACGCGAATTAGACCTTCGTCCTGAAGCCACCGAATACATGGATAGAAGTGGGTTTCGTATTCCTCAGTTAGGTTCAAGTCCGCGAATGAGAGAGACCAATGACTAAGGCCGTGCTCCATCGCCAAACGGAGCACTTTTGCAATCACGAGATTTGATCTCTCCATGGCATTCATGGTCGTCACAGATCCATCAACAGCCGACGCGGATCCTCCAGCGCTTCCTTCACGCGCACGAGGAAGGTCACGGCCCCCTTGCCATCCACGATCCGGTGATCGTAGCTGAGCGCAAGATACATCATCGGGCGGGCGACGATCTGGCCCTTCACCACCATCGGGCGTTCCTGGATCTTGTGCATCCCCAGAATCCCCGATTGCGGCGGGTTCAGGATGGGCGAGGACATCAGCGAGCCGTAAACCCCACCATTCGAGATGGTAAAGGACCCGCCCTGCATGTCGGCCATCGACAGCTTGCCATCGCGCGCCTGTTTGCCAAGCTCACCAATACGCTTTTCGATCTCGGCAAAGCCCATCTTGTGCGCATCGCGCAGCACCGGGACGACCAGCCCCGAGGGCGTGCCAACGG
>SKRW01000285.1 GCA_007118295.1 Paracoccaceae bacterium | reverse complement strand
CGGCGCACCTGTGTGTCCACATAATCGGTCAGCCCGATCAGCCGGACACCTGTCCCATCCGGATCTGCCCGCCCGCGCAACCCCTCCAGCAGCGCGTAGGTAAAGACCCCATGCCCAAGCTCAGCCTGTTCGATGGCGACATCTTCCTCCAACGTCGCGGTGAATCCGATCAGGCGGCTATCGGTTGTGTCCTTGCGAAAGCGGGGGTTTACGGCATTCGCTGCGTGGCAGGTGTCGATGAACAGCATCCGCAGCCCATAGGCCGCGTCGATCTGGTCTTGCAGATCGCGCCAATCCACAAGCGAAGTGCGGCGCAATTCCGGCCCCCGCGCGCGGGCATCGGCCGGGATAATGAAATAGCTGTCCTCGAGATTGGCACCATGCCCCGCGAGAAACAGCATTGTCGTGTCATCGGGTTCGGCGATGGCAAGGAAATCTTCCAGCTCATCCAGAATATCGGCCCTCGACGGCTCCAGTATCGCACGCGGGCCAATGACCGCGCGCAGCGCGTCGGCAGCCGCAGGGTTGGCAGCAAGCGAAGTCTCGCTGAGCATGACAAGCATTTCGCCCGGATGGTGCAGCGGGGCGACACGGTCGGCCACGGTTTTCAGAAAGGCGGCGGCGTCCGCGACAGCGAAGTCCAGATCACAAGATCGCCCGCCACAGGCCTCGGGCGGCAGATCCGGGTAGCTGTCGATCCCGATCACTGCGACATGCAGCCGCCCGCGCGGGGGTGCGGCCTGTCGGTTCACCAGCCGCCTTGCGCCGCGTTCGGTGATATTGTCGAACCCGTCGCGCGATTGCACGCGGATGTCATTCTCGCCGTCTTCCAATGCGATCAGGTAGACAAAACGCCCCGCCAGATCCGGGCGCGTCAGCGGGTCAGGGCGCACGCGCCGACCGTTTACCATTACCGACACGCCCCAATCGGCAAGCTCTTCGGCGCTGACCCCTGTCAACTCTATGGCGACGTGACCGGACGGTGCGGGGATCTCCTCGGCCAGTCGCATGTCGAATTCCGGTGGCTGATGGGTCAGAAGCGCGGCCAGCCCGCCATCGCTGCCCATCAGCATCTCGACGGCGTGGGCGGCGTCACCGCTCATCAACGCCTGACGGACCACGGCGGGGTTGTGCAGATGGCGGCGCAACTGGCGGGCCCGGACAAAGCGCGCGGCCTGATCCGGGCCCTGGTTGATATGCCATCCAACAATCGCATCGGCTGCGGGCGAGGAATAGTAGAACCCCTGGTCGGTCCACCAGATCCACTGCGCGCCAGCGATAAAGCCGGAAACGATGCTTTCGCCTGTCTCGATGTTCCATACCCGCATGGTCTGATCGGCACTGCCTGACACCATCCGCCCTGCCGTTTCGGACGCGGCCAGGGCCAGCACTGTGCCCGTATGGCCCGTCAACTCGCGATGAAAGCGCCCGGTCAGGTCATGTGTGGTCAGGATACCATTTGCCCCTCCCGTGGCCAGCAGGCCGGAACGGGGCAGCAACGTGGCCGCTGCGTGGAAATAGCCGTCGCCCGCACTGCGGTGCAACTCTGCCGCACCCTCGGAAGTGGTGATGCGCAGGGCGTCGCCCTCGAATGGGCTGCGCCCGGTCGTCTGCAGATCGAGCGCATGGGTGGCATTCTGCACGATGCTGCGCAGCAGGGGCGGGTCAGCGGGGGTGATGGTGCGCGGCTCCGACCCGTCAAAGCCACGCGGGCCGACAGGCAGGTCGTGGACTTGCGCAACGGGGGCAATCTGGTCCGGGCACAGCGATAGGGCAGGGCAGGGGTCCGCGTGGCCCCACCCGAGGCGCGCGCCGTCAGCCGATATCCCCACTGCCGAGACGGGTGCCCCGATCCCTTCAAGCCGCAGGTCGGTCTGACCGGTGCCGGGCTGCCATCGCAATATCGCATGGCCCCGACCCCCAGCCGTAAGGATGTTTCCCTCGGCAGGCAGGTGCAATGCGGCTGTTATCTCGTCCCCATGGTCCAGATGGCGCGCTGTCAGCCTTTGGGTGCCAAGGTCCCAGACCTCGCTGCCGTGGTCTTCGCCGCAGCCATGCCCGCAAGCTGCAATCAGCACCCCTGCGCCAAAGGCCAGAGCATCAGGGCGAAAGGGTCGGTCGGGCAGGCGTGTCACCAGCGTGCCATCCACCGCGCGCCGCAACTCGATCCGGCCATCCGCGCCCGCAAGCGCGAAAATGGTGCCATCCGGCGACACGCTCAGCGCTGTCAGGGGCACGAGTTCCAGATCGCGCAGGCCGGGATCATCGCCGATCAACTCGCCGGTTTCGGTATCCCAGATGCGCAAACCGTAATCCAGCGTTGCCGCAATGATCCGTGTGCCATCCAGCGCATATGCCAGCGCACGAACGCGGTTGGCCTCGGTATCCAACGATGGCAGGGCGCGGGTCTGGTCGGGTGCAAAGGGTGCCTGCCAGCGGGCAACGATGCCGCCTTGACCAGACGCCGCCAGTTCGTCGCGCTCGGGCGAATAGCTGAGCGTCTCGACCGGATACTGCAGACCGCGCAGCACCTGCGCGATCTGGCCAGATTGGGCATCGAACACCCGGACATCCCCAATAGCCTGTCCGACACTGGCATGGGGGGCGAAAAAGCCGCCCGCTGCGACATGCCCGCCACCCGGCGACAGCGCCAGCGCGTTGACTGCACCTTCGGAACCTGGCCCGATCTGCCCGCGCAAGATGGCGATGCTCTCGCCTGTCGCCATGTCCCACAGGCGCACGGTCTTGTCATCCGACCCGCTGGCAAGCATTTGCCCGTCATCCGACACGGCCAGCGCCCGGATTGCGCCGCGATGCCCGCCGGTGTCGAGGTCAAGGAAGATGTCCTGCGCATCCGGGGTCTGGGCAAGGCCTGGAAGCGCAAGAACGCATGCCAGCCCGATTAGCGACCCGCGCAAGCGCAAGATCATTTCCAGAGGGCGCTCAACCAGCGGAAATGTTCGTCGTCGATGGTCAGGCCAATGCTGACCTCATCATTGCCGGCGACATTGATACTGAGAATGAAGCGCGAGTCCGTATCCTGCTGGTGATTGTACATCGGCCCGCCACTGGTTCCCCCGGCAGTCACGCACTGACGGAACGTGAATTTCGGGTGCTGGTCGATGAAATTCACCGGGCATCCCATCCACCACATTGTGCCAAAGGGCATGTCGCCCGGATAGCCGACCAGATTGGACAGATAGCCGGGTAAACGGTTGTCGACCATCTGGACCTGAAGCCAGCCCAACTGGTTGCCGATATCGGTATCCAGATGCAGGATCGCGATGTCATAGGGCACAGTCGACAGAACAGTTCCGTCATATTCGGTCATGTAGGCGGATGCGATATGCATCTCTTCCCAGCCAAAGGCCCCAAAGGGTGGACCAAACACGTCCAGATCGGTAACGCCGGGCAGAAAACGGACATCTGCGGCCCAGCCAGAATCATGGTCATAGAAACAATGGGCAGCACTCAGCGCAGTGCGTGGTCCGATCAGCGCAGCAGAACAGGTCCCTTCGATATTGCCAAACTCATCCAGCGCGACAATCAGCCCAATGGCCCGATAGGGCCAGACGGTGCCGTCACCAACGCGCCGCGCGTTCGGCGGGGTCGCGCTGCGGGGGGTCAGATCATCTATCAGCGCCGATGTTTCGGGGCCGCCTTCGGCATTGCGGGGGTCAAGCTCCAACGGCGCGATTGCAGGGGCTGCGAAAAATGCATCCCCTGCCGGTTGCTCGACAATATCGCCGTTCTTGTTGCGGGAGACCTGACCGAACAACTCTGCCATTTCTTCGGCTGTCAGCGTGCGCCGGGTGGCCCCTTCGACAAAACCCTGCAATTCGGCGCTGTCAATCTGGGGCAGGCCGCGCATGTTGTCACCCGGTGTCAGGTCAATGTCGATCACACCGCGCGGGATTTCCGCAGGGTCATCTGTCCCCCGAAACTCGCTGCCAAGACCTTGTGCATAAGCGGTGCCGATAGATAAACCGAATAAAAGAAAAACAGGTAATCCGATGAACAGACGCATATGAAATCCTCCTGCCTGTTGTGCTGAGTATAGTTGTGGTCAAGGCTTTCACAACATATTTTGCGGATCTGTCGAGGACCATTCTCTTGTGTCAGAAGGGCCTGCACGCATTGCGTGTGTTTGCGGCTTGCGCATGAGAAACGATTTTCAGGTCAACTCGGGCTTGCTCGTTTGGCTGCGGCTCTTGAAGCAGGCAGAAGGCGCAATCAGTCAGGTAGGGGCTGCGCTGCGACATGGTGCAGCAATCTGATAAATCCGGCTACATAATGGGCCGCTGTGGCCGCGCCTTTTTCGGCATTGGCAATGGCGGCATTTCCAACCGTTCCCGCAGGGTTCAGGTCAGATGAGATCCAGCCATAAGATATGGGGCCGATAGGCGAAATGGCCGCAGTTTCCGCGGTAGACCTGAAATTCCGTGCTGCACGCATGTCCACTGTCTCGGGTCGGAAAGCCAGCATGAGCGAGGTTTCGACATCGCCGCCATGAATGCCATAGGCCAGTTCTTGGGCTGGATACATCCCCTCTGGCTGGCCAAAACTGCCCCACTGGCATTTGATCGCCAGCATCCGCGCCTGCACGCGTAATTCGCGCGACAGGATCGAGATCAGGTCCAGATTGCCGCCGTGGCTGTTGACGATGACGATCTTGCGCACGCCTGCGCGCGCGACGGACAGGCCGATCTCGGTCCAGATGCGCAAAGCGTTCTCGGCGCTGAGGGTCAGGGTGCCCGGCGCATGCAGATGCTCGTTGGACTTGCCCACGGCCTGCACGGGCAGGATGCGGATATCCAGATCCTCGGGGCAATCCTGTCGCAGCCGCGACAGCAGTCCTTCGGCGATCATCGTATCGACCCCTACAGGCAGATGCGGGCCGTGCTGTTCAATCGCGGCTGTGGGCAGGATGGCAATGGTGCGCATCGGGTCGATGGCGGTGTATTCAGTGGTTCGGTAGTCTGCCCAATCTAGCCTGCGCATGGGGACCTCATGTGCTGTAGGTCGCGGAAAGCCGCGATTGCAGATATTCGGCCCCTGTCACTGTCGGATATCTGGCCGCGCCTGTCCCCGGCAAGGCGGCGATCACGGCATCGGGGTTGGGGTCAAGAAAGAACGCAACCGATTGACGCTTGCGGGGCGGGGGCAGCACGCGATGCGGGGTCGAGACATATTGGTCATTCGTCCAGCGCATCAGGCAATCGCCGATATTGACGATAAACGCACCCGGAACATGCGGCACGTCCTGCCAGTCGCCGCCGCGCGGGCGGACCTGCAACCCCGGTGCGCCATCCGTCAACAGAAGCGTCAGCGCGCCGTAATCGGTATGTGCGCCCGCCCCGATCTCGCCCCTCGCCCCGTTGGCGGGTGGGTAGTGCAACAGGCGCAGCGTGGCCATGGGGGCGTCGAAACAAGGTGCAAAGTGATCGTCAGGCAAGGACAGGTCGCGTGCAATCGGGCGCAACAGAGCGACGCCCAAACGCCAGACATCGTTGTAATAGGCCAGCATTGTTTCGCGAAATCCGGGCAGTTCGGGCCAGAGGTTGACTCCGCGAAACGGCTCGGTGCGCAGAACGCGCGGGTCGTCCGGCGCAAGGTCGAGGCCAATGTTGAACGCTTCCTTGCGATCAATCTGACCCGAGGTTTCATCCAGTGATTCAGACCCCAGATAAGCCCAGCCCCGGTTATGGGGGTTTGACGATATGGAAAGCGGGCGTTTTTCATTATCGCCTTGGGCGAAAAAGCGCGCCGACTGGGAGAACACATCGGCAATGCGTCGCTCTGAAATGCCGTGGTTCTGTAGCAGAAAGAAGCCTGTCTCGCGGCATGTCTGACCAAGGACGCTTGCAAACTCATCCGGCGCGCGGGTGTAACCGGCCCAATCCAGCAGCGGCACACTCATATTTTAACCCCCTCTTGTGCTGGGGCTGCGCCGATCAGCCGACCCATCGCCCGCGCGACATTGGCCAGATGTGTCTTGCGGCTGTCAAGGGTCGAGCTGTCCATCAGGTAGTGGGCCGCAAAGGCTGTGCGGCAACGCTTTGCGCAGAGCAGTCGTACCCCGCGCAGGATTGTGCGCTTGCCCGGCGCGCCCACAAAGAAGGTCAGCCACCGGCTGGCCCCACAGGTGGTGAAGACACCCAGTCGGGTGATATGCGTCAGACCGGGGCGGATGGTCCTGTTCACCCCGTCGGGCATCAGGAACGCGACATCGGGCAAAAGCACCCTGTCCAGCCAGCCCTTCAGCATCGCGGGCAAACCGTACCACCATGTCGGATAGACAAAGATCAGCG
>SKRW01000006.1 GCA_007118295.1 Paracoccaceae bacterium | reverse complement strand
GCTGGCCGGGATCGTCGCGCAGACGCAAGACGGATAGGCTGGGCCAATGCGATCTGGCTACCGCGCAGCGGACGCGACGCCGCGCGGTTCGGTGATGTGCGCGCGGCACAGTTGGCGCAGATCCTGACCCCGCCTGCCCCCGCATCCATCCTTGCCACCCGGCTGGACGCAGCGTTCCCGCGCGCAGATGCGCAACCGATCCTGAACGAATTGCTGAGCGAAGGTGCCTTGGTCGAGGTCACTGCTTTGCGGCAATCTCAGCCCAACAGGGCGTAGGCACGTGCCACATCGCGGCCATCGTCGCGCGATGCCATCCGGTCCAGTGCAGCCTGCAACCGCGCGCACGCCTTGGCAGACGGTGCGGCCTCGGCCAAGTCACACACGATCCGCAGGGCCAGCATGTCGGCCTGCATTTCGTCAGCGACACGCAAAGCGGCCTCAAGCCCGGCCAGCCCGCCGGCGGTGTCGCCCTGTGCGTGCAGCACCTGCGCCTGCAGGCGCATGATCTCGGGGCGCACCATGATCTCGTTCGTGCTGTCCTGCGCCAGTTCGGCATGACGCAGCGCCACTTCGGCCCCGTCGATGTCATTGCCCGCCAGATGCGCGCGGGCCAGAATCGCGCCTGCGATGGGCTGGTTATTGTAAGGATTGACCTGCAGAAACTCGTCACTCCGCGCGCGCAGAGATTCCAACGCGGCATCGTTGGGACGGTCGGACTGGTCAATCAGCGCCGCAGCCTCGTACATGACCCCACTCGCCCCGCGCATGACGCTCAGATCATGCATCTGCCCCAACGCCACCGCCTCTTTCGCGCAGGCCATCGCCTCGGGGCCATTCTGTGCGAGCGTCATGAGCATCGCCCGGAACAACAGCGCCTGTCCAAGCGAATGAATATGCTCGATGCGCCGCGAATGGCTGACCGCAAAGGTGCTGATCTGTTCCGCGCCGACCAGATCGCCGCGCAGCCATCGCGCGAAAGACAGAAAGACCGCGCATATCTCGGCATGGTCATAGCCATGCAGATGCGCCAGCGGCAGATGTCTGGTTTCGTCATATTGCGCCAGCGCCGCAGTCAGCTTGTCGATGCATTCCTCGAACGCACCGATATGCAGCGCCACGCCCCCAGCGCAGCCCATCCCGAGCATGGCAAAAGTCGCATCCTGCGCGATTTCGGCAGCATCACGCAGCCGGGTCGCCCAGATTTGGGCTTCAGCATAATCCGCCCGGACCAGCGTATGCGCGTACAGCCCGTATAGAGCGATCAATTCAGTGCGGCTGTCGCCAAGGTCGCGCGCAAGGGTCAGTTGCTGACGGACAAGATCGCCAACCTCATCCGACGCAATCCCAAGGTGCGCGCGACTGACCGAGGATTTCAAGACCAGCACGCGCAGACGCAGGGCATCATCTGTCAGATCCGACCCCAGTCGATCGAGCGAGGTCAGTGCCCGATCCAGATGATAGCTTGCCTCGATCAGCGCCGACCGTTTCAGCGCCACCTCGCCCGCCGCAAAGGACAACGGCGCGGCGGCGTCATGCATGCCGCCCTGAAAGGGATGCCATACCAGTTTGCCGGACCGGTCCTTGTTTGAATTGACGGCTGACCCGCTAAGTGCGGCAAACGCCGCGCGGTGCAGCGCCTCGCGGCTGGATTTGACAAGCCGCTCGTAGCACACTTCCTGATAGAGACTATGGCGAAACGCCAGTCGGTCTTCATGCGCCCCGCCCGCCGCTTGGATAATCCCCGCACCGATCAGTTCGGCGACGGCGGCCCCTAGATCGTCTGTGTGCACATCCAGAACGCCCGCACGCGTCGAGAGGTCAATCGGTTCATTGAACACCGCAAGCGCCGCGGCCACGCGCTGGCCCAGCCGGAGCGCATCAAACCGGCTGGCGATGCTTTCATAGATCGATGCCGGGATTTGCGCTGTCTGTTCCAGCATGGCATCGGCCCAGCCGGTGGCGGAACTGGCCAGCGTTTCCAGCATGAGCGGGTTTCCGTTGCTGCGTCTGAGGATTTTCCGGGACACCTGATCGGGCAGTGTTCGGGGGCCGAGATGATGTTCCAGAACAGCGCGCGCAGATCCCTGATCCAGCCCGGCAAGTGCGATATGCGTGCGATCCACGCCGCCGGTCCAGACCGGATCGTCGGCATTGCGTTACGTTGCCACCATCATCACACTCGTGTTCGCAGCCATACGCGCGCAGGCATCCAGCAAGTCCCGCGTTGTCGGGTCTGACCAGTGGATGTCTTCGACTGCGATCAGACAGGGGCCTTTCGCTGTATCGACAAGGAACTGCGCAGCCGCGTCCAGAATCAGGTTGCGCAGGCGGCAGGTCGCTGGGCGCGGTGTCGGTCAGACCCAGAAACTCGGCAAGCGCATCAGTCTGCGCTGGCGTGGCGCGCGCGAAATGCCGGTGCAACCCCTCTCGGCGGACCTTGGGTTCGGACCCGAACCGTCCCCCCAGCAAGCCATCAAGCAAGGTCATGACAGGTTGCAGCGGCACGCTTTCGGCCGGTGGATCGCAGCGGATGCGCAGGATACGGACAGTGCTGGCATCGGAATTATCCAGAAAGTGGTTGAGAAGGGTGGACTTGCCGATGTCCGCCTCGCCGGACAAGAGCGCGACGACCGACTGATCGTTGCGCGCCTGTGCCTACAGCGCCAGGAGCCGCCTCTCTTCTGCGTGGTGCGCGCCCTGTATCCGGTGTCTGGGCGCAGTGGACCCGGGCATCGGTGCCGGGCGTTTTGCTGTCACTTCGGCGACTGGGGTCTTTTCCGCAAAGCCCTTCAGGGCCGCGGGCGGCAGTGCCTTGAACCCGAAATCCTGCGTTGCCAGCGCTTGCGTCGCCTCATCCACGAGGATCGCGCCCGGTCGGGCAAAATTCTGCAGCCGGGATGCGCGGTTTACCGGTGATCCGATCAGTTGCAAGCCGCGGTTCAGATCCCTGTCGGGATAGCCGACAATTGCCTTGCCGTGGCGATGCCAATCCGTGCCGTGATGTCGGCCGCGACCGCGCCGATCATGCGGCGCGGCATGTTTTCAAGGGTTGATCTCAACTCCAGTGCTGCGCTGATTGCACGATCCGCACTGACCCCGCGCGTGACCGGAAAGCCAAAGAGGATTATAACGCCATCCCCCTGCAAAGCCGCGACATATCCACCATAATTCCGGGCAGCGCCTTGCGCGGCGTCGTAATAAGTCTGCAGGATACCGCGCATCTCTTCACGGTCGATCCGTGCCAGAAGCTCGGTCAATCCGACAAGATCACTGAACAGGACCGAGATACGCCGCAATTCGGGTTCAGGCCCTGAGGATGCCGACTCTGCCGCGACCCGGCCCCGCGCGCCGATCCGGTCCAGAAGCTTGCGCAGTTGCCCCAGCGTCACCCCCAGTTCGCGCAGATCACTGTCGTTCAGCGCTTCAAGCATGGCGAGGTCGATATCCTCTTCGGCAAATCAGTCCGCAAGATGCGCAATGCCGATTTCATCGAGGATGGCAACGACTTCGGGGTCCTGTCGCACGACGTGTAACCTTCTGTCCTGGTTGGTCGCGGAGAAGTGGTGCACGCGGCCAGTCTTTGCACCTATCGACATAACTGCGCCACGCGACCCTGCCAAGCTGTCATGGCCGTTTCCGTTTTCGAACGCACTTTCTTTCTGAAAGCGTCCGGTGCCGGGCGGGCCGACTGGCGTGTCTCCAAAAAATCCTTTGCTTTTCGCCCTCGTCACTGTGTTACAAGATAAATGGCGAGAGAAGGTCTGAATATGGAGAGTTTCTCGACAGATCAGGTGCTGAATGTAGCAGGTCTGGCAGGCGTGGTTTTCTATCTTGGCTCTTATTCATTGTTGCAACTGGGTCTGCTGCGCGGCAACGGATACGCCTATGTCATTCTCAACCTGTGCGCGGCCTGCCTTGTCTTGTTGAGCCTGACAGTCGCGTTCAACCTGTCATCCGCGATTATCCAGACGTCCTGGGTGGTAATCAGCATCCTCGGCATTGCCCGACTGGCGTGGATCAACCGAAGAGTGCGCTTTTCAAACGAGGAGCAGGACCTTCTGGAGCGCGTCTTTCCCGACATGCCAACACCGATCGCGCGCCGCTTTCTGGACCGTGGCACCTGGATCGACGCCGAACAGGACGCGCTGCTACTGGAAGAGGGAGAGCCAGTGCAGAACCTGTATTACCTGGCCAGCGATCAGGTGCGGATCAAGTCCGGTGGCCGGGCCATCGGCACTGTCGGGAGCGGGCTCCTGGGCGAAATGAACGTGCTGCCCGGTGGCCCGGCATCTGCGACAGTAGAGGTCGAGGATAAGGCGCGGCTGTTCGTGATCTCGGGCGAGACGCTTCGGAGGATGATCGCGCGCGATGCCGAGTTCCGCATCTTGCTGGAAAACGGCATGGGTCGCGATACCGGGCGCAAGCTGATGCGCGCCAATCAGCGCCTGTCGGCATTGCCGTAGAAACGGGCATAGCAGGCAGGAACCTGCAGCGCGCAATGGTCCTGTTTCGCTTTGATGCGCGCCCTGCGGATGGCGGCGATAGCGCCCCCGGCAGACGGGTGGGGATGGGCACAGGGGCCGGAGGGGCAAGCGCCTTGGCAACAAAAGCGATCTGCCCGGCGTCCAAGCGCGTCACTGCATCCCCCTCCAGCATGTTCAGACTTCTCATTTCGCAGATAGACGATATCTAGATCGCCTATCGACGAAACAAGGCCAGGGTCTGTCCGATGTTTCAGCACTGCCGCGACGTGTCAGTGTGACAATAACCAATCTGTTCCCGCCAGATTGTCACAGGCAACGTGGTCTATCTGCGTCGATAGACCAGCAGACGGTTGTCCGCAGGCATCGTGCGGCGTGGCTCGATGGCGAAACCAAGGCCCTGTGCGACCGCATCAACGTCTTCGCGCGCGCGCAAGCCCCATTCCGGGTGCCTCAAGCGCAGATCAGCATCAAAAGCAGCATTGCCGGGGCCGGTGAAACTGCCGCCCTCATTGACGGGGCCGTAGATCAGCAGCAGACCGCCCTGCCCCAGCCGTACTGCCGCACCGGCGAGCAGGGGAGGGTCGCGTCCCATGGTGCGATATGGGTCAGGTTTGCCGTGAAGACCGCGTCAACCTCAGCGCCGGGCCATGGTGGTTGGGCAGCATCAATCTGCACAGGCGGCAAGACCCGCGCGCCTAGGTCGGGGCAAAGCGCGCGCCAGGCTTCAATCGCGGCCACCCCCTCTTGCGTCGCCTCGCTTGGCTGCCATGTCACCTGCGGCAGGGACCGCGCCACCCAGAGAGCGTGCTCGCCTGTGCCCGACGCGACCTCCAGCAGTTTGCAAGGCGTGGTGGGCAGCAATTCTGCCAACGCCTGACAGATGGGCGCGCGATTGCGCGCGGTTGCAGGCGCGTGCGACAGGCCGGGATGGCGCGCGGCAGTTGCGGCAGGGTCAGCGAGGGGGTCGAACGGATCGGGCATCATGGATCTTTCGGTCGTGGGCCGCGCATCCCGCCATCACATGGGACCTGAACCCTAGCAGATTCGTCAAAGGCACGACATTGAAATAAACTACCTTCCGGCTTCGTCATGCGGAACCATCAACCGCGCGGATCCCTTCTGGCAACGGGGCCAGGAACCTGCCCAACATACCCCAACTGCTCTGCGGCCCTTTGGCGGAGCGCTGTGAAACAGGCAATGTCCCGGTGCGCGCGTCATTCCCATGCAAACAACGGAACTGTTTTGAAGAGCATCAAGACTGCACACGCCACCGCACTGCGCGGCACTCAAGGCACCGCCCCCGGTGCGTATGCACTTCGTGCGAATCGACGTATACTTTCCCTGCGAACACCTGTAAAAGGCGGGCGTGGCGCGTTTGGCGCGTTCCGGGCACCTGCCCCGGACCCTCTTGCAACCCTGATCTCATGGATACCCCTATATGATTTCCCCTCTGACCGAGGCGCTTGCCGAGCGTGGCTTCGACGTTTTGACCCCTGTACAGGAAGCGGTGATCGCACCGGACCTGACCGACCGGGACCTGCTGGTCTCGGCGCAGACCGGGTCGGGCAAGACAGTGGGCTTTGGTCTGGCAATTGCGCCCACACTGCTGGGCGAGGCCGACCGCTTTGGCCCGGCGGCAGCACCCTTGGCGCTGATTGTTGCGCCGACGCGCGAGTTGGCCTTGCAGGTCATGCGCGAATTGACATGGCTTTATGCGCGCACCGGCGCAGTCGTCACGTCCTGCGTGGGCGGCATGGACATGCGCACCGAACGGCGCGCGCTGGACCGCGGCGCACATCTGGTAGTGGGCACGCCGGGGCGGCTTCGCGACCATATCGAACGCGGGGCGCTGGACCTTGGCG
>SKRW01000286.1 GCA_007118295.1 Paracoccaceae bacterium | reverse complement strand
TTGGCGAACCGGCGGCGCAATTCATCCTCGCCCAGATCGCGCGATGCGGCAATGCTGCGCCCGATCGCGCCCACGAAACTGGGCAGGCGCTTGCCAACCGGCAGATCGACACGCACCGACCCCGGCGACCATGCGCGGTCCAGCAGGACGACGCGTTCGGTATCGACAACCTGCCACAGGCAGATCAGCGCGGGGGCGTTCAGCGCAAGCCGTTCCAGTTCGGGGCGGATCAGGTCGCCATGATTGGTTCCCATCAGCCCGACGGCGAGTTCCAGCACCCCCAGCCCCAGCCGGTATTGCTTGGCTTCGGCGTCGAACACGACAAGCCCTTCGGCGGCCAATGTGCGCAGGATGTTGAAACAGGTCGAGGTGTTGGTCCGGGTTGCGCGCGCGATGGCACTGACACCTTCGGCCTCGCCCGAGGCGGCCATGTGCCTCAGGATGCGCAAGGCATGCACCACAGCACCGACCGCACGGGCCCCGTTTTGCGCGATCTCGTTCATCGTTCGGAAAACTCGGGCTTGCGGCGGTCACGAAAGGCGGCCAGCCCTTCGGCAAAATCCTGCGATCCGAACAGAAGCGGCTGACCATCGCGTTCCATTGCCAGCACATCTTCCAGCGTGTCGATGCCTCGCGCAAGGGCGGTCTTGATCTGCGCGATGGCCAGAGGTGCACCTTCGGCCAGCATCTGCGCCTGTGCGATGGCGATGGGCAGCAGCGCATCAGGGGCGCAGACCTGATCGGCCAGGCCCTGTGCCACAGCATCTGCGCCTGTCAGAACCTGACCGCTGAGCATGAGTGCCCGCGCCCGCGCCGCCCCCACCCGCTGCGGTAGCGACCATAGCAGCCCGGCATCGGGCATCAGGCCCAGTTTCACGAATGAGGCCGAAAAGCGCGCCCCCTCGGAGGCCACGACCAGATCGCTGGCCGCGGCCAGTGCCATGCCCGCACCGAAGGCGGGGCCCTCGACGGCGGCGACCACGGGGCGCGGTCCGGCAGCAATGGCGCGGATGATGTCCTGCACGATGCCCAGTCGCACCCGCGCACCCGCCGGATCGTCGCTGCGCATTGCCGCCAGATCGCCGCCTGCGCAGAAATACCCGCCCGCGCCGGTCAGCACGATGGCGCGGCAGGTGCTGTCCTGCCCCAATGCGTGCAACTGGTCGCGCAGCGCGCAGCGCAGGTCCATGCTCAGCGCGTTGCGGCGGGTCGGGTCATTCAGCGTCAGGATGGCAACGGTGCCGTTGCGCTGCGTGGTCAGGGTGTCACTCATAGCGTGGCCTCGCTGCCCAGAAGGGCGGTTACCTGCGTCGAGAATGCGCCGCCATTGCCATGCACCAGTGCCACATCGGCCCCGGCCACCTGCCGCGCGTCACAGACCCCGCGCAACTGGCGCACGGCCTCGATAATCAGAAAGATGCCATACATGCCCGGATGCACGCAGGACAACCCGCCGCCATTGGTATTGACCGCCAACCGCCCGCCGGGGGCAATCGCGCCATCCTGCACAAAGCGCCCGCCCTCGCCCTTGGGGCAAAAGCCGAGGTCTTCAAGAAACAGCAGCGTGTTGATGGTGAAGGCATCATAGAGTGCCAGCACATCCACATCATCCGGCCCCAGCCCGGCCATCGCATAGGCGGCCTGCCCTGATTGCACGGCGGCTGTGGTCGTCATGTCGGGCATCTGCGCAATGGCGCGATGCGACAGCGCCGTGGCCCCGCCAAGGAAATAGGCAGGCTTTTGCGGAAAATCCCGTGCCCGGTCCGCGCGCACCATGATGACCGCGCCGCCGCCATCCGTCACCAGACAGCAATCCAGCACGCTCAGCGGGTCCGAGATCAGCCGCGCGGCCAGCACATCTTCCTTGCTCAACGGGTCGCGTTTCCAGGCTTCGGGGTTCAGTTGTGCCCATTGGCGCGCGGCAACGGCAATCTCTGCCAGATCCGCGCGCGTGGTGCCGTATTCGTGCATGTGCCGTGCTGCGACCAGCGCATAGGCGTCGATGGGGTAGCGCAGGCCGTAGTCGCGTTCATGAGGCTGGGGTTCGGTCATGCTGACCAGTTTGCCGCCTGCGCTGCGCTGGTTTGATCCATAGCAGATCAGCGCCACCTCGCATTGCCCGGTTGCCAGCGCCATCGCGGCAAGTTGCAGATGTGCGACGAATGACGACCCGCCGATCATGCTGCCATCGGAAAAGCGCGGGAAGATGCCAAGGTATTCCGCCACCGAAACCGAGGGCATGGAATGAAAGGACGAGGCCGTGAACAGCCCGTCCACATCCGCTAGGGTCAGGCCAGCATCCTCCAGCGCGGCCCTGACCGACAGGCCAAGGATATCGAGCGCCGAATGGCCGGGCATTTCACCCAGACCCGCCTGACCTATGCCAACAATGGCCGCTGCGCCGCGCAAGGATGTCATGACTGGCCCTCTGCCGGGGTGAAAAACAGGATGGGCTGATCGTTGACCATGTCGATTCGGGCGCGCACGTCCATCCCGATGCGGACCTCTTCGGGGGCGATGCCGATGACCTGCGACAACACGCGCGGCCCCTCGCTGAGTGCGATCACGGCGATGTTGCGGTTGCCGCCCTGTTCGGGCCTGCGGCGGCTGACAGTTGTCGAATAGACCGTGCCGGTGCCACGTGCCTCGAACCAGTCTGGCGCAGGGCCTTCGGCACAGCCGGGCAACACGGCGCGCGGGTAGAAAAACGCGTCACCCGTCGCCGGATCGCGCTGCAAGAGCAGGCGACCTTCGGCCAGAGCGGCCTTGTGGTGCTGGTCGGGGCCAGTTGCCCTAGGATCGGACGCTGACATGTGTCGGCCTTCCCTTGTGAGAATATTCTGTTGCAGAATCCGTGATGTATTCTGATTGGGGAAAGTATGCCAAAGTTGGCGCGGCATTTTCAAGCAATATTTTTTCTAGACAGAATAGTATTTCTATGAGAGAAAAATTCACCTCAGCTTTGGTGGAGAGTTGCGGTGAAAACCATGGATTTCAGGGAGGAATGAAAAATGAAAATCAGCAAGTCAGGTGCCGTGTGGCTGGGAGCCACGGCCATGGCCGCGTCGATGGCCTCTGCCGACGGTTTGCCGGGCTCCATGGTCTGGAGTTCCTATGATGTCGGCAGCTCCGGCTATGTCGAGGCCAGCGCGATTGCCGATGCACTCAGCCGCGCCGAGGATGTGCGCGTGCGAATCATGCCGTCGGGCACGGCCATCGGGCGATTGCTGCCGATGCGCACGGGGCGCGTGGATTACGGCTACCTGGCCAATGAGGTGTATTTCGCGACCGAGGCGATCTACGAGTTTTCGGCGCAGGAATGGGGGCCGCAGGACCTGCGCGTGTTGCTGGGCCGTCCGGCAAGTTTCGGCATGGCGGTCGCGGGTGATGCCGGGGTCGAGACGCTGGAAGATCTGCGCGGCAAGCGTGTTGCCTATGTGCAGGCCAACCCGTCCGTGAATATCAAGGTCGAGGCGATGCTCGCGCTGGCCGGGCTGTCATGGGATGACGTGGATCGCGTCGAGGTGCCAAGTTTCGCGGCCTCGACCCGTGGTCTGATCGAAGGCACGGTTCACGCGGCGGGCACGGTGACGACCGGGGCAAACCTGTTCGAGCTGGAATCCAGCAATCGCGGCATTGTCTGGCCTGACCTGCCCCCGGCAAGCGATACCGAAGCCTGGGACCGGCTGCGCGAAGTCGCCCCGATCTTCGAGGCGATGGATGAAACCATTGGTGCGGGCCTGTCCGATGACAACCCGGCCATCCTGATGTCCTATCGCTACCCGATGGTGACGGTCTATGCCGACCGCGACGCGGATGAGGTCTATGCCATGACCAAGGCCATTGTCGAGAATTTCGACCTGTACAAGGATGTCAGTGCTGCCATGCCGCGCTGGAGTGTCGATATCGCGGGCACGCCCCCCACGGATGCACCCTTTCATGAGGGGGCGATTCGCTACCTGGCCGAAGCCGGTATCTGGACAGACGAGCATCAGGCCTGGAATGATGCCCGCCTTGAGCGGCTGAACAAGGTCATCGAGGCATGGGACAACGCGCAGGAAGCTGCGCTGGAGCAGCAGATTTCCGGCGGCCAATGGGCCGGTTTCTGGGCCGACTGGCAGGCCGAACACCTGCAATAACGCGCAGATGGCTGGCCAGCCCTGCACGCAGGGTTGGCCAATCTGTTCCTTTTCAAGATCTGATCCCTTTAAAGAACTGGCGGGCAGACAATGCAGGACACGCGTCCCGAGGACAGCGTCACGGCTGGCACACCCGATGGCCCGCGCCCATGGGGCTGGCAGCGCACCGACCGACGGTTGCGCGGTGCCGCGTGGTTCGCGGTGCTGGCCCTTGGCGCAACGGGCATTCTTGCGGTGGTCAACCAGATTTTCAATCTGGCGCTGTTCGGGTTCCGCCCGCTGTCAACGGCCTATTACTATCTGATCCTCGCCCTGTTCCTGCCGATTGCCTATCTTGCCTATCCGGCGCGGGGCGCGGATGACATACAGGTCCGCTGGTATGACTGGGCGCTTGTTGTCATCTCGCTGGTGACATGCGGATATCTGGCGACGCAGGCGATCAACATCCTGACACGCGGCTGGGATATCGAGGCCCCCCCCCTGCCGACGGCGGCGGCAGCGGTGCTTGTGCTGCTGGCGCTGGAAAGTGTGCGGCGCTGCGGCGGGACGATCCTGTTCGTGATCTGTTCGATCTTTGCCGTGTTCCCGCTTTTCGCCGACAGCATGCCGGGTGCGTTGTGGGGCACGCAATATACCCCGATGGAAGCCGCGCGCGCACATGCGATGGGGGTCGAGAGCATTATCGGGATTCCGCTGCGGATCGTGTCGGAGTTGCTGATCGGCTTTCTGATCTTCGGCTCGGCGCTGATCATCTCGGGCGGGGGCGCGTTCTTCATGAATTTCGCCATGGCGATGATGGGGGCGCGGCGCGGCGGGCCGGCGAAGGTGTCGATCCTGTCCTCGGCCTTTTTCGGCTCGCTGTCGGGCAGCGTGATCTCGAATGTCATCTCGACCGGGGCGATGACCATCCCGACCATGAAGAAATCAGGCTACCCGCCGCATTATGCAGGCGCGGTCGAGGCATGCTCATCCACAGGGGGCACGCTGATGCCGCCGGTGATGGGGGCGGTGGCCTTTATCATGGCGTCATTCCTGAATGTCAGTTACGTCAGCGTCATGGCGGCAGCCGTAGTGCCTGCGCTGCTGTTCTATATCGCGCTGATGCTGCAGGCTGATTGCTACGCCGCGCGCACCGGGCTGAAAGGGCTGCCACGCGCAATGCTGCCGCGCCTTGGGGCCACCTTGCGCAGCGGTTGGGTCTATCTGTTCAGCCTTGGTCTGCTGGTCTGGCTGCTGATCGGCTACCGGATCGAGTCGATGGCGCCGTTCTACGCCTCGATCATGCTGGTGCTGACGGCGATCTGGCTCAATCGTGGGGCAGGGCGGGTGCAGGTGGTGCTGGACCTGATCGTGGATGCTGCACAGAACATCGGAAATCTGGTCGCGATCCTGGCCGGGATCGGGCTGGTGGTTGGCGCGCTCTCGATCACCGGGGTGGGCACGGCTTTCTCGCGCGAGTTGGTCAATCTGGCGGGGGGCAATCTGTTTCTGCTGCTGATCCTTGGCGCACTGACCAGTTTCATCCTTGGCATGGGCATGACGGTCAGTGCCTGCTACATCTTTCTGGCCATCGTGCTGGCCCCGGCACTGGTGCAGGCCGGGCTGAACCAGATGGCCAGCCATATGTTCATCCTGTATTGGGGAATGCTGAGTTTCATCACCCCGCCTGTCGCATTGGCGGCCGTCGCGGCTGCGGGGATCGCGCGGGCGCGGCCCATGCAGACGGCCTTTACCTCGATGCGGCTGGGCTTGCCCCTGTTCCTGCTGCCCTTCATGTTCGTGTTGAACCCTGCGCTGATCCTGCAAGGCGAACCCGGCGCAATCATCCTTGCGGTCGGCACGGCATTGGTCGCGATCTGGATGCTGTCGGCAGGGCTGGAACGCTACGCCTATTTCGCGGGCGTGCTGGACTGGAAATCGGCGGCGCTGATCTTTGCGGGCGGACTGGCGCTGATCGTGCCCGAGTGGCGCAGCGATCTGCTGGGGCTGGTCCTGTTCGCGCTGGGCTACGGGCAACGCCTGCTGTTCCCGCCCGCTTCCCCACAACCGACGGAGAATACCTGACCATGACATTGCCTGTCACCTATCGCCGCGAGGGCGAGGTTGCCCTGATCTGCATCGATAACCCACCGGTCAACGCCACAGGTGTTGCCGTCCGCGCGGCCCTTGTCGCCGCACTGGAGCAATTCGCGGGCGACGATACTGCGCGCATTGCCGTTCT
>SKRW01000284.1 GCA_007118295.1 Paracoccaceae bacterium | reverse complement strand
TCATGCTGATCATCATGGCCGACCAGATGTCGGTCTCGGTGGGCAACCTGTTCATGGGCGCGCTGATTCCGGGGCTGATGCTGGGGGTGTTCTACATCATCTACATCATGGGCGCGGCCACCTTCTTCAAGACGCTGGCGCCGGCCCCGACCGACCTGCCCCCGGTTTCGGCGCGGCTGATCCTTGACACGCTGCTGGCGGTGGTGCCGCCGCTATTGCTGATTCTGGCGGTGCTGGGGTCGATCTTCATGGGCTTTGCCACACCGACCGAAGCCTCAGGCGTCGGCGCGTTCGGTGCGACATTGCTGGCGGCGGCAAACGGGCGGCTGTCCTGGGCGGTGCTGAAGGATGTGGGTATGAAGACCACGCTGACCACGGCCTTTATCTTTGGCATCTTTCTGGGCGCGACGATGTTTGCAGTCGTAATGCGCCAGTTGGGGGGCGATGAGTTCATCACCCAGTCGCTGCAAGGTCTGCCCTTCGGTCCCTCGGGGATTGTGCTGACGATCCTGTTCATCGCGTTTCTGGCGGGGTTCTTTCTGGACTGGCTGGAAATCTCGCTGATCATGCTGCCGCTGGTCGCCCCAGTGGTGGTGCTGCTGGGCTTTGACCAGATCTGGTTCATCGTGCTGTTCGCAGTCGTGTTGCAAACCAGCTTTTTGACCCCACCTGTGGGATTCTCGCTGTTCTACCTCAAGGGTGTGGCCCCGCCGAGTGTGACCATCATCGACATCTACAAGGGTGTGATCCCGTTCGTGCTGTTGCAGATGCTGGCGGTGATCATGGTGTTCATCTTCCCGCAACTCGTCTTGTGGCTGCCAGACCGGATGCTGTAACCTTTTCAGTTCCTGCTACTGGCCCTGCTACTGGCCCCGGTCATCGCACCGGGGCCTTTGCTTTGTGCCCCCCTTGCCTTGTTGGACAATTCTGGTAGCGTGATTTGATCAAATCTATCCCCGGAGATGTCTCATGGCCCTAGACCGCCCCACCCCGAATGATCTGCGTGCCTTCTGGATGCCGTTTACGGCGAACAGACAGTTCAAGGCCGCCCCGCGCATGCTGGTCGGGGCAGATGGCATGTTCTACACCACCTCGGACGGTCGGCAGGTGCTGGATGGCACGGCGGGGCTGTGGTGCTGCAATGCAGGCCACAAACGCCCCCGCATTGTCGAGGCGATCCAGAAACAGGCCGCAGAACTGGATTACGCGCCCGCCTTCCAGATGGGCCACCCCAAGGCGTTTGAGTTGGCCAACCGGCTGGTGGACATGGCACCTGACGGGATCGATCATGCGTTCTTTGTCAATTCCGGCTCGGAAGCTGTGGAAACTGCGTTGAAAATCGCAATTGCCTATCACCGGGCAAAGGGCGACGGCGCGCGCACCCGGCTGATCGGGCGCGAGCGCGGCTATCACGGCGTGAATTTTGGCGGCATCTCGGTCGGCGGGATCGTCAATAACCGCCGCCATTTCGGCGCAATGCTGGCCGGTGTGGACCACCTGCCGCACACGCATATTCCGGAAAATCAATGGACCAGAGGCCAGCCAGAACATGGCGCGCATCTGGCCGATGATCTGGAGCGTATCGTCGCGCTGCACGGGGCCGACACGATTGCCGCCGTGATTGTCGAGCCGGTGGCCGGATCCACCGGGGTGCTGTTGCCGCCCAAAGGGTATCTGGAGCGGTTGCGCGCGATCACGGCAAAACACGGTATCCTGCTGATCTTTGACGAGGTGATTACCGGTTTTGGCCGTCTTGGCAGCGCCTTCGGGGCGCAGCATTTCGGCGTGATGCCCGACATGATCACCTGCGCCAAGGGGCTGACCAACGGGGTGATCCCGATGGGGGCGGTGCTGACCACGCCTGCAATTCACGATGCTTTCATGCAGGGGCCAGAGAACCTGATCGAGTTGTTTCACGGCTACACCTATTCGGGCAGCCCGATTGCCTCGGCGGCGGGGCTGGCCACGCTGGAGACATACCGCGAGGAAGGTCTGTTCGAGCGTTGCGCCGACATCGCGCCCTATTGGGAAGAGGCAGTGCATTCGCTGAAAGACCGTCGCCATGTGATTGACATCCGCAATATGGGGCTGATCGGCGCGGTCGAGTTGGAACCGATCGCAGGCGCGCCGACGCAGCGGGCGTTTTCGGCCTTCCTGAAAGCGTATGAAAAGGGTGTCCTGATCCGCACGACGGGCGATATCATCGCGATGTCGCCGCCGCTGATTATCGAGAAATCGCATATCGACCAGTTGATCGGCACGTTGGGCGAGGTGCTGGACAGTCTGGACTGAGCGATGAGCAAATCCCTTAGACGGGTGGCCCGCGTGCTGCAGGATGCGGGCCTGCCCGACACGATTGTCGAGGCGGGCGAGACCCGGACAGCCGAGCAGGCGGCAGCCGCCTGCGTCTGCGAGATTGACCAGATCGTGAAATCGATCATCTTTTGCGGGCAGGGCACGGGCGAGATCCGGCTGTTCCTGACAGCTGGCGGCAACCGGATTTGCGCTAACAAGGCGTCGGCTCTTGCGGGCGAGGCGCTGGGCCGCGCCGATGCAAATCTGGTACGCGCGACGACCGGCTTTGCCATCGGCGGGGTCGCGCCGATTGGTCATCTGACACCCTCGCGCACATGGATCGATCCGCGCCTGATGGACTTCGCGCTGGTCTGGGCTGCGGCGGGGACTCCACGCCATGTCTTTTCAATCGCGCCGGAAAGGCTTATCACGCTGGCAGATGCCCTGCCTGCGGATTTTACCGAATGAGCCTGCCAGACCCCGAGTTTCAACCTGAATTCTATCAGGACGTGCCCCTGAAGCGCGCGCTGGCATGGTTGGTCGATCTCTTGGTGACTCTGGTGCTGACCGTGGTGGCGCTGGCCTTTACGCTGTTTCTGGCGGCGTTCTTCCTGCCGCTGTTCTTTGCCATCATCTCGATTGCCTATCGCACCGTGATGCTGTCGCGCTACGGCGCGACGCTGGGCATGATGGTCACGGCGCTGAAATGGCGGGGTCTGGACGGGCGCGCGCCCGACCCGCTGACCGCCTTTTACTACAGTGCCATCCATGCCGGCCAATGGGCCGTCTTGCCGGTGCAGATCGCCTCGATTGTCATGATCCTTGTCACTCCTTACCGGCAGGGGCTGAATGACACGTTGCTGGGCACCACGATGCTGCACCGGATTGCCCCCGAATAGCCCGCCGATTGCCCGTTTGAGAGCACTTGGCGAAAGCGCAAAGCCTTGCTAGGCTGCGCGAAGACAGATCAGCTTGAGACTGCACCAGATGCGCCACAGCCTTCCGACGATCCCGCAATTCTACGTCACGGCCCCGCAACCCTGCCCCTATCTGGCGGGCCGGATGGAGCGTAAGCTGTTCACGGCCTTGCAGGGCGATCAGGCCGAGGCGATGAATGACACGCTGTCCAGACAGGGCTTCCGGCGGTCGCAGAACGTGCTGTATCGTCCGTCCTGTGCCGAGTGTTGCGCCTGCCTTTCCGCGCGGATCAGGGTTGCCGATTTCAAGCCCTCGCGGTCGCAGCGCCGCATCCTGAAGCGCAACGCGCATCTGCGGCGGCATGTCACCAGTGCCTGGGCGACCGAAGACCAGTTCGACCTGTTCCGCCGCTATCTGGATTCGCGCCATGCCGATGGCGGCATGGCGGATATGGATGTGTTCGAATTCGCGGCGATGATCGAGGAAACCCCCGTGCGCACGCGCATTCTGGAATATTCCGACGGGACCGGCCGCAGCAAGGGCGCGCTCTGGTCGGTCTGTCTGACCGATGTGCTGGAGGATGGGTTGAGCCTTGTCTATTCCTTCTTTGATCCGGAATTCGCGCAGAACTCGCTGGGCAGCTACATGATTCTGGATCAGGTGGAACTGGCGCGCCGGGTCGGGTTGCCCTATGTCTATCTGGGCTATTGGGTGCCCGGCAGCCCCAAGATGGATTACAAGGCGCGCTTTTCGGCGCTGGAAATCTATCATGGCGAGCGCTGGCAGCCGCTAGAGGCGCCCGAGAGGTATTCGGGCACCACACATCCGCTTTCGGTCAAACCCATTGCCGAGCAGGTGGCGAGCCTTGCCATGCCCGACACGCTGAGCGCCCCTGTCGCGCCGGGGCGCATGACGCGCGGTTTGTGAGTGGCAGCTCTGTCCGGTCCCGTGTGGGGGCTGTGTGGCAGGGTGGGTGGATCACCCACCCTACACGATATGGCCGCCCGCCCGCGCTCTTGTCACAGTCGCGCCGCCAGTCGCGCGCCCTGATCGATTGCGCGCTTGGCGTCCAGTTCCGCCGCGACATCGGCCCCGCCAATGATATGGACGGGGGTGCCTGTCGCTTGCAGTGCATCAGCAAGGGCGCGTTGTGGTTCCTGTCCAGTGCAGAGCACGATGGTATCGGCGGGAAGCGTTTCTTCCTCTCCGTCACGGATCACGACCAGCCCCGCATCCGTAATCCGGCGATATTCCAGCCCGCCCAGCATCTGCACGCCTTTGGCGACAAGGGCTGCGCGGTGAATCCAGCCTGTGGTCTTGCCCAGACCCTTGCCGGGTTTGCCTGCCTTGCGCTGCACCAGTGTCACCGCGCGCGCGGGTGGTTCGGGTTGCGGCCCGTCTGCCGCCAGCCCGCCCGGCACTGAGGCCGGATCGCCCACGCCCCATTCGCGCTGCCAGAGGGCCAGATCCTCGGTCGGGCTTGGCCCTGCATGGACCAGATACTCGGACACATCGAACCCGATCCCGCCTGCACCCACCACGACGACGCGCGGCCCCACCGGGGCAGAATCGCGCAGCACATCGGTATAGTGCAGCACATGGGGGGCGTTCTGCCCGTCGATCTGCGGGTCGCGGGGGGTGACGCCAGTGGCGACGATGACCTCGTCGAAACCTGCCAGTATTTCGGGTGTGGCACGCGTGTTCAGGCGCAACTCCATGCCGGAGCGGTCGATCTGGCCCGAGAACCAGTCCACCAGCCCGTGAAACTCCTCTTTGCCGGGGATGATGCGCGCCATGTTCAACTGCCCCCCGATGCGGCAGTCGGCCTCGAACAGGGTGACCTTGTGGCCGCGCTGATCGGCCACCAGTGCCGCCATCAGCCCTGCAGGGCCTGCCCCCACCACGGCAATGGTTCGGGGCCGGTCGGTGGGGGTGTAGGTCAGTTCCGTCTCGAAACAGGCGCGCGGGTTCACAAGGCAGGACGAGACCTTGCCCTGAAAGGTGTGATCGAGGCAGGCCTGATTGCAGGCGATGCAGGGGGCGATTTCGGCAGCGCGGCCTGCCGCCGCCTTGGTCACGAATTCGGGGTCGGCCAGAAAGGGGCGGGCCATCGATACCATGTCGGCCGCACCCCCTGCCAGCAGGTCCTCGGCGACGTCGGGGGTGTTGATCCGGTTCGAAGTGATCAGCGGAATGCCCACCTTGCCCATCAGCTTGCGCGTGACCCAGGCCCAGCCCGCGCGCGGGACCGAGGTGGCGATGGTCGGCACGCGGGCTTCGTGCCAGCCGATGCCGGTATTCAGGATCGTGGCACCTGCTTCTTCCACGGCGCGGGCAAGCTGCGTCACCTCGTCAAATGTCTGGCCACCGGGGACAAGATCGATCAGCGAGATACGGTAGATGACGATGAAATCAGGGCCGGTTGCCGCGCGCACGCGGCGCAGAATCTCGACGGGCAGGCGCATCCGGTTTTCATACGCCCCGCCCCAGCGGTCGGCGCGGTGGTTCGTGGCCGTGCACAGGAACTGGTTGATGAAATACCCCTCGGACCCCATCACCTCGACCCCGTCATAGCCTGCCGCGCGCGCGCGGGCGGCGGCGGTGGCGATGTCGCTGATCTGTTTCTCGATGCCCTCTTCGTCGAGGGCGCGCGGCGTGAAGGGCGAGATCGGGGATTTGAGCGCCGACGGGGCCACGCAATCGGGGCCATAGGCATAGCGGCCCGCATGCAGGATCTGCATCGCGATCTTGCCGCCCGCGTCATGCACGGCATCGGTCACCAGCCGGTGACTGGCAAGATCCTGATCGGTATAAAGCCCGGCTGCCCCCGGAAACACGCCCCCTTCGGGGTTGGGGGCCATGCCGCCGGTCACGATCAGCCCGACGCCGCCCCGCGCGCGTTCGGCGTAGTAGGTGGCGACGCGGGCCCAGTCGCCGCGCTCTTCCAGCCCGGTATGCATGGACCCCATCAGCACGCGGTTCTTCAGCCGGGTGAAGCCCAGATCAAGGGGCGCGAGCATATGGGGATAGGGCATGTGGTCCTCCTGAGCCGTGTTGTGCGAGATAATCGTGCGCATGTGCTACTGTCACGCACAACGCGGCGTCATTTGGCGGCGTCATTTGGCGCGGCTGTGCTGGACCTGTCACCTGCGCCCGCTGCCCCCCCGCTGCCCCCCCCCCGCCCGGTCGTC
>SKRW01000242.1 GCA_007118295.1 Paracoccaceae bacterium | reverse complement strand
GCCTGAGCCTGAGCCTGAGCCTGAGCCTGAGCCTGAGCCTGAGCCTGAGCCTGAGCCTGAGCCTGAGCCTGAGCCTGAGCCTGAGCCTGAGCCTGAGCCTGAGCCTGAGCCTGAGAAAGCAGCCATGGCCGCACCCGGCGCGCAAGCCCCAATCGCACCTGCGTTGCCACCTTTGCGCGCGCAGCCCGGCAATGCCTTTGCCGATCTTGACACCCCGGCACCCCGTCGTCCCGTGCGGGGGGCAGCGCTGGCCCATGCCCTGCGCACCACCCCGCCCCCGCCCGAGCAACTGGCCGGGACGGCCCCGCTGGTCGCACGTCTGGAGGCGCTGTTGCGCAAGATGGGCAGCGACGCTTGATCCGCGCAAAACGGATGCGATTTCTCCCTTGTCACGGGCGGCAAATCGGGTAGTAAGGCGGCATCAAACGTCGGGCTATGGCGCAGTCTGGTAGCGCGTCCGTCTGGGGGACGGAAGGTCGCAGGTTCAAGTCCTGCTAGCCCGACCATTTTTCACGCATGTTTTTCGCCCTACCCCCATTTGCGGGGTTTTTCCCTGCGCGCGTGCCAAGTATGGATCATGTGGTAACAAGCGGGGGCATTCATGACCGACCAACCCGGCGTCCTGCCGTCTCAGGCCCTGCGTGCCATGGTGGCGCGCAGCGAGATATCCGCGATCCCTGACGTAACCGAAGCGCAGATCCAGCCCGCCAGTCTTGATCTGCGGCTGGGGCCGCGGGCGTGGCGGGTGCGGGCGTCGTTTCTGGCCGGTCAGGGGCGGCGGGTGGCCGACCGGCTGGCCGAGTTCGAGATGCACCAGATGGACCTCAGCGCAGGGGCGGTGCTGGAAAAGGGCTGCGTCTATGTCGTGCCGCTGATGGAAAGCCTGGCCCTGCCGCATGGCATTCAGGCGGTGACGAATGCCAAAAGCTCGACCGGGCGGCTGGACCTTCTGACCCGCGTCATTACCGATGAAGGCACCGAATTCGACCGCGTCCCCGAAGGCTATACGGGCCCGCTTTATGCCGAGATCTGCCCGCGTTCCTTCTCGGTGCTGGTGCGCCCCGGCATGCGGTTGAACCAGATCCGCTTTCGCCGGGGGCATGCCGTGCTCTGCGATACCGAACTGGCGGCACTGCATGCGCGGGAAACACTGGTGCCGGGCACGCCGGTCATATCCGAGGGGCTTGGCTTTTCCGTGGACCTGCGCCCCGAAGATGGCGCGCCGGTGGGCTACCGCGCCAAACCGCACACGGGTGTGATCGACCTCGACCGCGTGGGGGTCTATGCGCCGCATGATTTCTGGGAAACGCTGCACAGCGACGATGGGCAGATCATCCTTGATCCCGGCGCATTCTATATCCTTGTCAGCCGCGAAGCAGTGCATATCCCGCCCGATTATGCCGCCGAGATGGCCCCCTATCTGGCCATGGTGGGCGAGTTCCGGGTCCATTACGCAGGCTTTTTCGACCCTGGTTTCGGCCATGCGGCAGCAGGGGGGGCCGGTGCGCGCGGGGTGCTGGAAGTGCGCTGCCATGAAGCCCCGTTCGTTCTGGAACATGGGCAGATCGTCGGACGGCTGGTCTATGAACGGATGGCCGAGCGGCCAGAGCGGTTGTACGGGGCGGACCTTGCATCGAACTATCAGGGTCAGGGCTTGAAACTCGCAAAACATTTCAAGGTGTTCTGAGCCGTGCTTGAACTGATTGACATCACCTTCCTGATCGCGGCCTTTGTCACCCTGTTCGTGGTGATCGACCCGATCGGCACCGCACCGTTGTTTCTGGCACTGACGCAGGGCATGACCCCCGCGCGCCGCCGCGCGATAGGGCTGCGCGCCTGCGTGATCTCGGCGATCCTGCTGGCGTTGTTCGGAATCGCGGGCGAGGATTTCCTGCGCTCTATCGGAATCTCGATGCCGGCCTTTCAGATTGCAGGCGGGATCCTGCTGTTCCTGACGGCGCTGGACATGCTGTTTGACCGGCGCGGACAGCGCCGCGCGGACCATGCCGACGAAAGCAAGGGCGCACTTGCAGATGACCCGTCAGTCTTTCCGCTAGCCATGCCGCTGATCGCCGGACCGGGCGCAATGGCCACGATGGTGCTGCTGATCGGCGAGACCGGACGCAGCATCGAGGGGGTCGCCCTGATTACCGGCGTGATGCTGGTGGTGATCGCGCTGGTGCTGCTGGCCTTTCTGCTGGCCGCACCGCTGGAGCGCATCCTGCGCCGCACGGGCACCATGGTCATGACACGATTGTTCGGCCTGCTGCTGGCTGCGTTGTCGGTTCAGTTTGTCCTGAACGGTGCCACCGCCATCGGCATTCTGCCCGTTGTCGCGGGCGGCCTGTAGCGCCAGGGCCTATTCGGCGGCTGACGCACTTGGTTCGGTTTCAGAGGCCGGTTTGCGCGGCTTGCGCGGCGCGCGGCGTGGCTTGGCCGGGGCGTCGGAACCAGCCTCTGCCGGGGCACCCTCAGGGGCAGCACCCTCGGGCTTGGGCGCGCGTGGCTTGCGCCGGTTTGCGGGCTTGCTCGGGCGCTTTTCCTCGGTCGCGGGTGCGTCGGACCGGCTTTCCGGGGTTTCGACCAACGAGGTTTCGCTCGCGCTTTCAGTGTCCTGCACGGCGAACGCGTTATCGCCTTCCCGACGAGAGCCAGCGTCACGATACCCCGTCTCGCGAGAGCCGGTCTCACGCATGTCAGCCTCGCGAGGGGCCGTCTCAGCAGCACCTCTGCCCGCATTCGCGGTGTCGCCTTGTGCGACGTCGTCGTCATTGCGGCGCTGGTCGTGACGGCGCGGGTTGTGCTGGTTATTCTGGTTGTGCGGGCCGCGCTCATCCTGCTGATGGCGATTGCGGTCTTCCTGCTGCTGGCGGCGGGTTTCCTGCTCGGCCTGCTGTTCACGCTGGGCCTGCGCCAGAAGACGCGTGTAATGCTCGGCATGTTGCTGGAAATTCTCGGCTGCGACACGGTCATTCGAGAGTTGCGCATCACGGGCAAGAACCTGATACTTCTCGATAATCTGCTGCGGCGTACCGCGCACCTTGCCTTCGGGGCCAGAACTGTCGAAGACGCGATTGACAATGTTGCCAAGCGACTTTGGGCGGTTCGGCTTCGAACGCGAGCGTTTATTGGGTGATCTCATGCTTTATACTGTCCTGCCTGATCGGGCATACCGTGCAGCGTCTGTGGGTCCATTCGGGTTCATCCGACAACACAGGCTGCATGTGGGGATAAGAGGCGCGCGCTGAAGTGTGAACTGCGCCTGACCTCTCATCTGCCATGGCAAAGCCTGCATGACAAGCCCCTCTTGTGTGAAAAACAGCATTTTCGCAGGTTGTTGCGTGCAATCACCGCCTATTGGCCGAGTCCTGCCTGCCCCAGAACCACACGATCATGCCCCGACATATCGCTCAGGACCTGCACCGCATGCAGTCCCGAGCGCGTGAACAGCGCCGCCACGGCGCTGCCCTGAGTGGTGCCAATCTCGACCAGAAGCCAGCCACCGGGGGCCAGATGCCGGGGGGCTTGCGCACATATGTGACGATAGGCCGCAAGCCCTGACCCGTCACACCCGGCGGGGACCAGCGCCATGCGGGGTTCCCAATCGCGGACCTCGGGCGCAAGATCCGCGACCTCATCCGTGCCGATATAGGGCGGATTCGCGGCGATCATGTCAAATCGCCCCGAAACAGTGCCAAACCAGTCCGAAAGCTGAAACCGGGTGCGCGGCGCAACACCAAGCGCGCGGGCATTTGCGCGCGCCACATCCAGCGCTGCGGGGGACAGATCAACCCCTAGCCCGCTGGCCCCTGCCCGCTCGGCCAGAAGCGTCAGCAGAATCGCCCCGCTGCCCGTGCCCAGATCCAGCACCGTGCTGAACGGGCGTTCCAGCGCAGCCGCGATCAGTGTCTCGGTTTCGGGGCGCGGATCGAGGACATCGCGCGTCACTTGAAACGACCGGCCCCAGAACAAGCGTGCCCCCGTGATCTGCGCCACCGGTTGCCGGGCTGCGCGCGCTGCTATCGCTGTGTGAAATGCCTTGACCTGCTGCTGAGTCATCTCATCGGCAAGCGCCATCATCACACGGTCATCAGCCACGCCCAGCGCATGCGCAAGCAGGCGGCGCGCATCGCGCGGCGCGCTCTCGATGCCAGCATCGCGCAGCCGCGTCACTGCGTGCGCGAGGGCGTCGCGCACTTGCATCAGGCTTCCATCGCGGCCATCCGCGCAGCCTGATCCGCCGTCGTCAGCGCGTCGATCACCTCGTCCAGATCGCCCTGCATCACGGCATCCAGCCGGTAGAGCGTCAGATTGATACGGTGGTCGGTCATGCGCCCCTGCGGGAAGTTATAGGTGCGGATGCGTTCCGACCTGTCCCCCGATCCGACCTGCGCGCGGCGTGCATCGGCGCGGGCGGCATCCGCGCGCTGGCGCTCCATGTCATACAGTTTCGCGCGCAGGACCTGCAGTGCAATCGCACGGTTCTGGTGCTGGGATTTCTCGGACGAGGTAACCACGATCCCGGTGGGCAGATGCGTGATCCGCACTGCCGAATCGGTGGTGTTCACATGCTGCCCGCCTGCGCCGGATGCGCGCATCGTGTCGATGCGGATATCCTGCACCGGGATGTCGATATCGACCTCCTCGGCTTCGGGCAGAACAGCGACGGTGGCCGCCGAAGTATGTATCCGCCCGCCCGATTCGGTCACCGGCACGCGCTGGACCCGGTGCACGCCCGATTCGAATTTCAACCGCGCGAACACGCCTTCGCCTGCGATCCGCATCACCGCCTCGCGCAGGCCGCCCAGTTCGGTTTCGGACAGGCTGACCATCTGTACCTGCCAGCCGCGCGCCTCGGCGTAGCGCTGATACATGCGCATCAGGTCTGCGGCAAAGAGGCTGGCCTCTTCGCCACCTGTTCCGGGGCGCAATTCGATCAGGGCGGGGCGCGCATCTGCTGAATCCTTGGGCAAAAGCGCAAGGCGCAAGGCGTGTTCCAGTTCCGGCATTTCTGCGTCCAGCCGCGCCAGTTCCTCTTCGGCCAGGGCGCGCATCTCGGCATCCGCCAGCATCGCGCGGGCTTCTGCATGCTGCGCAACGGCCTGTTGCCAGGCCGCGATCTGCGTGACCACCGGCTTCAACTCGGCATATTCGCGCGTCAGATCCGCAATCTCGGACGGGGGCGCGCCTTCCATCAGGCGGGCCTCCAGAAAGCCGAAGCGGCGGGTGATCTGGTCAAGGGTGTGGGATGCGAACATGCGTCACCTGATGGCCAAAACCAATGCGCCGGTCAAGCCCGTGCTGGACGGGGCAGCGCGCAAGGCTTATGACACAGGAAAGGCGCGCAGCGCTGACAGGCTCGGGACTGGGGGACAATGGGCGATCTCGCCGCACATCTTGATACGGCATTCTGGATCACGACCGCTGCCATTCTTCTGCTTCTGGTGATTTCGGGTTTCTTTTCCGGGTCTGAAACGGCGCTGACGGCGTCAAGCCGCGGCAAGCTCAAGGCGCAGGCCGACCGGGGCGACGCAGGGGCTGCGCGCGCGCTGGAGTTGACCGAAGACAACGAGCGGATGATCGGTGCGATCCTGCTGGGTAACAATCTTGTCAACATCCTCGCCGCCTCGCTTGCGACGGCGCTGTTTACGCGGCTGTTTGGCGATAGCGGTGTCGCGCTGGCGACACTGGTGATGACGCTGCTGGTGCTGGTCTTTGCCGAGGTCATGCCCAAGACCTATGCCATCTCGAACCCCGAATCGGCCGCCATGCGGGTGTCGCGGGTGTTGCGATACGTGGTGGCCGTATTCTCGCCCGTGGTCAATATCGTGCGCTTTGTGGTGCGCCGCGTGCTGGCGCTGTTCGGGATCAGCATCGACCCAGACAGCAACATCATGTCCGTCCATGAGGAAATCGCAGGCACACTGGCGCTGGGACATTCGACGGGCTCGGTCGAAAAGGAACACCGCGACCGCCTGCTGGGCGCGCTGGATCTGTCGGAACGCACGGTCGAGGAAATCATGCGCCACCGCAGCCAGATCGAGACCGTCAATGCCGATGACGCAATCGCCGACATCATCGCGCAATGCATCAACTCGGCCCATTCGCGCCTGCCCATGTACCGCGAGGACCCTGAAAACATCGTGGGCGTTCTGTATTCGCGCGACCTTGTGCGCGAGATGCACCGGCTGGTCACGGATGCGTCCGGGGATTACGCGGCCATCAGCGGTCTGGACCTCGCATCGCTGGCCCGCCCGCCCTATTTCGTGCCCGACACCACGCCGCTGGACGAACAGATGAAGGAGTTTCTGCGGCTCCGGCGTCATTTTGCGCTGGTTGTCGATGAATACGGCGCGCTGCAGGGGTTGATCACGCTCGAAGATATTCTGGAAGAGATCGTGGGCGAGAT
>SKRW01000176.1 GCA_007118295.1 Paracoccaceae bacterium | reverse complement strand
CCAGAATTCGCGCCCGAACAGGATGAAGGGCATCTTGCGCATACGCTGCGTCTGGATCAGCGTCAGGGTCTCGAACATCTCGTCCAGCGTGCCAAACCCGCCGGGAAAAACCGTGATCGCCTTTGCCCGCATCAGGAAATGCATCTTGCGGATGGCGAAATAGTGAAAGTTGAAGCACAGATCCGGTGTCACATATTCATTCGGGGCCTGTTCATGCGGCAGCACGATATTCAGCCCGATCGAGACTCCGCCCGCCTCTTTCGCGCCCAGATTGCCCGCCTCCATCACGCCGGGGCCACCGCCAGTGACAATCACGTCCTCGCGCCCATAGCTCTGCACGGAACGCAATGTCATCGCATGGGCAAACGCGCGCGCGACCTCGTAAAAGCGCGCGAGGTCGGCCATCATCGGGGTGCGGGCCGGGGTGGACTCGTCGGGGCGACGGATCCGCGCGCCGCCGAACATGACGATCGTGGACTGGATGCCGCGCTCGTTCATCAGCAATTCGGGTTTCAGCAATTCCAGTTGCAACCGCACCGGGCGCAGTTCGTCGCGCAACAGGAAATCGCTATCGGCAAAGGCCAGCCGGTAGGCCGGATGCCGCGTCTGTGCGGTGTCTGGCGTCTCGTCCCAGTGGCGGATATCTTCGCCGGCATCGGGGAAGGGGCGGGTCTTGCTCTGGTCTTTCGCCATGGAGTCCCTTTACGCGAATTGCTCTTGTTCGCGTCCAAGGCTATAGCGAAGACCAACAGATGACCAGAGCCATGGAGCCCGCCAATGACCGACACAGCCGCACTGGAACACGCCATCGAGGCCGCATGGGAGGGGCGCGACACAATCACCCCCGCCACTTCTGGCGCGGCGCGCGAGGCGATCGAGGCCACGCTGGAGGCGCTTGATACAGGCTCGCTGCGTGTGGCCGAACGGGGCGAGGGCGGCGAATGGCATGTCAATCAATGGGCCAAGAAAGCCGTGTTGCTGGGGTTCCGCATCAAGGACATGGAACCTCAGGATGGCGGCCCTCAGGGTGGCGGCTGGTGGGACAAGGTTGACAGCAAGTTCAAGGGATGGGGCGAAAACCGCTGGAAAGCCGCCGGGTTCCGCGCGGTCCCCAACTGTATCGTGCGCAAATCCGCCTATATTGCGCCCGGTGTCGTGCTGATGCCGTCCTTTGTCAATCTGGGGGCCTATGTCGATAGCGGCACCATGGTCGATACATGGGCCACAGTCGGCTCCTGCGCGCAGATCGGCAAGAATGTGCATCTGTCGGGCGGGGTGGGCATTGGCGGCGTGCTGGAACCAATGCAGGCCGGGCCGACCATCATCGAGGATAACTGCTTCATCGGCGCGCGCTCCGAAGTGGTCGAAGGCTGCATCATCCGCGAAGGCTCGGTGCTGGGCATGGGCGTCTTCATCGGCAAATCGACCAAGATTGTGGACCGCGAAACAGGCAGCGTCACTTACGGCGAAGTTCCGCCTTATTCAGTGGTGGTCGCAGGCTCGATGCCCTCGAAAAACGGCATCAATCTCTATTGCGCCGTGATCGTCAAACGGGTCGATGCGCAGACCCGCTCCAAGACGGGCATCAACGAGCTTCTGCGCGACTGATCCTTCATCTTTGTCCAAATATCCACGGGGGGTGCGGGGGGCAGTCAGCCCCCCGCCCTTCGCGGGTCACACGCGCGGCGCGGCGGCCCGGCGCAACCTGTCATTGATCGCAACACCCAGCCCGGTTTCCGGCACAGGCGCAACTGCGATCGGGCGATCCATGGCATCTGCAGCATGCAGGACCCCGAATAATCGCGACGCCGCTTCTTGCAGATCACCTGTGGCGGAAAGCGTCATTTCAGCCGCGGCGCAGTCTGGCCCGAAACCGATCCAGACCTCGCCAGGCAGCGGGCGCGTCACGTTCAGGCGCAGGGCTGCGCACGGCGCATAATGCGACGCCAATTGGCCCGGTGCCGTGATCTTGCCGCATGCGCGCGGCGCGGGGGCCTTGCCCAGCACGCGCGCCAGTGCCTCGGGGCTGACCCCACCAGCGCGCAGCAACACGGGCTGTCCGTCCTCGAAGCCCAGTATCGTCGACTCCACCCCGACGGCACAGCTTCCGCCATCCAGCACTGCCGCAATCCGCCCTGACAGCCCCGCCATGACATGCGCGGCACTGGTCGGGCTGATCCGCCCTGACGGATTGGCCGAGGGTGCCGCCAGCGGGCCGCCGAACGCCTCCAGAACAACCCGCGCGACAGGATGGGCCGGGACGCGCAGCGCGACAGTGGGCAAACCTGCGGTCACGGCGGGCGCAAGCCCGTGACCCGCGCGCAGCGGGGCCACCAGTGTCAGTGGTCCCGGCCAGAAAGTGCTGGCGCAGGCCCGTGCGCCTTCGCAAAGCTCGGCGAGGTCTTCGGCGGCCTCAAGTGACCCCAGATGCACGATCAGGGGGTTCAGCGCGGGCCGGCCCTTGGCTGCGTAAATCGCGGCCACGGCCTGCGCATTGCGTGCATCGCCTGCCAGCCCGTAAACTGTCTCGGTCGGCAGTGCCACCAGCGCACCTGCCCGCAGCAGGTCTGCCGCGCGCGCGATCCCGGCAGGATCGGTGTGCAGGATTTCGGTCGAGAGGGCAGGGTCAGGCATGCTGTGACGTGGCGTTCTGGTTCAGATATGCGCCCCAAGCCGGTATGACTGGGGTCAGCCCAGTGCCATAGGCGCTGTCACTGCCCTTGCCAAGCCCTGCCTGCCTCTTGAAGGAGCCCCGCCCATGCCCTACCGCGCCCCGCTTACGGATTTCACCTTTCTGCTCGAGCATGTTGTGGCCTTCGATCAGCTTCGCCAGACCGACCGCTTTGCCGAGGCGACCGCCGATATGACCCATGCGATCGTGACCGAGGCTGCGCGCCTGTGCGAAGATGTGCTGGCCCCCCTGCAGCGCGCGGGCGACCTTCAGCCCGCACGGCTGGAAAACGGGATCGTGCGCACGACGCCGGGTTTCGGCGATGCCTTTCATGCCATCGCCGAGGGCGGCTGGCTGGGCATTTCGGCAGACCCCGCGCATGGGGGCATGGGCCTGCCGCAGACGCTGGCAAGTGTCGTGAATGACATGATGTCCTCTGCCTGCCTGTCGCTGCAACTCAACCCGCTGATGACGCAAGGTCAGGTCGAGGCGCTGGAACACCATGCCAGCGACGAGATCAAGGCGCTCTATCTGCCCAAGCTCATCTCGGGTGACTGGTGCGGCACCATGAACCTGACCGAACCACAGGCCGGGTCAGATGTGGGGGCGTTGCGCAGCAAGGCCGAACCCAATGGCGACGGCACCTATGCGATCTCGGGGCAGAAGATTTACATCTCTTGGGGTGACAATGATTTCACGCAGAATGTCTGTCATCTTGTTCTGGCCCGCCTGCCGGACGGTGTGCCCGGAACCAAGGGCATCAGCCTGTTCATGGTGCCCAAGTTCCTGCCCGATGCGCAGGGCAATCCCGGTGAACGCAATGCGCTGCGCGTGGTCAGTCTGGAACACAAGATGGGGCTGCATGGATCGCCCACTGCGGTGATGGAATATGACGGCGCGACCGGCTGGCTGGTAGGCGCGCCGCACAAGGGCATGGCGGCCATGTTCACCATGATGAACAATGCGCGTGTCGGTGTGGGCATTCAGGGCATCGGCGTGGCCGAAGGGGCGTATCAGCATGCGCTGCGCTATGCGCAGGACCGCAAGCAGGGCCGCACGCCGGTGTCGGGCAGCGGCACTATTCTGGAACATGCCGATGTGCGCCGGACGCTGGCGATGATGAAGGCCGAGATATTTGCCATCCGCGCAATCGCGCTGGCCAATTCCGTCGCGATCGACATGGCCACGGCCACAGGTGCCGATGAATGGGCTGCCCGCGCGGCACTGCTGACACCGATCACCAAGGCGCATGGGACCGATATCGGGATCGAGATTGCCAGCGCGGGGATTCAGGTGCACGGCGGAATGGGCTTCATCGAGGAAACCGGCGCCGCGCAATATCTGCGCGATGTGCGCGTGACTGCGATCTATGAGGGGACGAATGGCATCCAGGCGATGGATCTGGTGGCCCGCAAGATGATGGATGGCGGCGAGGCAGCGTTCCGCCTGTTGCAAGAGATTGAAGATGGCGCCGAGGCCGCGCGTGGCCCGCTGCCCGATCTGGCCGAAGATGTCTGGCAGGCCGCCGAATCGCTGCGCGAGGCCACTGAATGGCTGGTCGCGCAGGATGTGAATGACCGCTTTGCCGGGGCCACGGCGTATTTGCGGGCCTTTGCGCGCGTTCTGGGCGCGCATTATCACCTGAAAGCGGCCCTTGCCGGAGATCGTGCGCGCCACGCCCTTGCGCGTGTCTTCATAACCCGTATCCTGCCCGAGCATATGGGGCTTCTGGCACAGGCAAAGGCCGGGGCCGACAGTCTCTACGTATTGACGGATGATGATCTGGCGGCATGATGGACGGCACTGACGCATCAGCAGGAATACGCTACCCGTTCGACGCCCCCCCGGAAGAGGGCTGCGTGACACGGATAGCCGAAGGCGTGTTCTGGGCGCGCTTGCCCCTGCCAATGGCGCTGGATCATGTCAATGTCTACATTCTGGACGACGGCGACGGCTGGACGATCTTTGACACGGCGCTTGATACCACACGCAATCGCGGGATCTGGGTCAAGCTGCTGGCCGGGCCGCTGCGCGGCAAGCAGGTCAAACGCGTGATCGTCAGCCACCACCATCCCGATCATGTCGGGCTTGCGGGCTGGTTTCAGTCCGGGGGGACACCACTTTGGGCCACGCGCACGGCATGGTTGTTCGCGCGCATGCTGACGCAGGACCCGCAAGAGACACCCCCACCCGAAATGCTGACCTTCTGGCGGCGCGCGGGCATGGCCCCCGATCTGCTGGAAAAGCGCGCCCGTGAACGCCCGTTCAATTTCTGCGATATCGTCGCCCCGATGCCGCTGGGCTTTCAGCGCATCAGCGAGGGCGATGTAATCCGCGCGGGCGGGCGTGACTGGGATGTGCGGCTGGGGCAGGGGCATGCACCCGACCAGATCACGCTTTGGAGCCGCGATTGCCCTTTGGTGCTGGGGGCCGATCAGTTGCTGCCCTCGATCTCGCCCGTGCTGGGGGTCTATGCGACCGAACCCGATGCCGACCCGGTCGCGGACTGGCTGGACAGTTGCGCGCGCCTGAAAGAGCATGCGCGCGACGATCATCTGGTCCTGCCCGGCCACAAGCTGCCCTTTACCGGACTGCCCCTGCGCCTGACCCAGAAGATCGAGAACCACATCAGCGCGTTAAAGCGGCTCGAAGCTCATCTTGCGGTGCCGCAGGTCGCGAGCGCGTGCTTCGGGCCCCTGTTCAAGCGCACAGTGACCGAAGCGACCTATGGGCTGGCCCTGTCCGAAACCCTTGCCCATCTGAATTATCTGCTTGCGCGTGGACGCGTGACCCGGACGCTGCGCGATGATGGGGCCTGGCTATGGCAGGCCGCTCAGGCAACAAAGTGAATATGTGCTGACAGGGCGCAAGCTGACCCGGTCTACCATCTGGAACAACTGGTCAGCGTTCACTCGACCTCGTGCGACTACTGGCCAAGGTCGGCGGCATGTCGCACTGGCGTGTGCTACCGGGTCGGATGCGCACCGCGCCCGTCGATGCGGGCGTAGAGTTTGCGGATGATGCGGCTTGCCGTGGTCTGGCACAGTCCTGGAACCAGCGCATGAACCAGTGCTGCAAAGCCTGCCAGCAACAGCCAGAACCCAAAGCCCAGTGCAAAGCGCATATGCTGAAAATAGCTTTCATTCACCGATGCCGGATGGTCGGTAAACAAGGCGGCGAAGGGCTGCACCGCGCCGCGCGGACTTGCTTTGTCGTATCGCTGCATGGGTATCCTCGAAAACGGTTGTTTGAAATGCAGCTTACTGTATTTGCCCTGTGGCGGCGTCCCAATTTCCTTGCTAATCTGGATAAAATTGAGATAAAATCCCATAAAGTTGATAAATAATGGATGAATTTGACCTAAAAATCCTGCGCCTGTTGCAGAAAGACGCGTCTACCTCGGTCGATGTGCTGGCCGAACAGATCGGCTTGTCGCGCAATGCCTGCTGGCGTCGGGTCAAGCTGCTGGAGCAAGGCGGCGCGATTATGTCCCGCCGGGCGATTCTGGACCCCGATATGATGGGCTGCAACCTGATGGCGATTGTCCTGATCCGCACATCGGGGCACGATGCCGCGTGGCGCGAAAAGTTCCAGCGCGCTATATCGTCCATGCCGCAGGTGGTGGGCGCCTATCGCATGACGGGCGATCTGGATTATGTCCTGCGGGTGCGTGTTGCCGACATGGTCGCCTATGACCGGTTTTACAAGCAACTGACATCGCAGGTGCATATCTCAGACATCTCGGCCAGTTTCGTCATGGAGTTCCTGAAGGAAACGACAGAGATTCCGTTCTGACATCTGCCTCCTGTCGGAATAGGGCGGGGCCTGAAGGCCCACGGGCCGCCTG
>SKRW01000272.1 GCA_007118295.1 Paracoccaceae bacterium | reverse complement strand
GAGGGTGTCATCTTCGAAAGCGAACCACGCAACGAACCTTATGGGCGTGTGGCGGTCTGGAAGGATCCGTGGGGAAACCGTTGGGATTTGATCGAGTTTTCCAAGTCTGATCGTGGCGGAACGGTCCGCTAAGGGCTCAAAGCTACGACTGGACACCTTGCGTCAAGTTGCAAACGCCAATGGAATAGGCGGACGGATGGAAAGGGCTTGCCGACTCCTATTGTTCACTTTATGTTCTCGCTATGTCGCGCCGCTCATCTCCCCAGCATCTTTCAGACGACCGGGCATTTCCGGTGCGCGTGCTCCTGCAAAATCCGGGTGGATTTGCAGAAAAACTGGGTTCTGACCGAGACCCGAAGCGTTGGCTGGCTGAAAAGTTTGGCAATGGAAACGCGTCGCTTTGGCCATTTCGGTCGCCGTTCGTAGGTGATGCCTTTGCGCTCTACTGTCGATCTGTGACGGATGCGGTCGCGTTTCTGACGGCATTTCCAGAATTTGAGATCGCAGATGGCACGATGTCGCCAGTCTACAATGCTCCGGGGATAGCCGCCGGTGTACGGTTGCGGGATCTTCGCCGATGACGACGAGGGCGAGCACCTAATTTGAATTTGACAAAAGTGAGGGCGCTCAATCAGGTTGGAGGCCGCTTTCGGACATAGTGTTGAATGCCGTGCCAAGCTTTTCAGGCCCGAGCCGGACCCTCGACGCGCTCGTGCCAAGGTTCGCAAAGCGGGACAGAGCGCACTTGCGGCTTGATTATAGAATAGTCGATTAGGTCCTGTAGTTGAAGTCGTAGGCATCGTCGCTAGGCCCGTGTTTTCGCAACAGCATCAGCCGTTCCTTGCCTTCTGCCAGATTTGGAAGGGGCAATTCGACAACAATGGCCTGAACGCATTCCAGCAGTTTGCCCAGCTCGCAGCATAAGTGTGTCCAGCGCCAGTCTACACTCAACCTTCTCGAAAATTTGCGACAGAACCCCCTTCCGACCCCTGGCCACGGGGCTACCGGGTCAATGACACATGGCCCTTGCGCCAAGGCGGTTAGAACAAAATCTCACGCGCCTGCGCCCATTGCTCACGCCGCCGAAGATTGGCAAGCTAATAGCGGACAAGCGCGACTAACGAGTGGCCCTGAAAATTGGGGGCAGGTCACTGGATTGCTCAGAACTCGGTGACACTCAACCGTACAGGGATATCATCATGCACGTTTTTCATTCTTTCAGGCATACGGTCGCTTGCGATGCCAAGGTGACCCTATGACGACGACCTCGGGCCTTAGATATCATGAAGTTGCCGGTACTGCGGCCACACGCGGCTTCGCGCTGGGGGTTGCCGGGCGTGCGACCGTTGCGCAGATCGTCAGCCAGTCGCCCCTATGGCACCGCATCACGGCACCTGATCTGACCCCCGCGGTACGGCGGATGGCAGATGCCACGCGCGCGCTGTTTCCCGAGTTTCACAGCGAGATCGCAGCATTGGCCGATGGGTTGGAATTGCCCTTTGATCCTGTCTTTGCGTGGAACGCGCGGGGCGATCTGCTGGCGGGTTTGGGTGATGGCTGCACAACTGTGCAAGTGCCCGGCGATGAACCTGTTATCGCGCATAACGAGGACGGATTGCCCGGGCTTCTGGGCCATTGCTTCATCGCGGAGCTGCGCCCCGATAGCGCGCCCACCGCCACAAGCTTTTGCTATCCCGGCTCGATTCCGGGCCACACTTTCGCCGTAACGGCGGCCGGATTGGTGATCGCGGTCAACAATCTCCGCCTCTTGGGGATTGTGCCCGAAATCCCGCGGATGGTCTTGGCGCGCGCGCTTTTGGGGGCACCTGATCGCGACGCAATGGTCCAACTGTTGCGCGATGCCCCGCCCAGCGGGGGTTTCCATCTGTCCATTGCCCAGATGGATGCAAGCGATATATGGTCGGTCAGCTTTGGCGGTGGCGAGGTGCATGTGGTCGAGAACACGCGCCCGATGTTGCACAGCAACCATGCGCAATGCGCCGGACCAGTCATGTCGCGCCAAAGCATCACTGACTCGTCGCGCGACCGTCTGTTTCGGGGGCTTGAACTTCTGGAACAAGGCGCGGCCCCTTTGTCGATCCTGAGCGACACGGGCGGCGCGGGTCTGCCCATCTTTCGCGCTGACCCCGATGACCCGGATGACGAGAACACGGTTGCCCAGTTTCACGCGCGCCTCATCTCGACCGGGATTGATTGGCAGATCGACATTCCCGGACAGGCCTCACCTACGCGCACCGGCTTCATGCCTGTAACCCGAGGGATGGACGAATCTTAACGCTTTTTTCAGATCACCGGCATTGTTGCGCGGTCATAGTTTCAGAGCATTTCGAACAATCCAGCCGCACCCTGGCCGCCACCAGCGCACATGGAAACGACACCCCATTTTGCGCCCCGGCGACGTCCTTCCAGGAGGATATGTCCGGCCATGCGTGCACCAGACATGCCATAGGGGTGGCCGATAGAGATGGCACCGCCGTTTACGTTCAAGCGCGCATCAGGGATAGACAATTTATCGCGGCAATAGAGAAGCTGGGCCGCAAATGCCTCGTTGATCTCCCAAAGATCGATATCGCCCAGGGACAGGCCTGCGCGCTCCAAAAGGCGCGGGATGGCCACCATTGGGCCGATACCCATTTCTTCGGGCGCGACCCCTGCCACGGCAAAGCCCCGCAACGCCCCTAGCGGCGCGAGCCCGCGACGCTGTGCCTCTGTCGCTTCCATGACGACCAGGGCTGCGGCCCCGTCGGATAACTGGCTGGCATTACCTGCCGTGACGGTCATGCCTTCGCCTTTCACGGTGCTGAGGCCTGACAGGGCCTCCAAGGTTGTGCCGGGGCGGTTGCATTCGTCCTGGTCAAGACGCACCGCCTTTTCCAAGGTCTCTCCCGTCGTCTTGTCCTTCACCAGCCTGACCGCATCGACCGGAACTATTTCATGCGCGAATAGTCCGGCTTCCTGTGCCTTGGCCGTGCGCATCTGGCTTTGCAGCGCATAAGCATCCTGATCCGCACGGCTGACGCCATAGCGTTCGGCGACCACCTCTGCCGTGTCGAGCATGCCAAGGTAATATTCGTCGCGCACCGCGGGATCTTGGTAGCGATAGCTATTCCAATGCGCGTTCTGCACCAGTGAAATGCTGTCCACACCCCCGGCCAGCGTCACGTCCACACCTTCACAGCGCACCATATGCGATGCAATGGCAATCGCATTCAGGCCCGACGCACACTGACGGTCGATTGTCACGCCAGCCACAGTGTCGGGCAAGCCCGCAGCCTGAACGATATGCCGGGCCACGTTGATACCCGCGGAGCCTTGGGTCAAGGCCGAGCCGAAAACGGCTTCTTCGACCTTGTCGCCGCTTACTGCGGCGCGCGCCAGCGCCGCCTTTATCGCATGGGACGCCAAACTGGGAACCTCCAGGTTGTTGAACGCCCCGCGATAGGCTTTGCCAATCGGTGTGCGGGCGGTTGAAACGATGACAGCATCGCGCATGAGTTAAACCTCTTCGGTGTTGCACCAATCAGCGATAAAGAGTGCGGTTGCCTTGGTGATGCGCCGCATGCTTTCCAGATCGACACGTTCGTTGAAACCGTGAATCGCTTCGGCGCGTGGGCCATAGACCAAGGCCGGCATGTCCGCATAAAGCCCGAAGAAGCGCGCATCGGTGGTGGCGGTGATGGCCTCGCGCTGCAAGGCCTCTCCGCTGACGCTGTGATGCGCCTTGTCCAGTGCCGCAATGGCCGAGGCCGCGTTCGCAGTGCTGTCGCGGGACAAGGCGTATCCTTCTGCGTGAAATCCATGGTAAACGATCTCGGGCAAGGAGTTGCGCAAGAACGCGTTTTCGCGCGCCGCATCCAGGATCACCTGTTCGATTTCAGCCTTGGCAGCGTCAATCGACTGCCCCGGAAAGATTGCCATGCGCACATCGAACACACTCCAGGCTGGGACGGAACTTGTCCAGTCACCTCCCTGGAACTTGCCGATGTTGAGGTTCAGCGCATGGTCCATATGCCGGTATTCGTCGGGCCGCTTTTCGGATGCGTTCCAGCGATGCTCCATTTCGTGCAAAGCGTGGATCAAGGGAAAGGCCGCCTCGATCGCGTTTGCGCCGGTCCTGGCATAGGCGACATGGGTCGGCAGCCCCTTGAGGTGAACCTGAAACCAGATGACACCGAGCTGCGCAGTGACCAGATGTTCGGAAAATGGCTCTGGGATCAGGGCGGCATCGGCCCTATAGCCGCGCGCCAGACAGGCGAGCGCGCCGTTGCCGGTGCATTCTTCCTCGACCACGGATTGGAAATAGACATCACCACCCGGCGCAAGCCCGCACGCGGCAAGCGCATCAAGCGCAAAGAGGTTCGATGCGAGGCCCGCCTTCATATCCCCACCGCCGCGCCCATAAAGCCAACCATCTGCGACCTGTGGTTCAAACGGCGGGTTGTCCCACATATCCAGCGGTCCCGCAGGAACGACGTCAATGTGACCATTCAGTATCAGCGACCGGCCCTGCTGCGTTCTGGATCGATGAATCCCGACGACATTCACCGCGTCGTCATAAGGGCCCAGCACTGGCGAAAAACCCGGCAGATGCTGGATTTCGGCAATATCGATCTGCCAGCGGTCAATCTCGTATCCGCGCGTTGCCAGTTCATCAGCCATGAACCCCTGTGCCGATTGCTCGTTCCCACGCGTTGACGGGTGTGATGTCAACTCGGACAGAAAGCCGACCTGCCGTTCAAACTGCTGGTCGACAGCATCACACAGGCGGTTTTTCATGTCTTCATGCATGAGGAACCTCAAAATCTGGGCAGGGGCCCATCGGGCACATGCAGCGGCGCGTCGGTTGCTGCGACCACGTCAGCGACGCTGACCCCGTCCGCAATTTCGACAAGGACAAAACCACCGGCAGTTACATCGATCATTGCCATGTCGGTGAAAATTCGTGACACACAGGCGCGGGCCGTCAGCGGCAGAGAACAGTTCTGCTTCAGCTTGGCGTTTCCAGCACGGTCCGTATGGGTGGTAAGAACAACGACGCGCCGCGCTTTCTGCGCAAGCTCGATTCCACCGCCGACGCCGGGGCTGAATTTTCCAGGGATTTTCCAATTGGCCAGATCGCCTGAAGCGCTGACTTCAAACGCGCCAAGCATGGTGAGGTCAAGCCGCCCGGACCGTACAATGGCAAAGCTGGTGGCACTGTCAAAGAAGGCCGACCCCGGAATTGTGGATACATAGGCACCACCGGCATCGATCAGGTTCCGGTCAGCCCTCTCCGGGGGCAAGGTCGGGCCGATCCCCGTCATGCCGTTCTCTGTATGCAAGCAAACAGGGAAATCTGCAGGCAGGTGGTTGACCACCTTTGTCGGCAGGCCAATCCCCAGATTGACCACCATGCCCGGTGCAATTTCCCGTGCGGCGCGGGCCACCATGCGATTCCTAACGTCGGACAACTGCATACTCCTCGGACAATTCACCAAGCTCGGTGACGTGGTCGACAAATACGCCGGGCGTATGCACTTCATCTGCGTCAAACTGCCCGAGCGGCAGAACCCGTTCGGCTTCGGCAATCACGCGATCGGCAGCCATTGCCATCAGGGGGTTAAAGTTTCGCGCTGTCGCAACATAGGCCAGATTTCCGAAGCTGTCGGCGCGATCAGCATGGATCAGGGCCACATCAGCGCGCAAGGCGGGTTCTACCAGATATGGCTTGCCTTGAAGCTCCACCACCTGTTTGCCATCCGCCAGTTCTGTTCCGACCCCGATGTCGCTGAGGATCGCCTTGATCCCGGCACCACCGGCCCGGATGCGTTCGGCCAGAATACCCTGCGCATTGAATTCGACCTCAAGCCTGCCTGAATTCATCAAGGCAATCGCACCGCTGTTCAGCCCAAGATGCGTAGTGATCAGGCGTGCAACCTGCCCGCTTTGCAACAGATGGTCGATCCCCATACCAGGCTCGTTGGCGTCGTTCTTGATCAGGGTCAGGTTGCGGGCACCATGCGCGACCAGAGCATGGATAAGTGCTATCGGCGTGCCCGGCACCCCGAACCCGCCTACCATTACGGTATCATTGTCCTTGATTGCGCTGATTGCATCCTGAATGCTGCATCGCTTGTCTGAAAGCTTCATGCTGCGGCCTCTATCGGCAATCCAACTTCTTCCGCGAATGCATCCAGGGTATCGCGCAGGATCAGCATCATCTCTGCGATCTGTGCTCGGGTGATGATGAGCGGCGGCGCGACAAGGAAATGGTCCCCCGCTTTCCCGCCCCGGGTCCGGCGCGAATAGATGATCAGACCACGCGCATAGGCCAATTCAACAAGCCGTTCATGCGCATTCAACTTGGGATCCAGCGGTTCCATTGTGGCGCGGTCTGCGACAAATTCGAACGCAGTCAACAATCCCTTGCCGCGAACATCCCCGATGAAAGGGTACCGCTCCATCAATTCACGCAATTCGGCCATCAACACTTCGCCCATGCGCGCGGCATTCTCGATCAGGCCCTG
>SKRW01000035.1 GCA_007118295.1 Paracoccaceae bacterium | reverse complement strand
CGCTCGGGGCCACCAAGGGCGCCAAAGCTCAGATTTGCCGGAAAGCGGATATCGTGAAAGGCCATTGGCATCTCCTTCAGCGGTTGCGGTTGCCCTGCGACAGCAGGCGCGACATCTGTGCCGCGATCTGCGTCTGCGAGCGCTGAAAGCCCGCGACATCAGGGGTCGAGATGTTGAAGGTCACGCTGACCGGCTGGCCACCGCCCGCCGCCCGCACGCCCAGACGCCCGTCCGGTCCGCGCGATAGCGGCATGATCGCCTCTGGCCCGGCCTCGCCCATCAGACCGGTCGCGCCCCCGCGCAGGGGAAAGGCCGTGGCCTGACTGATCACGCCGCCCTTGGCAAAGGGCATCACGCGGCCCGCGCCAAAGGCACCGCCCTGCGCAAAGGGCATGATCGACCCCATCGCGCCCGCGACCCCCTGCGCCAGCAGCCCGCCAAAGGCATTCTGCACCGGGCGCATCGCGGTATTGTAGACTCCAGAAACCATGGTCTGCGCGACACTGCGCAGCGCGTCCTGCATCCGCATCCCGTCGAACACCACACCGTCAAAGGCACGGCGCAACCCGCCCGAAAAATTGCGCGACAGGCTGTCCACCTCGCGCCCGGTAAAGGTCAGGCTGCGCGACAAGCCCGCAAGTTCGTTGTCAAACTCGGAAACCAGGCCCGTGGTCTGACCAAGGCGCGCTTCAAGCGCGGCGATTTGCTCTTCCAGATCGCTCAGGCGTGTCATGCTTGGGGCCTTTCCTTGCTGTCGGGGTAGCGGGCGGCCAGTTCTTCCAGTCGCGCGCGGCTCAGCGGTCCGGGCGCATTGTCCAGCCCCGCCATGATCATCAATTCAACCGGCGTCAGCGCCCAGAAATCGCGTGGGTGCAGGCGCAGGTCGCGCAGCCCCAGCCGCATCAGCGCGGGCCAGTCAAAAGCGGGGCCGCTCATGCAGGCGGCGTGAAGGCGCGCGTCAGCAACAGGGCTGCGGCCCGCGCCGCCCCATGCAACCCGCCTGCAATCTCGGCGCGGGTCAGATCGCCCGCCTGCCCGCCCCAACCGCCACCCCGCAAGCCCGCAACAATCAGCGCCAGCACATCGCGCGAGGAAAAGCGCCCCTCTTCGAACCGCGCAACCAGATCGAGGATCGTATCCTCGCCCAAGGCCGCCTCCAGTTCCGCCAGCGCGCCCAATGTCAGGCGCAGCCGGTGCGGCACGCCATCAATTTCCAGCGTGACATCGCCTGCATGGGGGTTGGTCATCTGCGCCCTCAATCCGCAACAAAGGTCAGTTGCCCGGCCGAGGCCAGCGACAACTCGAACGTGGCCTCGCCATTATGGCTGCCCGCATAGTCAAGGCCCGTGACCTGAAATGCGCCTTCAACCACGCCGAAATCGGGGATGATGATCTGGAAATCAGGCGTTTCGCCGTTAAAGAAGATCGCGCGCGCGCGCTCATCGGTACCCGCGTCGCGAAACACGCCCGAACCCGAGATGGCGGCCGATTTCACCCCTGCCCCACCCAGCAATTCGCGCCAGCCCCCGGCGCTGGAAAGGGACGTGACATCAATACTTTCCGCGTTGAAGCTGATGCGGGTTGCGCGCAGGCCCGCGACTGTTTCAAACTGCCCGTCACCAGTCATGTCAACCTTGACCAGCAGGTCCTTGCCGTTCTGTGCACCCATTGGGCCACCCTCCGTTCATTGCGAGAATCAATCGTCTTCCAGCCGCGCGCGAAAGCGCAGGTCGATGCGGCGGGTCTGATCGCCTTCGATCTTGCGGGCTTCGGCGCGGTCAAACCACATCGCCACCAGCCGCCCGCGCGACAGCACCAGCGCAGGCGCGTCAAGCAATTCGCAAATGCGTGCGGCAATGTCCTTGGCGGCCAGAAAGCCGGTGGCATTCGTCACCACACTGACGGTCAGCCGGTGTTCAACCCCGTGGCTGGTCTTGTCCGAGCGGTCGAACGCCTCTTCCGCGCCGATCAGCACATAGGTCGCGGGCGGGCTGGCGGGCGGGATCGCGTCATAAAGCGCGCCGCCGATCAGGGCAGTCAGCGCCGGGTCGGTGCTCAGATGCTGAAACAGCGCCGTCTGCAAGGCAGGGGCAAGCGTATAGCTCATGCGGGCACCTCTTCTCGTGCGGTGCAGATCAGATAGCGGCCCTGCACATCGGCCTCGGCCACGGCCAGAATGACGAAGATCCGCGCGCCCTCGCGAAAGCGCTGGTCAGGGCGCGGGCGGCGGCCTGACCCATGCGGGGCCGCGCGCACCAGTATCCGCAACGTGACCTCGCCTGCGGGGCCGAGTGCGGCCAGTCGCTCGCGCCCCGCACCTGCACGGATTTCGGCCCAATGCGTGCCCTGCGCCACCCAGGTCGTGGTGAACCCACCCGCCCCATCGGGAGCGGCCACCGGGCTTTCCAGCACCAATGCGCGGGTCAGGTACGACGCGCGGCTCATGCGCCGCGCCCCAGCCGCAGATCGCGCCAGCGTTCCAAGAGCGCGCGAATGCCAAAGGCCATGTCCTGATCGCCACCGGCCTCGCGCCCCTCATAATACTGTGACGCCAGCAACAGCACCGCTTGTCGCAGATCGGCAGGGATATCCTCCCAGAGCGGCCCGAACCCGGCGGTAAAGGCAATCTCGACTGCGCCGCGTGTGGGGATCGTTGGCAGGATCGTGCCAGCCGCCTTGACCTTTGGTCGGGTGCCGTCGGCATCCAGCACATAGCGCGACGGGTCCACCACGCTCGCGCCGCCGTCCCGGTCCAGCAGCGTGAACGCCTCGATACTCAGGACCGGGGCGATTGGCAGCGCTTGCGCATAGCCATCACGCCACCGCGTCAGCCGCAGCACATAGCCGCGCTGGAACAGCGCACGCGCCACCCGCCCCTCGACCGCTGCGATGGCGGCGCGCAGATACTGTTCCAGCAGCGCATCCTGGGTGGTGCTGTCGGCAAAGCCCGAGGACAGACGCAGATGGTCGCGAAACGCGGCAACAGGCAGCGCGGCTGCGGGTATGGGGCTTGTCTCTCTCAGGTCCATCTTCGTCGCCTCGCAAAGGGGGTCTTGTCGCAAAGGGGTCTTGCAGTTCGGTCAGGTGCCCCGGATAACGCCCGGCCTGCGCGTGCAGGGGGCATCGTGGGAAAGCCCGTCAGGCCCGACGCCATGCCGGGGCACCCTGCCTGCCTTGCACCCGTCGGGTGCAAGGCAGGATGCCAGCTCAGATCTCGCCGAATTTCAGCAGCTTGATCGCCTTGAAGTCGGACACATCACCGCCCACGCGCTTGGTGGCATAGAACAGCACATGCGGCTTCGCGCTGAACGGGTCGCGCAGCACGCGCATGTCCGGGCGCTCGGCAATCGTGTAGCCTGCCGCGAAATCACCAAAGGCAACGGCATAACTGTCCGTCGCGATATCGGGCATGTCCTCGGCCACCAGCACCGGATAGCCCATCAGGCGCGCGGGCTCGCCTGCGGCCAGCCCGTCTGACCACAGGAACCGGCCATCGGTGTCTTTCATCTTGCGCACGGCACCCGCCGTTTTCGAGTTCATGACAAAGACGGCATTGGCGCGGTAGGTCGCATCCAGCGCATAGACCAGATCGACAATCGCATCGGCTGCATTTGTGCTGGCGAAATCGCCATCCGCACCAGTCGCGATATAACCCAGCTCGCCCCATTCCCAGGCGGCGTCGTCGATCTTGTCATGGTTCAGGAACCCGCGCGGCTTGTCCACGCCGTCACCGCTGATAAAGGCCGCGGCCTCGGCACGGGCGAATTTCGACGCGATGCGGCTGGCAAGCCAGCCTTCAATATCAAAGGCACTGTCATCCAGCAGGCGCTGGCTGGCCTTGGGCATCGCCGACAACTCGTGCAGACGGATCGGGATACGGTCGATCTTGGGCGTGTCGGATTCGGCAATCGTGCTGGTCTCGGTCGCCCAGCCAGTCGAGACATCCGTGTGATCGACCAGCACATCGAACGAGGTCGACTCGACCGTCACGACAGACGAGATGGCGCGGATCGACGCGGTCGAGGACAGCACCGAGCGGATCGCCTCGGCGGTTTCGGGGTCCACCAGATAGCCACCATCGGCGGCCTGCAAAGTGTTCAGGCCCTTGGTCTCGATCTCCAGGCCACGCATGGGCGCATCGTCGCCCCGGCGCAGATAGGCGTCAAACGCCTTGTGGTGCAGTGTTTCACCTGCGTCTGTGCTGCTCAGCACCGGGCGGGCGGGGGAAAGGGCAGTCTTGCGATCCAGCATGGTCAGTCGCTCTTCCTGTTGTGAAAGTTTCCGGGTGAGTTCGGTCTGAAAGGCCGAAAAATCCTGCGCGAAGCCCTGCATCGCGGTCTTGAGTTCCAGATCCGGGGCCGTTGGTGCGGCCGCACCGCTCTGGCCCGCTGCCGGTGGCACGGGGGTGGTCATGTCGCTCTCCTGCGTTTGGGGACGGCTGATTGGCGATCCGGGGCCAGACTATCGAGACCCGCCCAAGATCGGGTTGAGACAGCGCGCGCAACTCCTACAGGCGCGCAACAGCCTCGCGGGCAGCGCGCATCTGTGCGCGCATCAGCGCAAGATCCTGCACAAGCGCGGATTTCTGGTGAATGCGCGCCTCGATCTGCATGGGGAAGGTCACAAGCGACACCTCCCACAAATCCAACTCGATCAGGCGACGCCCGCCCTGCGGCAGCTTTTCGGCGCGCACGGTCCGGTAGCCGATGGACAACCCGTCAACAGCGCCCGCCATCAGCAAGGCCTGCGCCTCGCGGGCGCGCGCTACATCTGGCAGCAGCCGACCGCGCACGAACAGCCCGTGCGCATCCTCGAAAACCTCGTCCCAGATGCCGATCGGCTCGCCCGGATCATGCTGCCACAGCATGCGCACCTTGTCGCCGCGCCTGCGCAGTAATTTCAACGCCACGGCATAGGCGCCAGGCGCGACAATATCGCCGCCCTTGTCGTGCACGCCAAAGACCGATGCATACCCCTCGATGCGATGCTCTTCCAGCAAGGTGAGCGTCGTTTCGGGCCGCATGAACTTGTATTCCATCATCGCACCTCTCATTGCACGATCGTGACCAGCGCCAAGGCACCATGGATCAGAACACCCGCCGCCACACCGTAAACTGCCAGCCACAGCCGCTTTTCGACCCGCTCCAACGCGCCTTCGAGCCGACTGATGCGGAATTCCAGCGCTTCCTTGCGGGCCTCGAACACGCGTTCCTGCGCGTCGATGCGCGCCTGCGCGGCCTCGAAACTGTCATACAGATAGCGCGAACCGCCCACGGCCCGGCGCGCGCTCATGCGCCCTCGACATGCGGGGGCAGGCCCAAGAGGACACGCTTTTCGGCATCGCTCAGAAAACCCGCATCGCCCACGCGCCGCCATTGCTGTTCACGCTCGACCGCAAGCGCCGGCACTTGGTCCAGATCGGGGCGCAGCTCCACCTCGCCCGGCACAAAGCCCGACAGCCAATGCGCGACCGAAGCCGTCACCCGCATCGCCATCGGCAACACGGTCAGCCGGTAAAAGGCGCGATTGGCTTCCTGATAATTGGCATAGGTCGCGTCCCCCGGAATACCCAGCAGCATGGGCGGCACCCCAAAGGCAATCGCGATCTCGCGCGCGGCGGCTTCCTTGGTCTTCTGGAATTCCATGTCTGACGGGCTGAATCCCATCGGCTTCCAGTCCAGCCCCCCTTCCAGCAGCATCGGGCGGCCTGCGTTGCGCGCGCCGGTGTGATGCGCCTCCATCTCGGCCTGCAAGCGCTCGAACTGGTCATTCGACATGCTCGCCTGCCCCTCTGGGCCCTTGTAGACAATCGCCCCCGACGGCCGTGCCGCATTATCCAGGAGCGCCTTGGACCACTGTGCCGCTGCATTATGTACATCGACTGCGCGCCGCGCCGCCTCCAATGGGGACAGCCCGTAATGGTCGTCCTGCGGATGAAAACTGCGGATATGGCAGATAGGCGAGCGCCCGTCGCGCACATGAAACCGATGGCGTGCCGCACCCACAATGTAATCATAGGCCACTGGCCAGCCATCCGCCCCCGGCACCACGCTCATCCGGTCCGAGCGCAGCACATGCAACTCGCGCGCGCGCCCCTCGGGGTCAGTTACCAGTTCCAGATAGGCATTGCCCGACAACAGAATCTGCGCATAAAGCGCTTCGAACAATTCGGCCCGTCCCTGCGCCGGATTGGGTCGCGTGATCAGATCCAGCACCGGATGCGTTTCATAGCGGCGCGCGCAATCCTGCACCACCAGCGGCAATGCACTCGCCGCTTCAGAGATCAGCCGCACGGCGCGAAACCCGACCGGATTGCCCAGAAACCCCGCACGCACCAGCGACACGCCATCGCGCGCGGTCCAGCCCCCGCCCGCCACGCCATAAGCGGCACCCTTGCCGCTGATCCGCCCCGCTGTCAGCGGACCCACAGCCGAAGCCTTGGCCTCGGCCCTGGACCCTGCTGCCGCCTCGGGCGCACGCGCCTTGCGCAAAAAGTCAAACATCAGCGCCTCTCTCCATTCAGACCCCCTTCATCTTGCCGGAAATACTCTCGGGGGGGTG
>SKRW01000104.1 GCA_007118295.1 Paracoccaceae bacterium | reverse complement strand
CGCGCGCGCTACTATGTCACGACGCCCACCTATCTGCTGGGCACCGCGCGGCGTATCTTGCCCACCCGGTTGCTGGACATGGTTTTGGGCAAATTATAGCGCCTCTGCCATTTTGGGGTCGCAATCGCGCACACCAGCGTTAAGTTGCGCCCCAGCGTCAGCCACAAGAGGAGCGCAACATGCTGTCCGACCCGCTTTTCATCGTCGCCGTCATTGGCGCTCTCGTGGTGCTAGGTATTCTTGCAGTCGGTATCGGCGGCTTTGCACAGGGTGGCGCATTCAACAAGAAGCACGGCAACCGAATGATGCGCTGGCGGCTTTATGCACAGTTTGCGGCTGTCGCGCTGATCATGATCTTCGTCTATTTCCGGTCAAAAGGAGCCTGACCCTTGGTCGTTCTCAACAAGATATATACGCGCACGGGCGATGCTGGCGAAACGGCCCTTGGCAACGGGTCGCGCGTCGCAAAACATGCCCAGCGCGTTACCGCCTACGGCACTGTGGACGAATTGAACGCCACGATCGGCTTGGCGCGGCTTTATGCAACCGACGACATGGCCGCAGCCTTTGCGCGCATCCAGAACGATCTGTTCGATCTTGGCGCAGACTTGTGCCGCCCGGACATGGAGCGCGACGAAGAGGCCGAATACACCCCCTTGCGCATTATTCCTGCGCAAGTGGACCGGCTGGAGGCGGAAATCGACAAGCTGAACGCGCGCCTTCAACCGCTGCGCAGTTTCATCCTGCCCGGTGGCTCGGCGCTTGCGGCACATCTGCACCTGTGCCGCACTGTCGCCCGCCGCGCCGAGCGCGAGACCGTGGCACTGGCCGCCACTGAAACAGTCAACGAATCGGCCGTGAAATACCTCAACCGGCTGTCCGACTGGTTTTTCGTGGCCGGGCGCATTGCAAATAATGATGGCGCGGATGACATCCTGTGGGTTCCGGGCGCCAACCGCTAGCGCCATCAGCCGCAAAACGCGGCGTCGCGGGGGCGGGATACGTCGTTTTTCCCCTGTTTTCCGCGCGCGCTGGCCATTAGAACCATCGCAATTAGTACAAAAAGGAGATCCTCGCCCATGAAGGTGCTCGTGCCGGTCAAGCGCGTGATCGACTATAACGTGAAAGTTCGCGTCAAGGCGGATGGCAGCGGGGTCGATCTGGCGAATGTGAAGATGTCGATGAACCCCTTTGACGAGATTGCCGTGGAAGAGGCGATCCGCATGAAGGAAGCTGGCGTGGCGACCGAGATCGTGGCCGTTTCCATAGGTGTCAAGCAGGCACAGGAAACGCTGCGCACAGCGCTGGCCATGGGGGCCGACCGCGCGATCCTGATTCTGGCCGCCGATGACGTGCATACCGATATCGAACCGCTGGCCGTGGCAAAACTGCTGAAAGCCGTGATTGACGAAGAAGCGCCCGGACTGGTGCTCTGTGGCAAGCAGGCCATCGATAATGACATGAACGCGACGGGCCAGATGCTGGCGGCGCTGACCGGCTGGGCACAGGCGACATTTGCCTCTGAAGTCAAGATCGAGGGCGAAAGCGCGCTGGTCACACGCGAGGTCGATGGCGGGCTACAGACCATCAAGGTCAAGCTGCCTGCGATCATCAGTGTCGATCTGCGCCTGAACGAGCCGCGCTATGCGTCGCTGCCAAACATCATGAAAGCCAAGAAAAAGCAGCTCGATGAGAAAACGCCTGCAGATTACGGCGTCGATGTCACCCCGCGCCTGAGCGTCGTCAAGACGTCCGAGCCTGCCTCGCGCAAGGCGGGTGTCAAGGTCGCCTCGGTGGATGAACTTCTGGCGAAACTCAAAGACGAAGCGGGGGTAATCTGATGGCTGTTCTTCTTCTGGCCGAAGTCACCGATGGCGCGCTGAACATGGACGCGACATCAAAGGCCGTTACCGCTGCGAAACACCTGGGCGATGTGACTGTTCTGTGCGCGGGCGCATCGGCCGCAGATGCCGCCGCAGATGCTGCCAAGATTGACGGCGTGGCCAAGGTGCTTTGCGCCGAGGATGCGTCCCTCGGGCATCGTCTGGCAGAACCGACAGCCGCGCTGATCGTGTCACTGGCGGGCGATTACAGCCATATCGTGGCGCCAGCGACCACCGACGCCAAGAACATCCTGCCGCGCGTGGCGGCACTGCTGGATGTAATGGTGATCTCGGATGTCTCGGGCGTGGTCGATGCCGACACGTTCGAGCGCCCGATCTACGCGGGAAATGCAGTGCAGACCGTGAAATCAGCGGATGCCATCAAGGTGGTTTCTTTCCGCACCTCGACATTCGAGGCGGCGGGTGCAGGCGGGTCGGCACTGGTCGAGACAATCGCGGCCACCGATAACCCCGGTCTGTCGGAATGGGTCGAGGACAAGGTCGCGGCCTCTGACCGGCCCGAACTGACCTCGGCCAAGGTGGTCGTGTCCGGGGGGCGCGGTGTCGGCTCGGAAGAGGATTTCAGGATCATCGAAGGGCTGGCCGACAAGCTGGGCGCTGCCGTTGGCGCCTCTCGCGCGGCGGTCGATTCGGGCTATGCACCGAATGACTGGCAAGTGGGCCAGACCGGCAAGGTCGTCGCGCCAGATCTGTATATTGCGGTCGGTATCTCCGGCGCGATCCAGCATCTTGCGGGCATGAAGGACTCGAAAGTCATCGTCGCCATCAACAAGGACGAGGAAGCACCGATTTTTCAGGTGGCCGATTACGGGCTGGTGGGCGACCTGTTCACCCTTGTGCCGGAACTGACCGAGAAACTCTGAGCGCACTGCGCCACAACAGGCCGGGCCGCCCTGCAGAGGGCGGCCCTTCGCGTTTCATGTGGCGGCCCGGCGGGGTGTAGGGTGGGTGCTATGCACCCACCATCTGCAACAGTCACGCTGCGCCATAAAGCGCTTGCCACGAGGGCAGCAGATCGCCCGGATGGCTGCGGGCCTCGAACACGGCGCGCGCAATGGCGCGGACAAGACAGGTTGCACCCGCATGGCCGATTTCCAGCAGTTCCGCAGCCTGCACCTCTGGTCCGGTGCCCGTTGACACCGCAAACACGATATCCCCGTCAAATGGTGTGTGCGCAGGCACGATGGCGCGCGCGATCCCGTCATGTGCCGCAACCGCCATGCGCGTCAGTTGCGCCTGACCGAGGGCGGCATCGGTCGCGACAATGGCCAGTGTGGTGGCTTCGCGCGCCAGTTTCGTAATCGGCACAGGGCTGGCCTGGCCCATGCCGCGCGCGCCGAACTCGGCCCCATGCTCGAACGGGGCGGCCCAGAACTCTGGCCCCTGCCCCATTGTCACACATCCCACCGGGTTCACCGCGACCAGCGCCCCGACTGTCACGCCCGAGCCAAGAGCCCATGACGCCGACCCGACCCCGCCTTTCAGCCGCGCGGTCGTCGCCCCGAACCCGGCACCATGGCTGCCAAGCGCGAAATCCGCACCCGCCGCGTCCAGTGCGGCACGCCCCAGTGCTGCATAAGGATTCGCGCGCCAGTCCTTGTCACCGCCATTCGTCAGATCGAACAGGATCGCTGCTGGCACGATCGGCACCCGCATTCCGCCCACAGCAAATCCGCGCCCCAATGCGCGCAAGCCCTCCATCACCCCCGAGGCCGCGTCCAGCCCAAAGGCCGACCCGCCCGACAGCACCAGTGCATCCACCTCTTGCACCAGCCGGTCCGGTGCCAGCAATTCAGTCTCACGCGTGCCGGGCGCGCCGCCCATGACATGCACCCCTGCTCGCAAGGGCGCATCACCCATCAGCACGCTGACCCCGCTGCGCAGCCCTGTATCCTGCGCGTGGCCCACACGCAGCCCGGCGATATCGGTGATCAGGTTGCGCGGGCCGGGTTGAGGAGTCCCTTTCATGCGCCCCCCTTGCCTGCGCGCTCGCGCGACCAATGGGCGAGCATATCCTGCGCCGTGTCATGTGCTGCACCGGTCACCGACAGAAAATGCACCTCGACCGCGATCATGGCGGCTTGCTTCCAGACCCGTTGCGCACGCTGCCCGCTTTCACCAAAACAGCCAAACACGGCCTGCGTTGCATCCGCCGCAGAGGCCAGTGCCAGGACCAGTTCCAGCGCGGGGGCCTGTGGTGCCATGCGTGCAAGCTCGGCTGGCAAGCCGTCAAGGGGCAGAAACGGGTCACAGATCACGTCACCCGCACGCGCGATCATCTGCTCAAGGCACCCCTCCGCCTGTCGCGGACCCGTGGCACTTGCCAGAGCGGCCTTGCCCTGATCGTCGATAGCACTCATGCACCCCAACCCAACCACTGACCACCCACGCGATCCCCACGCGCCTGACGGCCTGCGAGAAAGATCGCACCGGAACACCCTTGCATTTGACCAAGCTTATGCGCCGCGATGCCTGTTCATGCAACTCCTGCACGGTTTCATGGTTGAATTTGGCCAGATTTGCGCCGAATCGAATTGTGTATCCTGTCACAAGATGGGAAAACGCGGACCAACTCACGGTGTGCGCTCAGCAGACGCACCCGACGCGTTCAGACAAAAGGAGCCCGGCCCCGACAATGGCGGATCATTCGGACCCCAACGCCCCCTGGAAGACCCTGTCGGGTCTGGGCACATCGGCCCTGACGGCCTTGCTGTTCCTCTATTTCGCGCAATTCATCCCGGTTGTGGCTGCGGGTGAACCTGTGCGCATGGTCTGGGACTGGATTCCAAGCCTTGATGTCAGCCTGTCTTTCTGGATTGACGGATTGAGCCTGATGTTTGCGCTTCTGATCACAGGCATCGGTGCCATGGTGATGCTGTATGCCGCGAAATATCTGGCCGGGAACCCGCAATATGACCGCTTTGCGCTGTATCTGTTCAGTTTCATGCTGTCGATGCTGGGGCTGGTGCTGGCCGATAACCTGATCGCGCTGTTCGTGTTCTGGGAATTGACGACCTTCACCTCCTACCTGCTGATCGGCTTTGTCCATACGGACCCGAAATCGCGCCGCAATGCCCTGCAGGCACTGCTGCTGACAGCGACGGGCGGGCTGGCGATGCTGGCGGGCTTTATCCTGATCGGGATCACGCAAGGCACGTTCGAGTTGTCGGAACTGAACGCGGCAGGCACTCTGGCAGATCAACCCTTCTACCTGCTGATCCTGATTCTGGTGCTGGCGGGCGCGTTCACCAAATCGGCGCAGGTGCCGTTCCATTTCTGGTTGCCCAACGCCATGGCCGCGCCGACACCCGTTTCGGCCTATCTGCACTCGGCCACGATGGTCAAGGCGGGCGTCTATCTGCTGGCGCGCATGCACCCGTCCCTGTCGGGCAGCGATATCTGGGTCTGGACGCTGTCGATCTTTGGCGCGGTCACGGCCGTTTTCGCCAGCTTCATGGCACTGCGCCAGACCGACCTGAAACAGACACTGGCCTATACGACGCTGATGGCACTGGGCACGCTGGTCATGTTCCTTGCCGGGTCCACGGGCTATGCAATCACGGCAGCGATGACCTTTCTGCTGGTCCATTCGCTTTACAAGGCCGGGCTGTTTCTGATCATCGGCATTGTCGATCATGCGACCCATACACGCGACGCCAATGTGCTGGGCGGGCTGGCCCGCGCCATGCCGATCACGGCGGCGGCAGCCGCCGTGGCAGGGCTGGCGATGGCAGGTATCCCGCCCTTTCTGGGCTTTATAGCCAAGGAAGTCGCCTATGCCGGGGCGCTGGAAATGCAGCTATGGCTGTTCGTCGTGCCGATGGGGCTGATCGCCTTTGCGCTGATGTTCGCCGTAGCGGGGATCGTGGCCTACAAACCGTTCTACGGCCCGCAAGGCGATCTGCCGCATGCCCCACATGAAGGCCCGTGGCCAATGCTGCTGGGGCCGGTTGTTCTGGGCACGCTGGGGCTGTTGTTCGGCCTGCTGCCGGGGATCAGCGCCTATTACCTGATCGAACCGGCAGTGGCCGCCGTGATGGGTGCGCCCGATACAGGCGGGCGGGTCAAGCTCTGGGCCGGGTTCAACCTGCCGCTGCTGCTGTCGCTGATTACCTTTGGCCTTGGTTTCCTGCTGTATCAGCGCCATCAGGCCCTGCGCGCGCGCCTTGCGCAGATCGAGGCCCGCGCGCCCGATCTGGATGCAGGCTGGGACCAGTTGCTGGAGCGTTTCGTGACCTACACCAAAGGTCAGACCAAACTCATCCAGACGGGCGTGTTGCGCCAATACATGTTCGCGACATTCTCGGTCTTTGCCGCCACGGTGCTGATCACGCTGCTTGTGCGTGATGTGGGGGGTATCCGGCTGCAGTTCACCGGGCTGAGTTTCATGGAATGGGGTGTGGCGCTGCTGATCCTTGCAGGCGCGGTTCTGGTGGTGCTGACCTCGTCGCGGATCGTGGCGCTTGTGGCCCTTGGTGTGGTGGGGATTGGCGTTGCGCTGATCTTCATCATGTTCTCGGCCCCCGATGTCGCCATCACGCAATTGCTGGTCGAACTTCTGGTGGTGGTGCTGTTGGCGCTGGCCTTCCTCAAGATGCCCAATCTGGACCCGACCGGCACGCAGACGCACAGCTTTGCCAACGCCACGCTGGCCGTGCTGGTGGGCGTGGTGACGACAATTGTCCTGCTGCTGGT
>SKRW01000089.1 GCA_007118295.1 Paracoccaceae bacterium | reverse complement strand
TCAGCCGTCAACCCTTCATGCGTAACATGTTGCCCCGCATAGGGTTTATCGACGAGACATCTCTCAAGACGAACATGGTCAAGACCACAGGCTGGTCTGCAAAAGGCGCGCGCCTGATCGATCACGCGCCCTTCGGCCACTGGAACACCCAAACCTTCATTGCCGCCCTGCGCCATGACAGACACGACGCACCATTGGTCATTGATGGCGCGATGAACCGCGAGATGTTCGAGCTTTATGTCGAGACTCGGCTCGCCCCGACCCTGCGCAAGGGCGATGTGATCATCCTGGACAACCTGTCATCCCACAAAAGCCCCAAGGCCGCGCAGACCATGCGCGAAGTTGGCGCATGGTTTCTCTTTCTGCCGCCCTACAGCCCCGACCTGAACCCGATCGAGATGGCTTCGCAAAGCTCAAAGTTGATAAGGCGCGCCGCCGCGCGGACATTCGATGATCTATGGCGCACCGCTGGAAATGTCTGCGACCTCTTCACCGATGAGGAGTGCTACAACTTCTTCAAGGCCGCAGGATATGAAACCGATTGAACGCAACACGCTCTAGTCCCGGCTTTCCCCGGTACTGTCGTCAGGAAAGGGGGACGGGGCCTCATCCTGTTCTTCGGGTGGCACTGGAATGGCGTAATCCGCGCGAAACCAGCGGGCCAGATCGACATCGGCGCAGCGGCGCGAACAGAAGGGTCGATAGGCCTTGTCTGCAGGTTTTGAACAGATCGGGCACGTCATGCCAACGCCTCGCGCAGGGGGATGCGATCGCGCTTGCGGGTCAGTTCGAAATTGCCCAGCGGAGTCCAGCCTGCCAGCACTGTGTCGCGCCCCTCGCGCCGGAAAGCGGCGCGCAGGGATTGCTCCAGAATATGGCGGTCCTTCTTGGGGAAGGGGGCGAAATCGATCACGACCTGCCCGCCCAGACCGCGCAGTCGCAATTGGCGCGGCAGATCGCGCGCGCAGGCGATATTGGCCTTCAGCCCCGCGGCGGGGCTGGTATCGGAGCCCGTATTGATATCGACGGCAACCAGCGCGCAGGTCGGTTCGATCACCATATGGCCGCCATGGGGCAGGGTGCATTTGGTCTGCAACAGCGCGTCGAGTGCTTCGGACACATTGTGACGCACGAAACTGCCCGCGCTGTCGTCCAGCGTGTCAGGCGTCGGCCAGTCACGCCATGCTGCCAGATGCGGCGGGGGGGCTTCCAGCAGAATTTCGGGCGGACCGCTCTGGTCGGCCAGCAATGCCTGCGCCAAATCGCGCATCTGGGCGATATCCTTGGCGATGACGCTCTCCTCTGCCCCCTCGCAAGCCGAGCGCAGGATCAGGCCAAGACGGTCATCCGCCCCGGTCATGCCCGCTTGTGCCAGACCTTCAAGTGCGGTGCGGATTTCGGGGTCCTGTATCTGGCGCGACACGTTCAGGCCCGGCGCGTCCGGGGTGACAATCGCATAGCGGCTTTTTACCATCAGGCGCGTACCCACAGGCACGGCCTTGCCGGGTTCGGTCAGGCCCGTGACCTGTACCAGAACCGGGTCGCCGGGGCGCAGCCCCTTTGTCTGGCGCAGAAACCCGCTCTGGCCACCGGGCAGGTCAACGAATGCGCCGCCCAGGCCTTTCATCGGGCGGCCCAGCTTGCCACGCAGGATTGTTTCTGGCGCGAACACAGCTTCGGGCAGCGCGATCAGTATCTCTTCAAGCTGGCCATCGACCATCAGCGCCGCAGCCTCGCGTCCGCGAAACGCGTCCAGCGCGATTACACAACCTTTCATGCCTCACCTTTCCAGCCTGCTGCGCGCAAGAGTTGCATCGTCTCGGTAGCAGGCAGCCCCATGATGCCGGTATAGGCCCCCGAGATCCACGGGATGAACGCCGCCGCCCGGCCCTGAATGGCATAGCCACCCGCCTTGCCCTGCCACTCGCCCGAGGCAAGATAGGCATTCACCTCGTCATCTGACAGGCGCTTGAACTTGACCACCGAAACCTGCGTGCGTGCCCAATGCCGCGCACCGCGCCGCAGCGCGACAGCCGTGATGACCGTGTGACGCCGACCCGACAGCAGATGCAGGAATTGCGCGGCCTCGCCAGCGTCGGTTGGCTTGCCCATGATCCGCCGCCCCAGCGCCACCGTGGTGTCAGCGCAGAGCACGATGTCATCCGGTTCGCTGTCGATCGCGTCCAGTTTGGCGCGTGTCACGCGCTCGCAATAGGGGCGGGGCAACTCGCCCTTGTGCGGGGTTTCGTCGATATCAGCCGCCACGATTGCATCCGGCACGACGCCAAGCCCCGCCAGAATCTCCTTCCGGCGTGGACTGCCCGACCCGAGGATCAGCCGCGTCACGCTATTTGAAACGGTAATTGATCCGCCCCTTGGTCAGATCATAGGGGGTCATTTCGACCTGTACCTTGTCGCCGACAAGAACCCTGATGCGGTTCTTACGCATCTTTCCTGCCATATGCGCGTTGATTTCATGGCCGTTTTCCAGCTCGACCCGAAATGTCGCATTTGGCAGGAGTTCCTTGACGACACCGGGAAATTCGAGCAGTTCTTCCTTGGCCATGATGACTCCATCTTTGTGACGCGCTTGCTGCGCGCGCGTTAAATGGGCCTAATCTGCCCGGTTTTCAAGCGAATTATGGCGCTGGCCGTTGTGTGACAGGTGTTTTCAGACGTATTTCCTGTTCAGACCAATGCGCGTGATTGAAAACAGCGCCGTCGCGGCGCACGCGCGAAATCGCATCAAGGCTGACCTCGGCCATCGCCCATCCGGGGGTGTTGAGCGCGGTTTGCGCGAGGATGCCGGTTTCGGGAAAGCCCAGATCGGGCGGGGCATATATGGCGGCGGCGCCTGTGTTCATATCCACTGCCGGGCACCATGGCGCAGGGCCAACGGTGGGCGCATGTGCGACAACACACTGATTTTCCAATGCGCGCGCCATCGCGCCCACCTTGACGCGGGAATAGCCTGCAAGCGCTTCGGTGGCGGATGGGGCCAGCAGGATCTCGGCGCCCCCCTCGACCAGCGCGCGGGCCAGCAGTGGGAATTCGGCATCATAGCAGATGATGACGCCCAACCGCCCAAGGGGCGTGTCAAAGACCTGCAACCCGTCGCCCGGCGCAATGTCCCATTCCTCGCGCTCGAACCGGGTCATGATCTGCTTGTCCTGATACCCGATCAGGCCAGAGGGCCCATAGAGGATTGCGCGATTTACCGGGCGTGGGGCGTCCGCCATGGCCGGACCACTTGCCCCAAGGATGTGCACGCCATGCCGCGCGGCCAGATCCTGATGCAGCGCCATGACGCGCGGCATATGGGCCATCACCTCATGCAGGGCGGCCTCCAGATCGGCGGCGACACCTGCGCCGCCAAGCGAGGCCAGTTCCATCGCGCCATATTCGGGAAAGACCAGCAGGTCTGCCCCGTCGCTTGCGGCCCGTGCGACCCAGTCGGACAGTTTCGCCGCATAGGCATTCCAATCGGGCAGATAATCCAGCGGATAGGCAGCGGCGGCAAGTTTCATAATGTCCTCATCCAGAATTGCATGGGTTTCTGGCTGTCCTGATCCTCGCCCAGATCGCGCCAGCCGAAACGGGCCGTTACCCCGTCCAGCGGCGCATATCCGCGCTTGCGCCAGAACGGGTGCAGCGGTCGGTAACCGGGCGGGCGGGCCGGGTGGTTATCGGGGCGGATCACGGCACAGAAGCAGGTGCGCCGAAACCCGAGGGCGCGCGCGTGGTCTTCGCGCAGATCGAAAAACCTGTGCCCCGCACCCTGTCCGCGATAGTCTGGCAACAGCACCGACTCGGCACAGTAGAAGATGTCATCCACGTCCTGCCCGGCAAAGGCGGCGGCAAATTCGGCATCGGCATCGGACAAGGGCAACCCCGTTGCCGCCCCCACCAGCCTGTCCCCGTCAAAAGCCGCGGCAACGAGCGCGCGCGGGGTGTCGCGATAGACCTGCAGGTAGGCGCGTTCATAGGCGGCATCGCCCTCATAGAGATAGGGCCAGTCGCGGAAGACCCGGATGCGCAGCGCGGCCAACCCGTCGAGCACCGGGTCAATTGCCGCACCGGTCAAAGTCTGAAATTGCAAGCTCATTCCGAAACCTGTGCAATCCAGTCCTGCAGATTGTAATAGGTGGTGATCCGCGTGATCTTGCCCCCTTTCAGCGTAAAGAACGACCCTGCGGGCAGGGTGTAGCGTTGCCCACGCGCTTCGGGCAGGCCGGGATCGGTCTGCAGATATTCGCCATGCACCGTGAATTCCGCCGCCGCGCGCGTGCCATCGTCACTGACAAGGATCACCATGTCGCGCAGTTGCTCGCGGTAGCTGACCCCCATATGGCTGCAAAACTCGGCAAAACTGGCGATTCCCTGCCGCATCGCGCCCTGATTGACGAAATGCTGCACATCGTCGCTAACCAGCGCCAGCATCGCGGCACTGTCACCGGCATTGAACGCGTCGAAATAGCGGGCGATGATTTCGCGGCTCATGGTCTACTCCTCTTTTGGTGCGCCAAAGCGGTCCAGCAGATGCGCCTTGATCTGCTCGCGCGTCTGGCGGTATGCCTCCAGCTTGGCATCGCGGCTTTCGCCCAGACCGCTGGGGTCCATGATCGGCCAGTATTCGACCTCGATATGGGCAAAGCGCGTCAGTTCCAGCGCATGGCGCTGGCTGGCGGGCGACAGCGCCACGATCAGGTCGAAACCGGACAGATCATCCCCCCAGTCGATCATCTCGTCAAAGGACCGCGCGCGGTGCTGGTCCAACACAACGCCTTCCTCGGCGCTGACCGCGATGGAAAACCCGTCAATCTCGCGGTCATTGCGGACGCCTGCGGATTGCACATAGGCGCGCTGGCCGTAAAACTTCTTCATATACCCCTCGGCGATGGGAGAGCGGACCGAGTTGTGGTCGCAGCAGAACAGCACAGAAGAGGGGAAACGCGCTGCCATTCAGCCTCCGAAATGCAGAACGCAGACCAGAGTGAACAGACGGCGGGCCGTGTCGATATCCATCTCGGCCTTGCCTTCCAGCCGCTCTTGCAGGATGCGCGCGCCCTCGTTGTGGATGCCGCGCCGGGCCATGTCGATGGCCTCGATCTGGCTGGGGGGCAGGCGTTTGACGGCATCGAAATAACTGCCGCAGATCTGGTAGTAATCCTTGACCACCTGCCGGAACGGCCCCAGCGACAGGATGATCTCGCCCAGAGCGCCGCCGCCCTCGTCATTCAGCGCAATCACCAGACGGCGCTCGCGGATGGCAAGATGCATCACGAACGGGCCAGAGGGCGGTGTCTGACCGTCGCGCGCGCTCAGGACAAAACTGTTGTCTTCCAGCAGATCGAACACCGCAACCTTGCGTTCCTGTTCGATCTCGGGCGTGGGTGTGGGCAGCCCGCTGTCGTCAATCTCGATCTGGCAAATCCGGCTCATGGGTTTTCTTTACAATGTTGCACGCGCATTTGATGCCCTGTCTGCCCAGGATGCGCAAGCCATGCCATCTTGCGCGGCCCGAATTGCCGACATAGTCTGAGGGCCGGGCTGCGATGGCGTCGCGGCCCCGGTCGCCCAGATGCGGCCCGCCCAGAGTGTGCCCGAACGGGCGCGGTCCTCCCTGAACGCCGGGGCGCTCTCGGGCTGAGGCACGCAGGTTCAGCCCCCAGATGACGGAGGCTGCGATGCATGATCGCACCCAGTTCTACAGGTTTCAGCAGGGTGACCGGGTACTCCCCTTTCCAGACAGCGAGTATGACCAGCGTCTGATCGGCCTGCGCGCGCGCATGGTGCAGGCGGGGGTCGCGGTGGCGGTGTTCACCTCGATGCAGGCCATCGCCTATTATTCGGGGTTTCTGTATTGCAGTTTCGGGCGTCCTTATGCGCTGGTGGTCACGGACACGGACAGCGTGACCATCAGCGCGGGCATTGATGGCGCGCAGCCGTGGCGGCGCGGCCATGGTGACAATCTGACCTATACCGACTGGACGCGCGACAATTTCTGGCGTGCGGTGGCGCATGTCGCAGGGCAGGGGCGGCGCGTGGGGTATGAGGGCGACCATCTGACACTGGTGCAATCGGAAAAACTCGACGCTTTTCTGCAACCTGTCGCCCGGATCGATATCGCACCTGCAGCGATGGCGCAGCGGATGCGCAAATCTGCGGCAGAATGTGACCTGATCCGCGCTGGTGCGCAGGTTGCCGATCTGGGGGGGGGCGCCATCCGCGATGCCATCCGCCCCGGCGCGCGCGAGATCGACATCGCCATGGCCGGACGCGACGCGATGGAACTGGAGATTGCCCGCCGCTTTCCCGATGCCGAATACCGCGATACTTGGGTCTGGTTCCAGTCCGGTATCAACACGGATGGCGCACATAACCCGGTGACCGCGCGCAAGCTGCAAATGGGTGACATTCTGTCGCTGAACACCTTTCCCATGATCTCGGGCTACTACACCGCGCTGGAACGCACCCTGTTTCTGGGCGAGGTCGATGCCGACAGCCTGCGCATCTGGCAGGCCAATGTCGGTGCGCATGAACTGGGCCTGTCCTTGCTGCGCCCCGGTGCGCGATGCTCAGACGTGACTGCCGCGATCAATGATTTCTTTGCCGAACGCGACCTGTTGCAAT
>SKRW01000334.1 GCA_007118295.1 Paracoccaceae bacterium | reverse complement strand
GTCCGCGCATGGCCTAGAGTTTCCAGCCGGAATGCAGCGCCGCAATGCCCATGGACAGATTGCGATATTTCACCTGCTCGAACCCGGCAGCGCGGATCATTTCGGCAAACCGGTCCTGATCGGGAAAGCGGCGAATCGATTCGACCAGATACTGATAGCTGTCGCGGTCGCCTGTCACCACCTGACCCATGGCCGGGATCACGTTGAAGGAATACAGGTCATAGACCTTTTGCATCAGGTCATTCGGGATCTGGCTGAATTCCAGCACCATCAGCCGCCCGCCGGGGCGCAGCACGCGAAAGGCTTCGGCCAGTGCTTCCTCGACCCGCGTCACGTTCCGGATGCCGAAACTGATCGTATAGACATCAAATGTGTTGGTTTCGAATGGCAGCGCCATCGCGTCGCCCACGACCCAGTCAAGCTGGCGTGCCATATTCGCGGCCTCGGCGCGTTTCTGCCCCTCGATCAGCATCGGTTCGGTCAGGTCCAGAACGGTCGCCTGCGCCGTATCTCCGGCGCGGCGCAGAAAGCGGAAGGCCACGTCGCCGGTGCCCCCTGCGACATCCAGCAGGCGCTGACCGGGACGCGGTGCCAGCCAGTCCATCATCGCGTCTTTCCAAAGCCGGTGGATACCGCCTGACATCAGATCATTCATGATGTCATAGCGCGAGGCCACGCTGGAAAAGACGCCCTGCACCAGACTGGCCTTCTGGTCCTCGGCCACAGTCTGAAAACCGAAATGTGTTGTCTTGTCGTTATCGCTCATCAGGTGTCGCCGCTTCCTGCCTGCCCCTTGCCGGGGTGTTCCGCTCTTCCTTATAGGAGATCAGGGGGATGACACAATGCGACCCCTTTGCCGCAAGGACCTGCCAATGCCCGAATTGCCCGAAGTCGAGACTGTGCGCCGCGGCCTTGTGCCCGCGATGGAGGGGGTGCGCATCACCCGCGCCGAATTGCGCCGGGGCGATCTGCGCTGGCCGTTCCCGCCTGACATGAGCGCGCGCCTGACCGGGGCGCGCGTGGTGCAGTTGCGCAGACGGTCAAAATACCTGCTGGCGGATCTGGACCGGGGCGAAAGCCTGATCGTGCATCTGGGCATGTCGGGGCGCATGGTTGTATCCGGGGTGGCAGCGCCCCATGTGCCGGGGCAGTTCCATTTTGAGCACCCGCAAGTGGAAAAGCATGATCATGTGATCTTTCACATGGAAAACGGCGCGCGGGTGACCTTTAACGACCCGCGCCGGTTCGGGGCAATGGATATGTGCCTGACCGACGCGCTGCACGCGCATCCATTGCTGGCGGGGATTGGCCCGGAACCCCTGAGCAATGCCTTTCACGCAGAGCTTCTCGCCGCACGACTGACGGGGCGCAGAACCGCGATCAAGGTGGCACTTCTGGATCAGCGAATCGTCGCGGGGTTGGGAAATATCTATGCCTGCGAAGCCCTGTTTCGCGCAGGCATCAGCCCGCGTCGCGCGGCCGGGCGCATCGGTGCCGCACGGTTGGAGCGGCTGACGCACGCCATCCGCGACACCTTGTCTGAGGCGATAGATGCGGGTGGATCAAGCCTGCGCGACTACCGCCAAGCCAATGGTGAACTTGGGTATTTTCAGCATGCTTTCCGCGTCTATGGGCGCGAGGGGGCCCCTTGCGTAACACCCGACTGCACCGGCCATGTGCGCCGGATCGTGCAATCCGCGCGCTCAAGCTTCTACTGCCCGGTCTGCCAGAGATGACTTGAACCCAAGGCGCAAGCTGTTATGCCAAGGGCTGTTTTGCAACAACCAAGGTGCTGACAGCATGGCTTATGAAACGCTGATCGTCGATATCGAGAACCATATCGCACTGATCCGCCTGAACCGCCCCGAGGCGCTCAATGCCCTCAACAGCACCCTTCTGGGTGAACTGGCCGACGCGCTCACCGCCGCCGATGCGAATGACCGGGTGCGTTGCATCGTCATAACGGGTTCGGACAAGGCCTTTGCGGCAGGGGCCGATGTGAAGGAAATGTCGGAAAAAGGCTCGATCGACATGTTCGAGGCCGATTTCTTTACCCCCGAGACCGAGGCATTGCTGCGTGTCCGCAAGCCAATTATTGCCGCTGTGGCAGGCTACGCGCTGGGTGGTGGATGCGAATTGGCCATGATGTGCGACTTTATAATTGCCGCCGATACCGCGAAGTTCGGCCAGCCCGAGATCAACCTTGGCGTGGTGGCTGGCATTGGCGGCACGCAGCGCCTGACACGCTTTGTCGGCAAGTCCAAGGCGATGGACATGCACCTGACGGGACGTTCGATGGATGCTGAAGAGGCCGAACGCGCAGGGCTGGTCAGCCGCGTGGTGCCAGCCAAGAAACTGATGGAAGAAACGATGGCGGCGGCCACCAAGATTGCCGAGAAATCGCAGGTCACGGTCAAGGTCGTGAAAGAGGCCGTCAATCGCAGCTATGAAACAACCTTGCGCGAAGGCCTGTTGTTCGAGCGCCGGGTCTTTCACATGCTGTTCGCATCCGAAGACCAGAAAGAGGGCATGTCGGCCTTTATGGAAAAACGCCAGCCGCAATTCCGCGACCAGTAGCCGCGATTTTCCTGTTTCCTTTCACCGGCACCTGCCCTATAGGGCTGTGGTACATGCGCGTGGGCCCGCTTAAGGCGTGAATCAGCACTGGTCATCCTGACCAGTCGGGTCTGTTGCGCGAACGAATTGTAACAGACACGAAAGAAGCCCAACCATGGCAAATACACCCCAGTCCAAGAAGCGCGCCCGCCAACTCGAGCGCCGCACCGAAGTGAACAAGGCGCGTCGCTCGCGTATCCGCACCTATCTTCGCAAGGTCGAGGAAGCGATTGCTTCTGGTGATCAGACAATCGCCCGCGCGGCCCTGCAGGCAGCCCAGCCTGAACTGGACCGTGGCGTGACCAAGGGCGTGCTGCACAAGAATACCGTGGCACGCAAGAAATCGCGCCTGTCGGCCCGCATCAAGGCAATGGCAGCCTGATCTTTCAGGCCGGTTGACCGGAAAGACTGACCCTGAACCAAGGCGCCTTCGGGCGCCTTTTCGTTTGTGCTGCATCTGTGGCAGCTTGGCACAGGTGCAGCGATTCTTTTCTCTGGTCTTGCCGGTCAAGCCTCATGTTCTGTTGCGCGCAGTTTCGTGACGTTGTTATTGTAGCGCTGCGACTCGTTCGTTTTTGGGGGAACGAAGGCATCTGTCGCTCGCGCTGCTGTTGAGCGTTACGGTGCCTGGGACTAATCAGCATTTCGGTCTGCTGGCCGAAACCTGACAACGTCCATGTCGAATGTTTTTACTGGGACGACTGACAGCGAGTCTTGGCTTGCATGCAGGCGTTTTGATTGGTGTCCTCGCGCGGGTCTCTCCGGTGGGCATGTTGCGTGTGTGCGAGAGGCCAGATGAAAGAAGAAACCAGGCTGGGGTGATATGGCTGCGGAAACATGGGCGGGGATATCGGACGAATTGCGGCGCGAGGTCGGGGACAGCAATCATAAAAGCTGGATCGAGCCGCTGGAATGTATCGAGATCAGGGATGAGGTACTGCGTCTGCGCGCGCCATCCCGTTTTGTCGGCGATTGGGTCAAGCGCAATTACCACGATCAGATTCTTGCACATCTGAACCGGTCCGGGCTGGGTGTGACGCGGCTGGATTTCGAGTTCGGTGCAATCCGTGCGAAGACACCGATCCCGGCTGTGGATGCACCGCGCACCCGCGCGCCGCAGGACGACACATTGCAAAGTGCCCCGCTGGATGCCAAGCTCTGTTTTGACAATTTCGTTGTCGGCAAACCGAATGAGCTTGCGCATGCTGCCGCGCGCCGCGTGGCCGAAGGGGGCGATGTCACGTTCAACCCCCTGTTCCTGTATGGCGGGGTCGGGCTGGGCAAAACGCACCTGATGCAGGCCATCGCATGGGAATTGCAGGACCGCCGCCCCGATCTTCAGGTGCTGTATCTGTCCGCTGAACAGTTCATGTATCGCTTCGTGCAGGCGCTGCGCGACCGTCAGATCATGGATTTCAAGAACCTGTTCCGCTCGGTCGATGTGCTGATGGTCGATGATGTGCAATTCATCGCGGGCAAGGACAGCACACAGGAAGAGTTTTTCCATACCTTCAATGCGCTGGTCGACCAGAACAAACAGATCGTGATTTCCGCTGACCGCGCGCCGGGTGAGATCAAGGATATGGAGGCGCGCATCTCGTCGCGGCTGCAATGCGGGCTGGTGGTGGACTTGCACCCCACGAATTACGAGCTGCGCCTTGGTATCCTGCAACGCAAGGCCGCGCTGTTTTCGCAAAGCTATGGCAGCATCGTCATCGACAATGGCGTGCTGGAATTTCTGGCGCATCGCATCGCGTCCAATGTGCGTATCCTCGAAGGGGCGCTGCAACGCCTGTTCGCGTTTTCCAGCCTGATCGGGCAGGAAATCACGCTGGATATGGTGCAGGACTGCCTGTCCGACATCCTGCGCAGTTCCGAACGGCGCGTGACTGTCGAGGAAATCCAGCGCAAGGTGGCCGAGTATTTCAACATCCGCCTGTCCGACATGCTGGGCCCCAAACGCACCCGCACCATTGCGCGTCCGCGTCAGGTTGCGATGTTTCTCTCGAAAGAACTGACCTCGCGTTCGCTGCCCGAGATCGGGCGCAGATTTGGCGGGCGCGATCACACCACCATTCTGCATGGTGTGCGCAAGGTCGAGGAAATGCGCGCAAGCGATAGCCAGTTGAATGAGGATATCGAGCTGCTGCGCCGTTTGCTGGCAAGCTGATACCCCTTGCGGTGACAGCGAAAAAACGCTTGTCGTCAGGGCAGAAATGGCTAGGCTCACGCACCCGACGGGGGGCGTGTCCCGCGCTTCGCAAACAAGGATCAAGGGTATGAAGATCAGTATCGAACGGGCAGTTCTGCTCAAGGCAGTCAGCCAGGCGCAATCGGTCGTTGAGCGGCGCAACACGATTCCGATCCTCGCCAATGTCCTGATCGAGGCTGAAGACGCGCAGGTCAGCCTGCGCGCGACAGATCTGGATATCGAGGTTCTGGACCGCGCCCCTGCCATGGTCGAACAGGCCGGTGCCACGACGGTTTCCGCAGTTCTGTTGCATGACATCGTGCGCAAGCTGCCGGATGGTGCCTTGGTGGAACTGGCCGCCGATGCGCGCACAAATCGTTTGCAGGTGACAGCAGGCCGGTCATCGTTTTCACTGGCGACCCTGCCCAAGGAAGATTTCCCGGTCATGGCCTCCAGCGAGTACACAGCGAATTTCGCGGCCCCCGCCAAGGAATTGCGGCGCCTGTTCGACAAGGCGAAATTCGCCATCTCGACTGAAGAGACGCGCTACTACCTGAATGGCGTCTATATGCATGTGGCCGAGGGCGAGGGCGGACGCATGCTGCGTTGCGTCGCAACCGATGGGCACCGTCTGGCGCGGATCGACATGAGCCTGCCAGCCGGGGCCGAAGAGATGCCCGGTGTGATCGTGCCGCGCAAGACGGTTGGCGAATTGCGCAAGCTGCTGGATGATGACGATATGCAGATTGCCGTCTCCGTTTCCGAGACCAAGGTGCGCTTTGCGACGCCGGATATGACGCTGACCTCCAAGGTCATTGACGGTACGTTCCCCGATTACACACGCGTCATCCCGACGCAGAACACCCGAAGGCTGGAAGTGGATGCATCCGAATTCGCCAGGGCCGTGGACCGTGTGGCGACCGTGTCCTCCGAGCGGTCGCGCGCGGTGAAACTCGCGCTCGAGGAAGACAAGCTGACCCTGTCGGTCAATGCCCCGGATGCAGGCGCTGCCGAAGAGGAATTGATCGTCGCCTATAGTGATGAGCGGCTGGAGATCGGGTTCAACGCAAAATATCTGCTGGAAATCGCCAGTCAGGTGGACCGCGAAAACGCCGTGTTCCTGTTCAACGGATCCGGCGATCCAACCCTGATGCGCGAGGGCAATGACCTGAGCGCGGTCTATGTCGTGATGCCGATGCGCGTCTAGGTGGCGCGGGCGCAGGGCCGCGAGGGTCCGCGCTTTCTGAAGCACGCATTCTGAAGATGCGCTACCGAGGCCCCGCCTGCGGCGGGGTTTTTTGCACTGGCATCCTTGCACGATTCTTTCTACCGCTGGCGCATGGCTGTGTTTGTTTCCCAACTGACCCTTTCACATTTTCGCTCGCATCTGCGCACGCGGATGGTGCTGGATGGGAGGCCGGTAGTGCTGTCCGGCCCCAATGGCGCAGGCAAGACCAATGTCCTTGAAGCGGTATCGCTGTTCTCGCCGGGGCGCGGGCTGCGCCGCGCCCCGCCCGAGGATATCGCGCGCAAACCCCAGGGGCTGGGCTGGAAACTACAGGCCGAGATTGCGCGCCCTGATGGTCCGCGCCTGCTTGCAACATGGGCTGAACCCGATACCCCAAGGCAAGTCCGCATCGACGACAAAGCGGCACCGCAGATCGCGCTGGGCGAGGTGATGGCGATGCTCTGGCTGACACCGCCAATGGACCGGTTATGGATCGAAGGTGCCGAGGGGCGGCGGCGTTTTCTGGACCGACTCGTGCTGAGCTTCAGACCCGATCATGCCGCGCAGGTGCTGACCTATGAAAAGGCCATGCGCGAGCGCAACCGTCTGTTGCGCGAAGGGGTGGGCGATGCAGGCTGGTATGGCGCGCTCG
>SKRW01000189.1 GCA_007118295.1 Paracoccaceae bacterium | reverse complement strand
CAGGACGACCGCCGCGCCGGGAATGAAAAGCCACGGTGCCTGCGAGATCGATTGCACGTTCTGTGCCTCGCGCAGCAGCACGCCCCATGACACCATCGGAGGCTGCAGGCCAAGGCCAAGAAACGACAATGACGTCTCGGCGATGATCATCAGCGGAATGGCCAGCGTGACAGACGCGATAATATGACTGGCCATCGACGGTGCCATATGGCGCAGGATCACGCGGCGCCGGGTCGCGCCGTCAAGCCGTGCAGATATCACGAAATCCTCTGTTCGCAGCGCGAGGAAGCGCCCGCGCACCACCCTTGCAAGCTCGGTCCAGCCGACCAGGGACAGGATCGCCGTGATTGCGAAATATCGCGTGAGCGGCGACCAGTCCTGAGGAAGGGCGGCAGACAAGCCCAGCCAGATCGGGATGGTCGGCAACGCCAGCACAAGTTCGACGAACCGCTGAATCACGGCATCCGTGACGCCCCCCATATAGCCTGATATACCGCCAAGCGTGACACCAAGGATCAACGATAGCGCCACGCCTACAAGGCCGATGCTCATCGACACCCGTGTGCCATGGATCACCCGGCTGAACATGTCGCGCCCCAACCGGTCGGCACCGAAGAAGAAGTAGCGCTCGTTCTGGTTCGTGGCAGTGAAGAGTCGCCGCTCCATCGGGATCAGCCCCCACAGCTTGTAGGGCTGGCCCTTGCCCAGAAAACTGATGAAGATCACACGGTCAGGGTCGAGTTCATACTTTGTTGAAAGGGTGAATGGATCGCGCACCTGTGTGTAGGCCTGCACATGAAGGGCAAATCCGCGCCCGTTCTCTGGTGTGTCATAAATCAACCTTGGTGCCTGCGGCGGGTGGTAGACGTGGCTCGAGCTTGTGCTGTTGGGTGCAAAGGGTGCGAGGATTTCGGCAAAGGCTGCAATGAAGTAGAACGACAGCACGATCACCCCGCCGACCACGGCGACGCGGTGTCGGCGGAAAACCAGCCACATCAGCTTCCATTGAGAGGATTGCTCGACTTCAGGGAGAGGGGCGTTCGGGGAAATGTCGGGGGCGCTCATGTCAACGATACCTGATCCGGGGGTCCACCAGCGCCAGCAGGATGTCAGAGACGAGCATCCCGATGATCGATAGGCAACACAGTAGAAGAATGAATGCTCCGGCCAGATACATGTCCTGAGCCAGAAGCGCCTGAAGCAGAAGCGGTCCTGCCGTGGGCAGCGAGAGAACGAAAGCGGTGATGACCGCGCCGGAGATCAGTTGCGGAAAAGCCCAACCGATAGTCGAAACGAATGGATTGAGCGCGATGCGCACCGGGTATTTCATCAGCAGTCGGAATTCCGACACGCCCTTGGCGCGCGCGGTGGTGACATAGGGCTTGTTCAGTTCGTCCAGCAGATTGGCGCGCATGATCCGCATCATGCTGGCAGTCGATGACAGTCCGAGAATAAGGATCGGCAGCCAGATATGCTGCAACAGGTCCACAAACTTGGCCCAGGACCAGGCCGCCTGCTGGTATTCCTCGGAAAACAGCCCGCTGACATTCGCGCCGAAATGGACCACGGCGACATACATCACGACCAGCGCAATCAGGAAATTCGGCGTCGCAAGCCCGAAGAAGCCGACTGTGGTCAGCACATAATCCGACACCGTATACTTGCGCACAGCGGAATAGATACCCAGTGGCAGCGCAACGGCCCAGGTGAAGATCAGCGTGCCCAATGCCAAAGCAACCGACAGGCCCATCCGCTCCCAGATCAGTTGTGATACGGGTTGCTGCCATTCAAATGATATCCCGAAATCGCCACGCAGCACGCCGGAGATCCAGATCCAGTATTGTGTGAGGAAAGGTTGATCGAGGCCATAGCGTTGGCGCAGGGCATCAAGGCGATCCTGATCGACAACGTCACCCGAAGCGGCCAGCGTGGCGGCAAAACTGGTCACGTAATCGCCCGGAGGTGCCTGGATCAATGCGAATGAGATCAGCGAGGCGGCGAAGAAGAAGGGCACCGACCAGATCAGGCGCCACACGATATATCCAAGCAGCATCTTCCCCTCCCCGGAATCATGTTTCAGTTATCAGGCTGAAGTCCCGCCGCCGCGTCGGGCGCGGCGGCGGGCTGGCAGTTCAGGACTCAGCGATCCCAGAACCAGACTTGCGGCAGCGCGGGCCCAGGGGTGGGATAGAACCACGACTGGGGCATCGATGACGGCACATTGCGCAGGTCGTTCTGGCGGATGCCGAAAGTGGACGGTGCAGTGGCCACCGACATCACCTCGAATTCATCCGCAGCAATATCCGCGATCTGGTGCATGATGGCCCGGCGCTCGTCCTGATCGACGGTGGCCTTCGCCTGGTCGTAAAGCCGCATCCGCTCCTTCACGGATTCTGGCGGCTCTTCGCCTTCGGCACCACCGGTATTGTACCAGCGGCTCCATGGGATACCCCAGCGCGAGTCATGGTGCACCGGCACGATCTGTTGCGGAATCTCGCCCGGCACGAAAGCGATAGCAGCACTCCAGACAGCCGCATCGTGGTCGTTGGAGTTCGACGTCCGCTCAAAGAAGAAGGTGCGCTCGATCGGGTTGACGTCTGCACGCACGCCGATTTCCGCCCATTGCCCTGAAATCATCTCGAGCATGTCCACATGTTCCGGGTAGAGCGTGGGGATCACGTCAATAGAAAAGCGCACTGGCTGACCGCTCGGCATCCGGCGGATACCGTCCGACCCACGCTCAAAACCCAACTCGTCCAGAAGCCGGTTTGCTTCGGCCGGATCATGGTTCAGATACTGAGTGGCCAAGCGCTCGTGAAAGTTCGGGTGATCCCGGAACGGTCCACCTTGCCACGGTTCGCCTTCACCCAGCAGGGCTGTCGCGATAACTTCGTCACGGTCCATGCCCAACGACAGCGCAACGCGAAAATCGCGTTCGTTGAAGAGCGCGCGCATCTCCGGGTCCTTGTGGGCAAGGTTCAGGTTGATCACCATGTTCGCACCGCCCACTGCACGGGCCTCGAAGAAGTCATACCCTCCCGCTGCGCGGTTCTCGGCCAGCACGGGACGATTGGCAGGCGCATCGACATGGCGGTGTGCAAAATCGATCCGGCCACCGATGATCTGCAGGATCAGGCTCTCGACGTCTTGTGCGATCGGTGCCACCAGCCTGTCGATATACGGCAACTGGTGCCCGGCTTCATCAACCTGCCAGAAGAACGGGTTGCGTTCCATCACCACGCGGGTTGCGCCCCCGGTGTAGGGTTCTGTCACCACCCAGGGGTCGAGCGTCGGCCGGTCGGGATTGGCCCAACGCGACGGAATCTCGATATCGCCGCATTTCTGCTGGAACAGGTTGCGCCAGTCCGAAGCGCCAAACTCGGCGATAACGGCATTGATGTCGTCGGTGTAATTTGGATGGAACTGCTGGCAATAGTGCTTTGCATAAAGCACCGGATGCTGCCCCAGCGGCGAAGACAATTCGGCCAGGAAGTCGCCATAGGGTGCGACAAAGCTGAAACGCACCGTGTAGTCGTCAATCTTTTCGACGCTCATCGGCTCGCCGCCTGACTGATAGCGCTGCGGCGTGGGCGCGTAATCGGCGTTCAGCAGCAGGTCATTGACGTTGAACAGGATATCATCGGCGGTAAAGGGGGTCCCGTCCGACCACCGCATTCCTTCTCGCAAGGTAAAGGTGAATTCGGTCGCGTCCTCATTCGCCTCGAAGCTCTCAGCAACATTCGGCACAACGGCACTGTAATCGGGGTTCCAGCGCACCAGTCCATGTGGGCTGACCATGCGCAGTATGTGGTTGTGGTCCGAGCTGCCCCGCAGCCCGAAGCGCAGATCGCCACCATATTTACCGATGCCTTCAATGCCGGACACCACTTCGGGCGCGACCGGCAGACGCTCTGCCACAGGTGGTAGACTTCCGGCTTCGACGCGTTCGGTCAGAAGCGGTGCCTCGGCCCAATCTGACGCAAATGCGCCGCCCCCCCAGAACAACGCCGCGGCCATCGCCGTGGCGGATACCCTGTTTCTGTGTCTCATGTTGATTTCTCCTCCCGGTTGCGCGACTCCTCCAGCCGCTGGTTGGCTATGCAGATGTCTGGACCTCGTGTCTGTGTCCTTGCGCCGAAGCGACTGGCTTGTTGCGCGCGATCAGTTCGGCAAGAAGTGATTCCTCCTCTTGCGTAAGGTCGGTCAGGGGCGGGCGCACCCGACCCGCGTCAAAGCCGGCCTGCCTTACCCCCGCCTTGATCGCGGCCACGGCATAGCCCCGGCTGCGGTTGCGGATCGCCATGAACGGATAGAAAAAGTCCCGCAGAATTGCCTCGGTCTGATGCCGTTCACCAGCCCGCAATGCGCGATAGAACTCTTGCGCGATGTCAGGCACGAAATTGAAGACCGCCGAGGAGTAAGTGGAAAAGCCCGCGCCCAGATACGCTTCTGCGAACAACTCGGCAGTGGGCATTCCGCCCACATAGGCCATCCGGTCCCCAAGGCGTGCGGTCACCTCGCGCACCAGCCCGATATCGCCAGAGCCATCCTTGAACCCGACAAGGTTCGGGCAATCCTCGACCAGGCGGGCAAGCGTGTCGGGTTGCAGGATGGCGTTGTCGCGGTTGTAGACGATCACGCCAATATGCACTGCCGCGCAAACCTCGCGCACATGCGCCGCCATGCCCGCCTGTGGGGCGTCGATCAGGTAGTGGGGAAGCAACAAAATCCCGTCCGCGCCCGCAGCCTCGGCTGCCCGCGCCAGATCGACCGCGATACGCGTCCCATACCCGCATCCTGCCACTATGGGAGTGTTGCCAGCGGCGGCCTTTGCGGTTCGGATGATCTCTGGCACTTCGGTCGGTGCAAGAGAGAAGAACTCGCCTGTGCCCCCCGCCGCGAACAAGACGCTTGCGTCAAAACCGGCAAGCCATCCTACGTGATCGGCATAGACAGTCGGCGCAAACGCGCCGTCGCGATCAAAAGGGGTGACCGGAAAGGATAGCAGGCCGTCCGACAGCCGCTTTTTGAGTTCATCTGGCTGCATTCGATTCGTCCCGTCTGTCCCTTGTTACAAGTAGACGGTAACTTATCATACAAGATTGTGTCAACACATCTGATAAGGTCTATCGGCTGCGCCGAAGCAGCGCGCGATATCGGTCCCGGCTGCCTTCGAGGTGCACGCGCATTGCGCTGCGCGCGGCTTTGGAATCGCCGTCGGCGATTGCCTCGGTTATGCGCAGGTGCTCGTCCTGGATCTGGCGCAGATAATCGATGGGTGCGGCCGCCACTGACCCGGTATCGCGCATCGGTGTGGGCCCGCGATCGGAACTCATCGCCGCCCGCGGAATTGCATCAAGCCCCATCGTTTCAAGCAGGCGCCGAAACTGTGAATTGTTCGTTGCATCTGCAATCGCAAGGTGAAAACTGAAATCCGCCTCTGCGCTCACGTGGCCTGACGCCAGCGCGTCCTCGATTGCTTGCCAGCCTTCGCGGACCGCTTCTGCCTGTGCGGGCGAGCGGCGTGCTGCAGCAAGCGCCGCTGCCTCGACTTCGATTGCGATCCGAAGTTCAAGGAACTCTATGACCTCCGACAGGCGCGAGGGGTCCTCAATCCGAAAGGCAACGGGTGTCTTGGGCGCGGTCGATGTGCGTATAACAAAAACGCCCGCGCCCTGGCGCGCCTCGACCAACCCGCGCAGGCGCAGCGACGATACGGCCTCGCGCACCACAGTGCGGCTGACGCCATAATGCTGGGTCATCTCGTTCTCGCTGGGAAGTTTGCTTCCGACGGGCACCTCGCCAGAGGTGATGGCGAGGCGTAGCGCATTTTCCACGTCTCGTACCAGGTTACCCCGACCTTTTTTCTCTGTTTCCGCCATGCTCTCGTGATCCGTGCTGTAGCCGCGATGATAGCCGCGCCTGCAAAATACAGACAAGGCCAAAAGGAATGGGCATCATACTAGCAAGATGCCTGATATAGTATGACTTGTCCATCTTATCTCAAACGCCCCGAACAAAGGCCCCGAAAAGCCTTTGTTCATGCGCCGCGCGCTCAAAGCCAAGGTCCGCCAGATCGAGCTGGTCGACAAACAGATCCACCACCCGGACAAGATGATCCTCGTCGATCCAGTCCTCAAGATGTTCCGGAAACAGCGTCACCTGGTCGCGATCAACACCTACTTTGAAACCCGACATAAATGCACTCACGTGTCACAGGAAGCATACGACATCTGGGTGTCTTCACACAGCCTCGGCGCGCATGTCGATTTCGGTTTTCATATGATCGTCACCGATCCGACACCACAGGTCCTCGGCCAGGAGTTGCCCGCATTGATCGAAGAAGGGCAGCGGTCAGTAAAGGTGTTCATGAGCTATGAGGCGATGCGCCTCGACGATGCAGGGATACTGGCGACGATGGACGTCGCGCGGCGGCACGGCGCAAAAATCATGGTCCATTGTGAGAATGAGGATGTCATCGCATTCCTCGCGGCCCGCGCGACGGATGCGGGAGATCTCGCGCCGCGCGCCCACGCCACGACCCGGCCTGTGGCCGCCGAACGAGAGGCCACCCACCGCGCCCTTACCCTCGCCGAAGTCGCTGACGTTCCGATTGTCATCGTCCACGTCTCTAACGGCGCCGCAATAGACGAAATCGCCCGCGTCCGCGCGCGCGAAGTCAACATTACCGCCGAAACCTGCCCTCAATATCTTGTGCTTGAGGCCAACGACCTTTCGCGGGAAAACTGGGAAGGGGCGAAGTTCGTATGCTCGCCGCCGCCGCGTGACACGGCAGAGCAGGAAAATTGCTGGCTTGGACTTCAAACTGGTCTGTT
>SKRW01000062.1 GCA_007118295.1 Paracoccaceae bacterium | reverse complement strand
GGATTCTGGTTCGCACAGCAGGGGTCAATGCTGACCTTCATCGCGCTGGTCTTTTATTACCGCTGGTACATGAACAGGCTCGACCTCGAGTTTGGCGTGGAAGAGTGAGGGGCACCTGAGACATGAGTCAGTTTGCAATCAACCTTATCTTCGTCGGCAGTTCTTTCGCGCTCTATATCGGGATCGCGATCTGGGCGCGCGCCGGCTCGACTGCTGACTTCTACGCGGCATCGCGTGGCGTCAACCCTATCGTCAATGGTGCAGCGACCGCTGCCGACTGGATGTCGGCCGCGAGCTTCATCTCGATGGCCGGCCTTATTGCGGCTGTCGGTTACGGCAACTCGACCTTCCTGATGGGTTGGACGGGCGGCTATGTGATTCTGGCGCTGCTGCTTGCACCCTATCTGCGCAAGTTTGGCCGATTTACAGTGCCGGATTTCATCGGTGACCGTTTCTACAGCCAGACCGCGCGTCTGGTGGCGGTGATCTCGCTTCTGGTCATGTCGATCACTTACGTTATCGGCCAGATGACCGGCGCTGCGGTTGCGTTCTCGCGCTTTCTGGAAGTGGACGCCACGACAGGTCTGTTCATCGCATCGGCAGTTGTGTTCGCCTATGCGGTTCTGGGCGGCATGAAGGGCATCACCTACACGCAGCTTGCGCAATACTGCGTTCTGATCGTTGCCTATACCATCCCGGCGGTCTTCATCTCGCTGCAACTGACCGGCAACCCGCTGCCGCAACTGGGTCTGTTCTCGACGCACACTGAATCCGGTCAGCCTCTGTTGCAGACGCTGAACGAAGTGCTGATGGAACTTGGCTTCAATGACTATACCGGCAATCACGGATCAACCTTCAACATGGTGCTGTTCACCCTGTCGCTGATGATCGGTACTGCTGGTCTGCCGCATGTCATCATCCGCTTCTTCACCGTTCCGAAAGTGGCAGATGCACGGACCTCGGCAGGTTGGGCACTCGTGTTCATCGCGCTGCTGTACACGGTTGCTCCGGCTGTGGGTGCCATGGCGCGTCTGAACATCATCACCACGCTCTATCCGGAAGGGGTGCAAGGCGAACCGCTTGCCTTTGACGCGAAACCTGACTGGATGCTGAACTGGGAACGCACAGGTCTGTTGCGCTTCGAGGACAAGAATGGCGATGGCTTGATCCAGTACTACAACGAAGCAAACCCACCCCAGCGTGCGATTGAAGAAGGCTGGGAAGGCAATGAAATGGTGTTGTTCAACAATGACATCCTCGTCCTTGCCAACCCCGAGATCGCCAATCTTCCGGGTTGGGTGATTGGCCTGATTGCGGCTGGTGGTCTGGCGGCGGCACTGTCCACGGCGGCAGGTCTGTTGCTGGCGATCTCGTCAGCGGTCAGTCACGATCTGATCAAGTCTATGATCAATCCGGGCATTTCGGAAAAGGGCGAACTGCTTGCTGCCCGTATTTCGATGGCCTTTGCGATTGCGCTTGCAACCTATCTGGGCCTCAACCCGCCGGGCTTTGCGGCGCAGGTGGTGGCTCTGGCCTTTGGTCTGGCGGCAGCATCGCTGTTCCCGGCCATCATGATGGGCATCTTCTCGAAGAAGATGAACTCTTCGGGTGCGATTGCAGGCATGATCGTGGGTCTGGCTTCGACGGTGTTGTATATCTTCACCTATCTGGGCTGGTTCTTCATCCCGGGCACCAACATGCTGGCCAACACGCCTGACAACTGGCTGTTCGGCATCTCGCCGCTGAGCTTCGGTGCAGTGGGTGCGGCTCTGAACTTCATCGCGGCCTTTATCGTGATGAAGATGACCGCTCCGGTCCCGCAAGAGATCGAGGCACTGGTGGAATCGATCCGCGTTCCGAAAGGTGCAGGCGACGCTGTCGCTCACTGATCTGGCGCAACGACATTGGCCTGTCCCCGTGTTACGGGGGCAGGCCGCTCAATCCGGGACGGTGAGATCAGGATAGTGACCCATGACTGACATTTCGCCCAAGGTTCTGGAATTTCTGGAAAATGTGCACCCCTACGATTCCCTGCCGCAGGACGAGCTGGCGCGTGTCGCCAGTTGCTTCAGCCGCAAGGAAGTGCCCGCTGGCACGGCTATCTACACTGTTGGCGATCCGATTACGGGTGTCTATCTGGTCAAATCCGGCACGATCGAGGTCACGGATTCGCATGGCGCACTGGTCTCCATGCTCAGCCCGCGAAACTCGTTTGGCGAGCGGGGCTTGCTGCGCGATGGCTTGGCGGTAACGACTGCAACCACCACATCTGACGCCGTGATCCTGTGCCTGCCCGGCGATGAGCTGCGCCACCTGATCGCGAATTTCCCGGCGTTCGAGCGGTTCTTCAGCCGTGGTCAAAGCGGCAAGTCGGCGCGGCAGAATGATCTTGCCACGCTGAAAGTGGCCGATCTGATGGCGCGCAAACCCCTGAGCGTGACGCCCCAGACCACCGCGCAGGAAGCGGCGAAGTTGATGCGCGAACACCGCTTTTCCTGCGTGCCAGTGGTCGAGGATGAAAAGCTGGTGGGCATTGTCACGACGCGTGACCTGTCGGGCCGGGTGCTGGCCGAAGGCCGCGCGCCCGACACACCCCTTTCCGAAATCATGACACCGGACCCGCTGTCCCTGTCACCGCAATCGCTGGGCTCGGACATTCTGCACATGATGCTGGAAAACCGCATCGGGCATCTGCCGGTGGTGCGGGACGGCAAACTTCTGGGCATGATCACCCAGACGGACCTGACGCGCTTTCAGGCGATCAGTTCGGCGCAACTGGTGCGCGATGCGGCCGTGTCCGATACCTATGAGGACCTTGCCCATGTGACCGAGCGTATCCCGCAACTGCTGGTGCAGCTTGTGGGCGCGCATAATGCGCATGAAGTGGTGACGCGCCTGATTACCGACATTGCCGATACCGTCACCCGGCGGCTGCTGAAGCTGGCAGAGGAAAAATTCGGCCCCCCGCCTGTGCCCTATCTGTGGGCGGCATGTGGGTCGCAAGGGCGGCAGGAACAGACCGGCGTCAGCGATCAGGATAATTGCATCATCATCGACGATGCAGTCACGCCCGATGACATGCCCTATTTCACGGATATCGCACGCTTCGTGTCTGACGGGCTGAACGCGGCGGGCTATTTCTACTGCCCCGGCGACATGATGGCCACGAACCCGCGCTGGTGCCAGCCGTCACGCGTCTGGCGTCGGTATTTTCAGGGCTGGATCAACACCCCATCGCCCGAGGCGCAGATGCTGGCCTCGGTGATGTTCGATTTGCGCCCCATTGGCGGACAGGTCAGCCTGTTCCGCGCGCTGCAGGACGAAACCCTTGCTGCCGCGTCAAAAAACTCGATCTTCGTGGTGCATATGATCTCGAACTCGATCAAGCATGCACCGCCCCTTGGCCTGTTGCGCAGCTTTGCCACCATCCGTTCGGGCGAATACAAGAACCATGTGGACATGAAACTGGGCGGTGTCGTGCCTGTGACCGATCTGGCGCGCGTCTATGCGCTGCGCGGTCGGATTTCAGCGGCCAACACGCGCGCGCGCCTGCTGGCCGCCGAAGAGCAGGGCATCATCTCGGTTTCCGGGGCCCGCGATCTGGTCGAGGCCTATGACCTGATCGCCAATCTGCGGCTGGAAAATCAGGCCAGTCTGGTGCGCATGGGCCGCAAGCCCGACAACTTCCTTGCGCCATCCGATCTGTCGGATTTCGAGCGCAGCCACCTGCGCGACGCCTTTGTCGTCGTGCGTACAATGCAATCTGCTGTCGGCCAACTGGCCGGAACTTTGGGATAAGGGGCGTCTTCGCGCATGTTGTTGGAATTTCTGGCAGTGATCGTGGCAGGGTTTGGCGGGGGTGGGACCGCCATGATCCTGCGTCGCATCAGCAGGCAACGCTTGCCCGAATGGCTGACCCCGGCCGGTGTGGCGGCGGGGATGCTCGCGATGGTCATCTATCTGGAATATTCATGGGCACCCCGCTACGAGGCAGGCTTGCCGCCAGAGATTGTGGTTGTCAGCAAGAACGCGCATTCGTCATGGATGCGCCCCTGGACCTATGCGGTGCCGCTGACAAACCGGATGATCGCGGTCGATAACCGCGTTCGCCAGCGGAACAGCAAGAACCCTGATCTGGTCCTGACCGGGGTCATCCTGCAGGAACGATGGGCGCTGACGATGGGTTTCAAGTCAATGTTTGACTGTGCCAACGCGCGCCGCGCGGATCTGACCGAGCGCACAAGGCTGGATGAGGACGGCGTGCCGCAAGATGCCGAATGGTACCAGCTTGGCCCGCAGGATCCGTTTCTGAGAGTTGCATGTGAAGGAGGAGCACATGGAGGACAAGGCGAGGAAAGCTGAAATACTCGTGGTGGAGGATGAGGACAATATCGCCATTGCCCTCAACTATTTGCTGACGCGCGAAGGCTACGCGCAAACGCGGCTGGCCACTGGCGCGGGCGCGGTCGAGATGATCCGCGAGCGCAAACCCGATCTGGTGCTGCTCGATGTCATGCTGCCCGAGGTTTCGGGCTATGAGATTTGCCAGTCCGTGCGCGCGGACCCCAGTTGCAATGACGTGCGCATCCTGATGATGACCGCGCGCGGGTCGGCCATGGAACGGCGCAAGGGGCTTGCGATGGGGGCGGACGGGTTCATTTCCAAGCCGTTCGAGTTGAAGGAACTGCGCGAAGAGGTCCGGCGGTTCCTGTCTACCCCGCGCGGCACCCCGGCGATAGGCATAGCCGATGCTTGATCGCCTGAGCTTGCGCCTGCGTGTCCTGTTGTTCTTCGCGTTGCTGGCGATTGGTGCCATCGCGGCCATGGTCGCGGGCGGATGGGTGGTGCTGGTACGCTCTGACGTGCCGGGGCTCGCGGATGCGATGGCGCAGGCGGGGCTGATGGGCGGGTTCCTGATCCTGTTTCTGGTGACGGGCATCTGGTATCTGTTCGACGCCAATGTGGCCCGCGCCATCGACCGTCTGGCCAATGCCATCCGCACCCGCGCGCATAATGACGTGGGCGATGACATTCAGGCAGAGCGCGAGCATGCCAAGTATCTGGGCGATCTGGCACCGGCTGCCGCTGAAATCACCCGCTCTCTGGCGCAGACCCGCTCGGCACTGGCTGAATCCGTGGCGCGCGAAACCTCGCGCCTGTCGTCGGAAAAGGCGCGGCTGGAAAAGCTGCTGGCCGATGTGCCGGTTGCCGTGCTGCTGTGTACGGCGGATTATCAGCTTGTGTTCTATAACGGTCAGGCCGTCACCACACTGGAAGCGGGGGGCGCGCCGGGACTGGATCGCAACCTGCTGGACTACCTGCGCGAAGGCCCTGTGCGCCACGCCTATGAACGCCTCAGCCAGCTTGACGACCCCGAGGCCGCGTCTGATCTGATCTGCGCCACGACCAGCACTGGCCGACTGTTGCAGGGACGGATGCGTGTGCTGCGCCGTACCGACCACAACCGCCGCCCCGGCTTCGTTCTGACCCTGCGCGACGTGACCGCCGATCTGGCCACCCATGCCGCGCGCGAAGGGCTTCTGGCCGAGGTCTTCGACCGGGTGCGTCGACCCGCCGCCAATCTGCAGACGGTCATAGGTGTTATTTCCGAGGATGCCGAAATGGCGCAATCCTCTGACCTGACCGATGCGATGCTGTCCGAGGTCCACTCGCTGACTGCTGCCATAACCGAACTGGGCAAGCGCTATGACGAAGGGCGCAGCGACTGGCGCCCGCAGGCCCAGATCCGCTCGCGCGACCTGATGGACGGCATCAGTGCACAATTCGACACGCTGGGCCTGAAACTTGTCACCGAAGGCCCGGAACTGATGCTGACCTGCGACGGGTTCGAGTTGGCGCTTCTGTTCCGCTGGCTGGGGGACCGGCTGGCGCAGACGGACCACGCGCAAGGCTTCACGCTGCGCCTGACCGAAGAAGACGGCCCCGGCGCGATCCTTGATCTGGTCTGGCAGGGGCCTGCACTGCCAGTTGGCGAATTCGACACTTGGCTTGCTCAGCCCATCGACCCCGACACACCCGACCTGACCCCCCGCGCCGTGCTGAACGCCCACGCGACCGAGGCCTGGACAGAGGTGCTTTCCGATGGCACCAGTGCGGTGCGGTTGCCCATTCCCAATGCCCGCCGCGCCACCCGCCGCCCCACCCCGATCCAGCGTGAAGTGGTCTATGATTTCGAGTTGCTGTCAAAGGAACGCAACGCAGGCGTGCTGGAAAGCCGCCTTGAAGATCTGACCTATGTGGTGTTCGACACCGAAACCACAGGTCTCACGCCCTCAAGTGACGAGATCGTGCAGATTGCCGCTGTGCGCATCGTCAATGGCCGCCGCGTGCGGCGCGAGGTGTTCGACACGCTGGTTGATCCCAAGCGCAGCATACCGCAAAGCTCGACCGATGTGCATGGCATCACCGAGGACATGGTCAAGGGCGCCCCCACCATGGCCGAGGCTGGCAAGGGCTTTCACGCGTTTGCGCGCGGCGCGGTGCTGATCGCCCATAACGCCCCCTTTGACATGGAATTCCTGCGCCGCCACGAAAAGGGCATCGGTGTGCGCTTCGATCATCCGGTGCTTGATACTGTGCTGCTGTCTGCAGTGGTTTACGGGCAACTGGAACAGCACTCGCTGGATGCGCTGACGGCCCGGCTTGGCATCACCATCCCGGAAGAGGCCCGGCACACGGCCATCGGTGACACTGTCGCGACGGCAGATGCGTTCCTCAAGCTGATACCTATGCTCAAGGCGCGCGGCCTGCTGACCTTTGGCGACGTGCTGACCGAAGTGCGCAGGCATGGGCGCTTGCTGAAAGACCTGAACACCGACGT
>SKRW01000192.1 GCA_007118295.1 Paracoccaceae bacterium | reverse complement strand
GGATTTCGAGACCGCCAATGTCACCCAGCCCGACGATTTCTACTATTTCGAGCGCCAGACATGGGGCGTCTTTGTGGGCCGCATTGCCAGCATGACCATTGACGGTCAGGAAATGGACTATAACCCGGCGGTGCTGCGACGCGAACAGCGCGACGCGCGCCAGCGTTTCACGGAAATTCGCAACCTTGAGCGCCGCGAAATTGGTGGGCTGAACTACCAGATCGAGCGTGAACGGTTGAACCAGCGCCGCGCAACCTTGCGTCAGGGCGAAGAGGCCGCAGCGGCAACAGTGGCCGAGTCGCAGGCCCGGATTGCCGAATTGCAGGCGGAGTTTCAGGAATTGCAGGCGCGCGTCAATGAGATTCGCGCCAATGACCGCCGCTTCACGGTGACGCTGGAAGAAGTCGGCGGGCGTCAGATCAGCCCTGAAATCAGCCAGATTGTGCGCTATTTCCCGGCGAATACCATCAGTTTTGCCGACAAGCTGGGGATCTATTTCTCGCGCTGGTGGGAGTTTGTCTCGGCTGAACCGCGCGAGGCAAATACGCAAGGTGGCGTGTTGCCCGCGATCTTTGGCACTGTCGCGATGACCATGCTCATGGTGGTTTTCGTGGCCCCGTTTGGTGTCATCACGGCGCTGTATCTGCGCGAATATGCGAAACAGGGGCGCATCACCTCGATTGTTCGCATATCGGTCAACAATCTGGCCGGTGTGCCGTCGATTGTTTACGGCGTCTTCGGTCTGGGCTTCTTCGCCTACACGATGGGCGGCACGATTGACCAACTCTTCTATCCCGAAAACCTGCCCAACCCGACTTTTGGCAAGGGCGGCATTCTCTGGGCGTCATTGACGCTGGCGCTGCTGACCGTGCCTGTGGTGATTGTGGCCACCGAAGAAGCGCTGTCTGCGGTGCCGCGCTCGATGCGCGAAGGGTCTTTGGCCTGCGGCGCGTCAAAATGGCAGACGATCCGCTATGTGGTTTTGCCCAAGGCGCTGCCGGGCATCATGACCGGCATGATCCTTGCGATGGCACGCGGCGCGGGTGAAGTGGCGCCGCTGATGCTGGTGGGCGTGGTGAAACTTGCCCCCGCCCTGCCCATCGACACGTTCTACCCCTTTATTCACCTTGATCGCAGCTTCATGCATCTGGGCTTCCATATCTTTGACGTTGGGTTCCAGTCGCGCAATTCGGAAGCGGGCAAGCCGATGGTCTTTGTCACCACATTGCTGCTGCTGGCGCTGATTGTCACAATGAATGCCACTGCCATCATCGTTCGCAACCGCCTGAAGCGCAAATACGCAACCGGCCAGTTCTGAGGCTAATGACATGAACGACACGATAGAATTCGAACCGACCGCCTATCACGTCAGGAAAAGCCCAGAAGGCCCGGCGCTGGATATCAGGGATTTCAACCTGTGGTATGGCGACGCGCAGGCGCTGTATGACAACAACCTCGAAATCCAGAAAGGGCAGGTCACGGCGCTGATTGGCCCGTCGGGCTGTGGCAAGTCCACGTTGCTGCGCTGTCTGAACCGGATGAACGACCTTGTGGACGGGTTGCGGATCGAGGGCCAGATCAGTGTGGACGGGTTCGACATCTACGCAAAGGGTGTGGACGTGATCGCCCTGCGCAAACGCATGGGAATGGTGTTCCAGAAACCCAACCCCTTTGCGATGTCGATCTATGACAACATCACCTATCCGCTGCGGGTGGACGGGGTCACCAAGAAGTCCATCCTCGATGAAACGGTCGAACATGCGCTGCAACAGGCGGCCCTGTGGAAAGAGGTCAAGGACCGCCTGAACGAAAGCGCGCTGGGCCTGTCGGGTGGGCAGCAACAGCGCCTGTGCATTGCGCGTGCGGTCGCCTCGGACCCCGAAGTGCTGCTGATGGATGAGCCCTGTTCGGCGCTCGATCCGATTGCAACAGCCCGGATCGAAGAGTTGATCGAGGAGCTGAAGGGCACCTATTCCATCGTCATGGTCACGCATTCGATGGCGCAGGCCGCGCGGGTGTCGGACAACACTGCCTTCATGTATCTGGGGCGGCTGATTGAATATGGCGACACGGACACGATCTTTACCAATCCGCAGAAGTCGCGCACGAATGACTACGTGACCGGCCGGTTTGGATGACAGGTTCATGCAGAACGCGGTCATTGCCGCACTGATTTCAGCATTTCCCCAGCCAGTATTGCTGGTGGACAGGGATGGATTCGTAAAGGTCGCGAATCCCTCGGCCGTCGAGCTTTTTGGCGCGCGCATTTCCGGTGCGCAGATCCGCGCCCATTTGCGGCAGCCCGATGTTGCCGCGATGCTGGAACGTGTGCTTGGGGGCATGGCCGAGGGCAGCGCGACCTGTGTGTTCAGTTCCGCCAGTCGCGAAGCGATCTGGCGCGTGGTTGCGCGTGCGACGGAAGCCGGGACCATCGTCCTGTCCTTGTCCGATATCTCGGATATCGAGGCGGCAGAGGCTCAGAGGCGCGATTTCGTGGCCAATGTCAGCCATGAATTGCGGTCGCCGCTGACGGTTCTGGCGGGCTTTATCGAAACGCTGCAGGGACCAGCGGGCGAAGATCCTGTCGCCCGCGCGGAATTTCTGGGGATCATGTCTGAACAGGCGGCGCGGATGAGCGGCCTTGTGGCAGACCTGCTCTCGCTCAGCAGGGTTGAAACTGTCGAAAAAATCCGCCCCCGCACACCTGTTGCGATTGATATGGTGCTCAAGGCCACGCTGGCCGCACTGCGCCCTCAGATCGAGGCGGCAAATGTGACCGTGGACTATGACGTGCCAGCAGATCTGCCCGAGATTCCGGGGGATTATGACCAGCTTGTGCAGGTGTTTCACAATCTGGTCGAGAATGGTCTGAAATATGGTGGCAGCGGCGGGCGCATTCAGATTGTTGCGCGCAGGATGGCGTCACTGCCCGGTTTCGACGGGGCCGTGCTGCGCGTCAGCATCCGTGATTTCGGCGAGGGCATCGACCCGGTCTATATTCCACGTCTGACCGAGCGGTTCTATCGCGTCGACAAGGCGCGGTCGCGCGATTCAGGTGGCACCGGGCTTGGCCTTGCCATCGTCAAGCACATCCTCAGCCGACATCGCGGTCGGCTGGTTATCCGGTCCGCGCTGGGCGACGGCGCAAGTTTCGAGGCCGTTCTGCCCTGTGCTTGAGGTTCTTGTGCATGAGGTTGTTGTGCATGAACGCACCGGCAAGGCGCGCGCTTGCCATGCCGCATCTGCGCGCGGATGCGCAGGCTGGCAGCATCGCATCTGGGCTACATTCGCGACGTGACTTCTGCGCGGATTTCGGGCGTTCTGGCAGGCTTCGACGTTGACTTGGTCCGCGTCATCGGGAATGGCTGAAAGAATGCAGGACATCTCCGCCGATCAGATCCTCAGCCGTTTGCCTGCCCGCCTGAAAGAGGCGCGGCAGCGGCAGGGGCTGTCGCTGGATGCGGTGGCAAAACTGTCGGGTGTCAGCCGGTCGATGGTCAGCCAGATCGAACGCGGCGAATCCTCGCCCACGGTCGCGACCTTGTGGAACCTGACACGCGCGCTGCAGGTCGATTTTGCGGGGCTGCTGGACGCGCCAGATGCGCCGGTGATCGAGGTCATCTCGGCGGCACAGGCCCCGCGCATCGCAGGCCACGGGCAGGGGTGCCAGATCACGATCCTGTCCCCCCCCGATCAGGCCGGACGGCTGGAAGTCTATGACATCCGCCTGGAGGCCGGGGGCGCATTGGACAGCAATCCGCATGGGGCAGGCACGCGCGAACAGGTGACGGTTCTGGAAGGGGCGGTCGCGCTCCGCGCGGGTGCGGATGCCTGCGATCTTGGCCCGAATGACACTGCGCGCTACCGTGCCGACCAGCCCCATTGCATAGCTGCCCCCCACGGGCCAGCGCGGGTTTTTCTGATTGTAGAGTCGCAATAGCGGGCAGAACTCCGGGACACCCTGACCAAGGTCACGCTGTGACGACCCGCCGGCCTTCCGCACGCCATTCCGGCAAACCGCCCTCCAGCCTGCGCGCATTGAGACCTAGCTTGCGCAAGGCGGCGACGGCCTGATGCGCGTAGATGCAATAAGGGCCGCGACAATAGGCGATGATCTCGGCACCCGGTTGCAGGTTCGAGGAGATGCGGTCCAGTTCTGGCAGCGCGACATTCTGAGCGCCGGGGATGTGGCCCGCCTCGAACTCATCCGCAGGCCGGACATCAAGGATCGTGACTGACCCTTCGGCAATGCGCGCGGCCAGATCATCGCGGCTGACAGGTTCGGGCGCGTCTGCGCCGTCAGACAAGCCGTGCAGAATCTTCTCGACCTGTGCAAGGTTACGCTCTGCCACAACCCGCAGCAGGTCCATCAGTGCCAGTGCCTTTGCGTCACTCAAGGTATAGATCACGGCCTTGCCGTCGCGGCGGCTGGTGACCAGCCCGGCGCGGCGCAGGGTCTGCAGGTGCTGCGACGTATTCGCAATGCTCAGGCCGGTCTTGTCGGCCAAACCTTCGACCCCGCGGGGACCTTGCGCGAGTTGTTCCAGCAACATCAGCCGTGCCGGGGCCGACAGCGCACGCGCGACGAGTGCATATTCGTCCAGAAGGGCAGCTTTGGGGCTGATTGACATCGCGTTGTTCCTGAGATTATATCATTCAAGTGCTTAATTGAATGATAGCAATTCCTGCTTTGTCCGCAAGTCCGAAGGTGCAGCGCCCATGTTTGACACGATCCTTGCGCAGGAACCCGCGCTGCGACTGTCGGCCTTTCTATCGGTGCTGGTCGGCATGGCGCTGTGGGAACTTGCGGCACCGTGCAGACGGCAGGAAATCCCCCGCGTGATCCGCTGGACGAATAATCTGGGCCTCGTGGTGCTGGACACGATCATCCTGCGCCTGAGCTTTCCCATTCTTGCGGTCGGGCTGGCGCTGGTGGCGGAAGAACGCGGCTGGGGGCTTCTTTCGCTGTTTGATCTGCCCTTCTGGCTGATGGTGCTGATCTCGATCATCGTGCTTGATCTGGTGATCTACCTGTCGCATGTCATGTTTCACGCAGTGCCGGCGCTGTGGCGGTTGCACCGGATGCACCATGCCGATCTGGAATTTGACGTCACCACCGGCCTGCGGTTCCATCCTATCGAAATCCTGCTGTCGATGGTCATCAAGCTGGCTGTGGTCGCGGCCCTTGGCGCGCCTGCGGTGGCGGTTCTGATCTTCGAGGTGCTGCTGAACGCGACCGCGATGTTCAATCACGCCAATATTCGCCTGCCCAAAGGCGTGGACCGTGTGCTGCGCTGGGTGGTTGTGACGCCCGACATGCACCGCGTGCATCATTCCGTCGTGCCGGTCGAGACGAACAGCAATTTCGGGTTCAACCTGCCATGGTGGGACAGGCTGCTCGGCACATATCGCGCACAACCGAAAGCAGGGCATGAGGGCATGACCATCGGGATCGAGCAATTCCGCACCCCGCGCGATCTGTGGCTGGACCGGATGCTGATCCAACCCCTGCGCGGCCCGGCCAGTGGCGGGGCGCTGGACCGCGGGACAGACCGCGAATGACCGCGCTTCTGCCGGAGAGGGTGGGTGTTCAATCCGGGTGTAGAAACCTGCCCATCACCAACGCCATCCGCGACCGCCGAAGCTGCATGAAATCCCTGCACCGCGCGACGGAAACGTGATATTCGTTCGTTTGAATGTTTTCATTCCCATGATCGGACCTGCTTGACATGACCTTGCTTGGCTTTGGCGAAATCCATCCCGACTATTCCGTAAAGGTGCTGAATGAACGCGAGGCCCGCGCAGGCGCGGGGATATTGCTGTTTTTCGGCCTGATCGCCTTCATGACCACATTTTTGACGGGCGAGTTCACCTTGACGCGCATCGCCATTCTGGCCTTCGGGCTGGATTTCGCGCTGCGGGTTCTGGTCAGCCCACGCTATGCGCCCAGCCTTGTACTGGGGCGTTTCATGGTGCGCGGGCAGGTGCCCGAATATACCGGCGCGCCGCAAAAGCGCTTTGCATGGGCGCTGGGGCTGGGGATTGCCGTGGTCATGTCTGTCTGGGTGATCGGGCTTAATCAGGCGGGGCCGGTGGCCATTCTCGGCTGTCTGACCTGTATCATCCTGTTATTCTTTGAAACGGCTTTCGGCATTTGTGTGGGCTGCAAGATTTATAACGCCATCTGGCCCGGTCAGGCGCAGCATTGCCCCGGTGGTGTGTGCGAAATCCGCACGCGCGAGCCTATCCAGAGGATCGGCATGGGCCAGCTTGGTGCCGTGGTTGCGGTTGGGGTCATTGTCGCTCTGGCCGTTCCGCAACTGGCTGCATTGCCCGCGCCGCGCATGCCGGGCGCGATTGATCTGGCCTCGGGCGAGCGCGATTGCACGCCCCCCGCCTTTGCCGTGGCGATCGGGCATGAAGAGATGTGGAAGTTGCATAACGGGTGCAGCTAGGTCAGCTCAGAACCGCCAGCCCAACCCCGCCCAATGCCGCCACGATAACGACGGCCCAAGGCGGGGCTTTCCAAGCCATCAGCGCCACGAAGCACACCAGCGCCAGCGCGAAGTCGCGCATGTCAGTGATGGCGCTGGTGAATACGGGCGAATAGAGCGCCGCGCCCAAAATACCCACTACAGCCGCATTCGCGCCTTGCATCAACGATTGCGCAGGTGCCATGGCGCGGAACCGGTCCCAGAACGGCATAACGCCGACCAATAATAGAAAGCCCGGCAGGAAGATGGCCCCTAAAGCCAATGTCGCGCCAGCAATACCATTCGGCGCTGGCCCCAGCACGGCCCCCAGATAGGCCGCGAAGGTGAACAATGGCCCCGGCACTGCCTGCGC
>SKRW01000335.1 GCA_007118295.1 Paracoccaceae bacterium | reverse complement strand
GTGCCGCCGCTGGAACGGCGGCTGCATATCGACCATGACCATCGGGCGCTGCTGCCCTATCAGATAGAGTGACGCGGCAAGGCACTCAGTCGAACTGGTCCTCGGCCTCGACCCCCCAGAGATGGCGTTTTTCGGTCCAGCCGCGCGCGCCGTCCACTTCCAGACGGCACCACTCGACCTGACATTGCCGAACCCGCGCGATCACGCCGCGCTCCAGCAGCGCCGTGGGCGCGCTCAGCCGGTCGGGGCGCTGGTGCAGTTGCACCATGTCCGATTGCACCAGTGCCGTGCGTATCCCCGAGAGAAGCGCATAATGCATCCAGCCGCCTTTGCCGTCGATATCCTCGACCCGCCGCCAATGCTCGAACTCGGCCGTGACGCGCAGCGGGATGTCGCGCCGCGTGTAGACCCAGTCGATCCGGTGCGACGGGTCCGGCCCGCGCCGGGCATTGCCTTCGTTCGCCTTCAGCGACACATAGCGGGGGATCGGAAGGTTGGTCACGGGGCCACGGTCGGCCACCTGCGCGGCCACTGGTCCGGTCATCAGGGCTGCGGCCAGTGCCACGCCCAGAAATCGTGTGATACTCATTTGACTGCCCGTCCCGGTTTGCCCCGGGATCCCTGTCTGCTGTGCTTGCCTGTCCCGCATCTGGTCCACAAGTCGCTTGTAGATCACCGCGAGTGCTGGCACTTTGCCCCAAAGTGCCAGCATTGCAAAGAGGTGAGACGCGCCCATGCCCAATTCCCGACTGAGTGTTGTCGTGACGCGACGCTTGCCCGATGTGGTCGAGACGCGGCTCAAGGAATTGTTCGATGTCGAATTGCGCGATATCGACACGCCACTGTCGCGCGACGATCTGGCCGATGCGATGCGCCGGGCGGATGTGCTGGTGCCCACAATCACGGACGAGATCGATTCCAGCCTGCTGGCCCAGTCCGGGCCACGGCTGAAACTGATCGCGAATTATGGCGCGGGGGTGGATCATATCGATGTGCAATCGGCCCGCCAGCGCGGGATTCTGGTGTCGAATACGCCGGGCGTGGTGACCGAGGACACGGCGGACATGACGATGGCGCTGATGCTGGCGGTCACTCGCCATATCCCGCAGGGTCTGGCCGAAATGCAGGCTGACAAGTGGCAGGGCTGGTCGCCGATGACGCATCTTGGCACGCGGATCGGTGGCAAGCGACTGGGCATACTCGGGATGGGCCGGATCGGGCAGGCCGTGGCGCGGCGCGCGCGCGCCTTTGGCATGCAGGTGCATTACCACAACCGCCGCCGCCTGCGCCCCGATGTCGAAGAGGCGCTGGAGGCGACATGGTGGGAAAGCCTCGATCAGATGGTGGCGCGGATGGATGTGATCTCGGTCAACTGCCCGCACACGCCCTCGACCTTTCATCTACTGAACGCGCGACGGCTCAAGCTGATGAAACCCAGCGCCGTGGTCATCAATACCTCGCGCGGCGAGGTCATCGACGAGAATGCCCTGACCCGCGGACTGCGCGCGGGCGAGATCGCGGGTGCGGGGCTGGACGTGTTCGAACATGGGCACGCGATCAACCCGCGCCTGCGCGAATTGCCCAATGTGGTGCTGCTGCCGCATATGGGCTCGGCCACGCTCGAAGGGCGGGTCGAGATGGGCGAAAAGGTGATCCTCAACATCAAGACCTTCGCCGACGGCCACCGCCCGCCCGATCAGGTGCTGCCGGGGATGCTTTAGGCGACTGCGCGCCCGCGACGGACAGTGACGGCAGCGCACGGACAGCGGACGGGCAGCGGACGAATTCCCCGTAGGGTGGGTGCTGTGCACCCACCATCCCATTCGCCACCCCTCGCGCGGGAGTGAGTTTGGCGACCCGCTTTGCGCTTGACCTTGCGGCCCATTCTGATGAGGTTGCGCGCAAAGCCCGAGCAGGACTGACCCATGACTGGCCACACGCCCCCTTTCGCTGCGTTCGAATGGATGATCGCATGGCGCTACCTGCGCGCGCGCCGCGCCGAAGGTGGTGTCAGCGTGATGACGATCATCTCGTTTCTGGGGATCATGCTGGCGGTGTTTGCGCTGATCGCCACGCTTTCGGTGCGGTCGGGGTTCCGGGCGGAATTCGTGGATACCATCCTTGGCGCGAATGCGCATGTCACCGTCTATTCCTCGGTGCATGTGGACGAGTCCGGTCGCACCAGCCGCGTGATCGAGGACTACGAGGAAATGGCCGAACGGCTGGCCGCCGTGCGGGGCGTGACGCGTGTGGCCCCCCTGATCAAGGGGCAGGTCATGGCCTCGGCGCATGGACGCAATACGGGTGTCGAGGTGTTCGGCATCAGCCATGAGAACCTGCTGACCATCCCCCGCGTGGCCGACCCCGAACATGCTCTGGGCGATATCGACCGCTTTTCCGAAGGGATCGCGATCGGTTCGGGCGTGGCGCGCGAGTTGAATGTGGGTCTGGGCGACTCGATCCGTGTCATCTCGCCCGACGGCGCGCGCACCGCCTTTGGCACCAGTCCGCGCATTTCGGCCTATGAGGTGGTCTATATCTTCACGGCCGGGCGCTATGACATCGACCGAACGCGGCTCTACATGCCGTTTGACGAGGCGCAGGTCTATTTCAACCGCGATGGCGTGGCCGACGAGATGGAGGTCATGGTCATCAACCCTGACCAGATCGACGGGATGCGCACAGACCTTTTGCGCGCCGGTGGCGAGCGCGCTATGCTGTGGACATGGCGCGACAGTGCGGGGGCCTTTCTGCGCGCGCTGGATGTCGAGGATAACGTGATGTTCGTGATCCTGTCGATCCTTGTGCTGATCGCGGCGATGAACATCATTTCCGGGCTGATCATGCTGGTCAAGAACAAGGGCCGCGATATCGGCATCCTGCGCACGATGGGCCTGAGCGAAGGGTCGGTACTGCGCGTGTTCTTCATCTGCGGGGCAAGCGTCGGCGTGCTGGGCACGATTGCTGGCGTGATCCTCGGGTGCCTGTTCGCGATCTATATCGACACGATCTTCAGCGCCGTGAACTATCTATCTGGCGGGGGGGTCTGGGACCCGTCGATCCGGGGCATCTACAACCTGCCCGCCGAATTGCGGCTGGAAGACGTGCTCAAGGCCGTCGGGCTGTCGCTGACGCTGTCCTTTGTGGTGACGATTTTTCCGGCACGGCGCGCAGCCCGCATGAATCCGGTGGAGGCGCTGCGCTATGAATGAGCGGGCATTGTCACTGCATGATATCAGCAAGACCTATAATGCAGGCAAACCCAACGAGGTGCAGGTCCTGCGCAACGCGTCGCTGACGCTGGACCGGGGCGAAGTGGTGGCACTGGTTGCCCCGTCGGGCGCGGGGAAATCGACGCTGCTGCATATCGCGGGGCTGCTGGACACGCCCGATACCGGGGCTGTGGTGATCAACGGGGCTGACATGACGCGACTGGGGGACCGGGCACGCACGGCGGCACGGCGGGGTCAGGTGGGGTTCATCTACCAGTTTCACCATCTCCTGCCCGAATTCAGCGCGCTGGAGAATGTCGTGCTGCCACAATTGGCCAATGCCGTGCCGCAACGCACGGCAGAGGCGCGCGCGCGCGATCTGCTGGAGCGGGTCGGCGTCGGCGCGCGGGCCGATCACCGCCCGGCAGCGCTGTCGGGGGGCGAGCAACAGCGCGTGGCCTTTTGCCGGGCGCTGGCCAACGGCCCCAGCCTGCTGCTGGCCGATGAACCGACCGGAAATCTGGACCCGGAAACCTCGGATCAGGTTTTTGCCGCGTTGATGGCCCTTGTGCGCGACACCGGGCTGTCAGCCCTGATCGCGACCCACAATCTGGAGCTTGCGCGCCGCATGGACAGGGTTGTGCGACTGGATGCCGGGCAGGTCACCCCCACCCCGAGCGCATCCTGAGCGCAACTCAGTTGCGGTGCGCAACCGACGGCATGTGCGGGTGCGCCCTCGGGCCATCCTGACCGGCCGGACCAGCGCCGCGGACCGGCCCCAGCACCGTATCGGCAAGCGACAGGACAGCCGCCAGTTCTTCGGGGCTGCTGGCCGCATCGATCTGACGGATGAAATACTCGGCCATTGCCGCATCGGCCTGTGCGGCCATTGCCGCCTGGGCCTGTGCAGTTTGTGCAGCCTTTGCAGCCTGTCGCGCGCGCCGGGCACGGAATTCCGCCTCGTCCACAAGGACCGGTCCCGTGATTGCGGCAAATTCGCGGACCCGCGCCAGCCGCTCTTCGGTGCAGTCCAGCAGACCTGCGAGCGCATGAACCTTGCCCATCGCCACTGTCTTGCCCAGATAATCATAGGCCCCGTTGCCTGACATGCGCAACACCCGGTCCATGCGGGGGTCCACCACGGCAATGACATCCGTGATCCCTGATTCAATGGCATATTCCAGCGCACCAATGTTCAACTCGCAGGTCGCATGTGCAATCGTGCCGGTCCCGCGCCCCTTGCCCAGCCTCTCGGTATCCACACAGAAACGCGTGGCTTCCCAGATTGTGGCCGAGCGCAGCGGCGGTTCACCATCAAGGATGTCCGAGAACACGTCCGACAGCATATGCGGCCCGAGGGTCTGCAAGGCCCGGACGCAAGAGATGACATGCCCCTCTTCGTCCAGTCCGATAATATAGGCCGGATCGAGATCGTCGAACGAATCCCGCTCCATTCCGTCCACTATGTCGACATCCCACCCGAGACGGTCGCCAAAAACGCGCGCCCGCAGGCGATACATGTCATTCAGGATATCGGCATATTCGTGCCTGTTCAGTGCATCAACGATCAGGATCATTGGACTCAGCTCCAATACTGTATGAGTTGCCTCATTCAATCATGGCGCTGGTGTGGCCGGAACTGTGGAAATCCCGTAGTCTCAGGGTATTGGTGCCAACGGGTGACACGCACGTCAGATCGGGTAGATCATCCGCAATCCGATGGCGCGGCCAACCGCCTGTGCCGTGTTCAGCGCGCCAAGCTTTTCGCGCGCCGAACGCAGATGCACCTCGACCGTTCGGTTCGAGAGGTTCAGGATATCGGCAATGTCCTGCTGCGACTTGCCAGCTGCGACCCATTGCAGGACTTCCTTCTCGCGCGATGACAGATTTGGCTGACGGATGCGTTGCAGGACCTGCCCGCTGCGCAATACATCATCATGGAGTTGAGACGCCAGAAGCTGGACCTGCTGCATGATCGCGCGCTTCTGCGACGCCCATTCCGCGGGCGAACAGGTGCGCGCCAGTGTCAGCACGCCACGATCCCCGAACGCACCCCGGATCGGAACACTGAGGCCCGTTTCCGGAATCGCGAAATCGGCCGCATCACGGAACACTTCAGCATAGCCCTGCGTGTCGCGCAACCGCGACCAGTCTACAGGTGCAACGGCATGGATGGCCCGCGTCAGGGTCGGATCGCGCAGGTGGTAACCCTTGGCAAGGTAGTGCTCGCGCCAGTCTTCCGGATAGGTCGCAAAGCCGATCAGTTCACCATTGATAGGGGTATTGCTGGCATAACAGGCGTGCTCGAACCCGAGACTTTCGCAAATCTCGTGCAGACGACTGGTGATGTCCTGCCCCTCTGGTCCTGACTTGCCCAGATCCAATGGTCGCTGCGCCATGCACTCCACTTTCCCAGATCATGAAGCGCCTCGGACTCGGGACCAGTTAGACACGTTGGACAAGTTACAACAGGCGACCTCACTTAAATATTTGCGTGCATACAACCACAGTTTCCGCCCAAAAGACAGGGGCGGACTGCAAACTGAATAACGCAAATATAGCGCAGAACAGGCAAGCCGCCAATACACAACCTTTGGTTGCCGTAAATATGCATCTCAGACTACGATTCTTTGGCACACAGGCGTCCTGCGCCGCATCCGCAGATCCTGTCCGGTCGCCTGCCAGCGCATAGCGCTGAAACCGGCACAGCAGCGCGGCGCCCGCTTGCGCTGTGGGAATGCCTGGCCTATGGGAACGCGCATGGACAGCACTATGATCGCGGGACTGTTTACCCGTTCGGATGGTCAGTATCTTTGCGCGCGCTGGGGGCGGCCCATCGTGCCGGTCGTGTTCGGCGTCGAGGAGGCCACCCTCTCGACCATCAAGGGCGCGGTCGAGGCTGTGGTGGCGCTGGCCGGTCACCAGATGGCCGAGACCGACCCCGAACTGGGCGTCAACCTGATGGTGTTCTTCTTTCGGGACTGGGATGAGCTGCCCGAGGTGCCCAATCTCGACCGTCTGGTTGACGGGCTGGTGCCACTGGTCGCGCGGTTGAAAGCGGCGGATGCCAATCAGTACCGGGTGTTCCGCTTTGACGATCGCGGGGCCATCAAGGCCGCCTTTGTGTTCATCCGCATGGATGCCGCCCTTGACGCGGTCCCGGCCGAAACCCTCGCCCTGTCACAGGCGGTGCAGGTGATCCTGCTGTGGTCCGACACCGCCTTTACCCACCGTTCTGCGCTGGCCGTGACAGAGGCGGGCGTCATTCTGCGCCCCGAGATCGGCGCGCTGATCCGCGCGGCCTATGACCCGGTGCTGCCTGCGGTGGCGACGGACCCCGCCCATGCGCTAAGATTGGCAGCGCGGATGGGGGAGTTGCAATGACCCACACCCACCAAATCCGCGTTTACTATGAGGATACCGACCTCGCGGGCATTGTCTATTACGCCAATTACCTGAAATTCATTGAACGCGCGCGTAGCGAGTGGGTGCGCGATCTGGGGCTGGATCAGGCCGCGATGAAGGCGGCGGGCGCGGGTGTGTTTGCCGTGCGCCGGCTGGTCGCGGATTATCTGGCCCCGGCGCATTTCGATGACCTGCTGGTTGTTGCGACCGACTACATCTCGCATTCCGGCGCGCGGCTGG
>SKRW01000154.1 GCA_007118295.1 Paracoccaceae bacterium | reverse complement strand
GCGTCGCGCAGGCGTGGGCGTGCCCGCGATTGTCGATGCCCGCGCCGAGGTGACCGGTGCCCTGCCCGAGGCCGCGCGCGCCGCGGGCATCCGCATCATTCCCGGCAGTGGCATCCGCAAGGTCAAGGGTCGCAAGCGCGTCAAGGGCGTCGAGATCTGTGCGATTGACAGCCGTGGTGTGGCCTTTGACGAAAAACTAGATTGTGACGCCGTCGCAATGTCGGGTGGCTGGTCGCCGGTTGTGCATCTGTGGTCGCATTGCGGAGGCAAGCTGATCTGGGACACGGCGGACCATTTCTTCCGCCCCGACCCTGCGCGCCCGCCACTTGGTCAAGATGGCGCAGGCTTCGTGCGCGCCTGTGGGGCGGCGAATGGCCAGTTGGGGCCTGTCCTGTCCGACGCCCATGCCGCCGGGCTGTCTGCCGCGCAGGCGGTCCGCGCCGGGGCCAAGCCCGCCCCCGCGGCACAGGACAGTACGCCCGACATGGCCCCGATGGAGCCTGTCTGGATCATGCCGCGCGCTGCAGAATACGATCTGCGCATGAAGATGTGGCTGGATTTCCAGAACGATGTGAAAGTCTCGGATGTGCAGCTTGCGGCGCGTGAAGGGTTCCAGTCGGTCGAGCATACCAAGCGCTACACCACCCTCGGCATGGCGACGGATCAAGGTAAGCTCAGCAATATCAATGGCCTCGCGGTGCTTTCTGATGCATTGGGCCAACCCATCCCCGCGACGGGCACGACCACATTCCGCCCCCCCTATACGCCCATTTCGATTGGGGCGATTGCCGGTGGTGCGGTCGGGTCCGTGTTCCAGCCCTTGCGCCGCACGCCGATCCACGATTGGCACGATGCAAATGGTGCCGATTGGGAACCTGTTGGTCAATGGCGCAGGCCCTATACCTACAGGCGCGCGGGCGAGTCGCGGCAGGATGCTGTCAACCGCGAGGTCAGGAACACGCGCGAGGCGGTCGGGCTGCTGGATGCCTCGACCCTGGGCAAGATCCTTGTCTCGGGCCCCGATGCGCCGCGCTTCATGGACATGCTTTACACCAACATGATGAGCACGCTGAAGCCCGGCAAATGCCGCTATGGGCTGATGTGCAACGAAAACGGCTTTCTGATGGATGACGGGGTCGCGGCGCGGATCGACGCGCAGTCTTTCCTTGTGCACACCACCAGCGGCGGGGCGGATCACATCCACGCATGGATGGAAGACTGGCTGCAATGCGAATGGTGGGACTGGCAGGTGCACACGGTCAATCTGACCGAGCAATTCGCACAGATCGCCGTTGTCGGCCCCAAAGCGCGCGTCCTGCTGGACCGTCTGGGTGGAATGGACCTCTCGCGCGATGCACTGAAATTCATGGAATGGGCCGAGGGGACACTGGGCGGTTTCAATGCGCGGGTGTTCCGCATCAGCTTTTCGGGCGAGTTGAGTTTCGAGATTGCCGTGCCTGCATCGCAGGGGGCCGCGTTCTGGGACCGGCTGATGGCGGAAGGGGCCGATCTGGGCGTCATGCCCTATGGCACCGAGGCCCTGCATATCCTGCGCGCCGAAAAGGGCTTTATCATGATCGGGGACGAGACCGATGGCACCGTCATCCCGCAGGACCTTGGCCTGAACTGGGCGATCAGCAAGAAGAAAGAAGATTTCCTTGGCAAACGCGGGATGGAGCGTCCCGCCATGACCGACCCCGCGCGCTGGAAACTGGTCGGGCTGGAAACGCTGGACGGGTCAGTGCTGCCGCATGGCGCGCTGGCAGTGCCGGGGGGGCGCAACCTCAACCATCAGGCGCATACCGAAGGGCGTGTGACCTCGACCTATTTCTCGGCCAATCTGGGGCGCGGAATCGCCATGGGGCTGGTGGCGCGCGGGCCAGAGCGGATGGGCGAGGTGCTGGAGTTCGCAGGTCCCAAAGACAGGATCATCAAGGCGCGGATCGTGGATCCTGTGCTGATCGACAAGGACGGAGAGAGGCAGAATGTCTGAGATGCGGAACAGCGCACTGGCGCAGGCTGAATTCAAGGGACTGGTCACTGTCCGCGAGGCGGGCTTGCACGGGATGATCACCCTGCGGGGTGATCTGGACGCGCTGGCAGGCCCGGTCCGGCAGGTGACCGGGCTGGACATTCCCGCCACGCGCAAACTCGTGCAGTCGGGCGATATGGCGCTGGGCTGGATGTCACCCGATGAACTGCTGCTGATGCTGCCCCATGATCAGGCAGCGGCAACCAGCGCTGCGCTGCAAGCCGCATTGGCGGAGGTGTTCGCAACTGTCGCCAATGTCTCGGATGCGCGCGCGGTGTTCACCCTCTCGGGGACCAAGGCCGCCGATGTGCTGGCCAAACTCTGCCCGGTGGATTTCAGGACCCTGCATCCGGGCGATATCCGCCGCACGCGTGCCGCGCAGGTGGCGGCCGCGATCTGGGTGTCAGCCGCGGACGAGATGACTGTGGTCTGCTTTCGTTCGGTCGCGACCTATATGTTCGATCTGCTCTCAACCGCCGCCCGACCGGGCTCTGACCCCGCCCTGTATTCCTGAGTTTGAAACAGGGAATTTCCCGCCCGCCCCTTGACCTCGGGTCGGCAAAGGCTCTTATTCAGGGCAGTCACACCCATAACAAGAGACGAGGAAAAAATGGCTTTTACCCTTCCCGACCTTCCCTATGCGCATGATGCGCTCGCCGATCTGGGCATGAGCGCCGAGACGCTGGAATTCCACCATGACATTCACCACAAGGCCTATGTGGACAATGGCAACAAGCTGATCGCCGGGACCGAATGGGACGGCAAATCGCTTGAGGACATCATCACCGGCACCTATCAGTCAGGTGCCGTGGCGCAATCGGGCATCTTCAACAATGCCAGCCAGCACTGGAACCATGCCCAGTTCTGGGAAATGATGGGTCCGGGCACGGGCGGCATGCCGGGCGAGCTGGAAAAGGCGCTGACAGAGGCGTTCGGCTCTGTGGACAAGTTCAAGGAAGAATTCGCCGCCGCAGGGGCTGGTCAGTTCGGCTCCGGCTGGGCCTGGCTGGTCAAGGACAAGGACGGCTCGCTGAAAGTGACCAAGACCGAGAACGGCGTGAACCCGCTATGCTTTGGCCAGACAGCCCTTCTGGGCTGCGATGTGTGGGAACACAGCTACTACATCGATTTCCGCAACAAGCGCCCCGCCTATCTGTCGAATTTCCTTGAGAAACTCGTGAACTGGGAAAATGTCGCATCGCGCATGTGACAGCACCGACATTGACAACCGACGGGGGCCATGCGCCCCCGTTTTCATATGCGGAACCTGTAGGGTGGGTGGTTCTGCCCGCTGGGGCAGGTTCACCCAACCGGCGCAAGGCTATTCCATTTCGTCCAGAAAATGCCTGCCGCGTGCATCCTCGACCTCGATCACCCACAGGTCCGGGTCGAACCCGCGCTGACGGGAAATCGCGGCATCAATCTCGGCCTCCGGCCCCTCGCACAACACGTCCCAGCGCCGCGCGCTGGTCTCCAGATCAAAGACGCGTGTGAACGCCGTCGCCGTGCCATCCAGCCGCGCGAGTTTCACCAGCACCGCGCCCGCCGTCGCGTCGCCCCGCGCCACCACATAGACGCCGATCCCCTCGATCTGCAGACGCCGCAGATAGGCACCAACCCAGACATGGGCCGCCAGCCGCGCGCTCATGTGTTGCCGTCGCGAAACTCCAGCCCCATCTCGGAATAGCGCGCGGCCTCTTCCTGCCAGTTCTCGCGCACCTTCACCTGCAGGAACAGGTGCACAGGGCGGCCCAGAAACTCGGCAATCTCTTGCCGCGCCGCAGTCGAGATGGCCTTGATCGTCTCGCCCTTGTTGCCCAGAACGATCCCCTTGTGCCCGTCGCGCACCACATAGATCACCTGATCGATCCGCACCGATCCGTCCTTGCGCTCTTCCCAGTTTTCTGACTCGACGGTCAGTTGATAGGGCAGTTCCTCGTGCAGGCGCAGGGTCAGTTTCTCGCGCGTCATCTCGGCGGCGATCATGCGCAACGGCAGATCGGCGATCTGGTCTTCGGGGTAAAGCCACGGCCCTTCGGGCATGCGCGCGGCCAACCAGCGGCGCAGATCCTCTACCCCATGCCCCCGTTCGGCAGAAATCATGAAGGTCTGCGCAAAGGGATGGGCCGCATTCAGTTGTGCCGACAGCGCCAGCAGAGTCTCGGCCTTGACCCGGTCAATCTTATTGATCGCCAGCGCCACGGTCTGCGCAGGCGACAGCCGCTCGTTCATCGCGTCGAGAATGGCGCGCACCCCGTCGGTCAGGCCGCGATGCGCCTCGACCAGCAGCACCACGACATCGGCATCGGCCGCGCCCCCCCATGCGGCAGCGACCATCGCGCGGTCCAGCCTGCGGCGCGGACGAAACAGGCCCGGCGTGTCCACGAACACGATCTGCGACGCCCCTTCCAGCGCAACGCCCCGGATACGCGTGCGCGTGGTCTGCACCTTGTGTGTCACGATCGAGACCTTGGCCCCCACCATCCGGTTGGTCAGTGTCGATTTGCCTGCGTTCGGCTCGCCGATCAGGGCGACAAAACCCGCGCGCGTCGGTGTTTCGGTCATTCTGTTCCCTCCAACCGGGCAAGAAGCGCCCGCGCTGCCAGTTGTTCGGCCTGCCGCTTGGACCCGGCAGTGCCGTGCGCGGCCTCGCCGGAAACAAGCTGGACCTCGATCGTGAATTCGGGCGCGTGGTCCGGCCCGCTGCGCACCGTCTCGACATAGGTCGGGGGCGTCTGGCCCCGTGCCTGCGCCCATTCCTGCAGGCTGGTCTTGGCATCGCGCGCGTCCTCCTTGACGCTGGCGACCCGCGCGCCCCACAGGCGCAGCACGACTGCGCGCGCGACATCGAATCCTGCATCCAGATAGACAGCAGCGATCAGCGCCTCCAGCGCATCGGCCAGAATGGCCTCCTTGCGCCGCCCGCCCGACAGCATCTCGGACCGGCCCAGCTTCAGCGCGTCGCCCAGCCCGATGTCGCGCGCCACATCGGCGCAGGTTTCCTTGCGCACCAGCGCGTTGAACCGGGGCGCAAGCTGGCCTTCACTGGCAGAGGCATCTGCCGTCAGCAACGCCTCGGCCATGACCAGCCCCAACACCCGGTCGCCCAGAAACTCCAGCCGCTGATTGTCGGGGCGCGAAGGCGTGGACATGGACGGGTGCGTCACTGCGGTGCGCAACAGATCGGGGCGCGCGAACTCATGGCCCAGCCGGGCCGACAGGGCCAGAAGCTCGGCCCCCAGTTTCACGGCAGCCTCTGGAAAAAGCGGTCCCCCCGCCATGTCCAGACAAAGAACAGCGACCGCCCCTCGGCAGAGAACACCACATGCCGCGCGCGACCGATCAGATGATCGAAGGGCACCATCCCCACCCCGCCCACCTGACGCGGCATGCGGCTGTCGAGCGAGTTGTCGCGATTGTCACCCATGAAGAAGAAATGACCGTCAGGGACGGTAAAGACAGGGGTGTTGTCGCCCGAACTGTTTTCGGTGATGTTCAGAACCGGGTAGCTGCGCCCCCCCGGCAAGGTCTCGATCATCCGCGATTTCAGGCAGTCAGCCCCCTGCCCCACAGGTGCATTCTCACAGCGCGGGAACTGCCCGCCAGAGCCCTGCCGCTCATAGCTCTCGACGAAATTACCGTCCGGCACCTGCGGCAGCGCCTCGTCATTCAGGTAGACGACCCCGTCGCGCATCTGCACCCGGTCCCCCGGCAGGCCGATCAGCCGCTTGATGTAATCCGCACCCGTGCCCGGATGGCGAAACACCACGACATCGCCGCGCTCTGGCTCATTGGCCAGAATGCGCCCCTCGAACGGGCACATGCCGAAGGGGCAGGAATAGCGCGAATACCCATAGGCCATCTTGTTGACGAACAGGAAATCCCCGATCAGCAGTGTTTCCTTCATCGACCCCGACGGGATGTAGAAGGGTTGAAAGAACAGGGTGCGAAACAGCCCTGCGATCAGAAGGGCAAAGAATATTACCTTGATATTCTCCCAAAGCCCGTCTTTCTTGCCATCTGTCGCGCTCATGTCATGCTTTCCCGGCTGCCGCTGTGTCGCGCGCTTCATGGGCTTGGGCGCGCGCGAAGTCAAGCGCGTGCGGCCCGCAGACATGGGCAGAGCGCGGGCATGTGATGGGTGCAGAATCGGGGTTTTCAAGCCCGGACGGGCTGCGTATAGTTCGCGAATGACGGGATCTGTCCATCATCTGTCGCGCGACACTGCCCGCGCCCTCCTGCTTCTTAGCAGCCTCTGAGCGTGTCCCCATGGGCGCGCCGCTCAGAGGTGAGACGCGCCCGGACCCCAACCCGCAACGACATATGACCGCTCAGCAAGACAGGACATTCCCATGAGTGCCACCTCCCACCCGCAGGACCATGTCCTGATATTCGACACCACCTTGCGCGATGGCGAACAATCGCCCGGCGCCACCATGAGCCACAGCGAAAAGCTGGAAATCGCGGCAATGCTGGACGATATGGGCGTTGACATCATCGAGGCGGGTTTTCCCATTGCCTCGGAAGGCGATTTTCAGGCCGTGTCCGAAATCGCCCGGAATGCCCGCAATTCCGTCATCTGCGGGCTTGCCCGCGCCAACCTGACCGACATCGACCGCTGCTGGGAGGCTGTGCGCCACGCCAAACGCGCGCGGATTCACACCTTCATCGGCACCTCGCCCCTGCATCGCGACATCACCGCGCTGGATCAGGATGGCATGGTCGCACGCATCCACGAGACCGTGTCCCATGCGCGCAACCTGTGCGCGGATGTGCAATGGTCGCCCATGGACGCGACCCGCACCGAGCATGATTTTCTGTGCCGC
>SKRW01000255.1 GCA_007118295.1 Paracoccaceae bacterium | reverse complement strand
TGTTCGATCTTGTTCGCGACGGGCAGCGGCAGGCAGACCGTGATCTGGCTACCCTGCCCTGGTGTGCTCTGGATATCGAGCGTGCCGCCGAACAGATCGGTCAGGGACCGGACAATCGACATGCCCAGCCCCGTCCCGCCAAAGCGGCGCGAAATGCTGGAATCGGCCTGCACAAAGGGCTGCAGGATGGCCTGTTGCTGCGCCGCAGTCATGCCGATGCCAGTATCTGACACGCGCAACAGAACGGTATTGCTGTCGGGGGCGGCCAAGGTGACCTGAACCGACCCCGATTCGGTGAACTTGAGCGCGTTGCTGATCAGATTGTGCAGGATCTGCGTTATCCGGTGCGGGTCGCCCAGCCGTGCAGCGCCGCTGGGGTCGTCCAGTGACACAGCAAAGGACAGGCGCTTTTCAGCCGCGCGCAGGGTGTGCAACTCTTCGGTGCGGCGGGCAAGGACTGCGATGGAAAAGGGGATATACTCCAGCTCCAGCGCATCTGCCTCGATCTTGGTCATGTCCAAAAGGTCATTGATGATGTTCAGCAGCAGATTTCCCGAGTCGTGCAGGATCGCGATCATCTGTGACTGTGCAGGGTCATTGGTGCTGTCGGCAAGAAGCTCGGTTATGCCCAGAATCCCGTTCAGGGGGGTGCGTATTTCATGGCTCATATTGGCCAGAAAGCTGCTTTTTGTGTCATTGGCGCGCTGTGCCTCTGCCAGCGCGCGCTCACGCGCCTGCGCCGCCTCGACCAGTTCCGTAGCATCCGTGACAGCATACAGCACATGCCTTGATGACGCGGCGCTGTCCTCGATCGGGGCCGCGTTGATAGCGGCGTAGCGCAAGCCATCATCGCAATGCAGCGCGATGCGGTAGTTCATCACATTCAGGCCATTCCGACGCACACGGTTGAAGGGCAGGTCCTCTGGGCAGAGAGGATGGCCATCGACATCGGAAATGCGCCAGTCGGGACTGTCATGCGGCTGACCGATCAACTGTTCGACCGGGACGCCAAGCACCGCTTCACAAGTCTCGTTCGCAAAGACGATCTGGCCATCCTCGTCCAGCACCAGAAACCCCGCTGCGGTGGTGCTGACAATCCCTTGCAGGAAAGCCTGTTCGCGCGCCAGTTCATCCTGCGCACGGCGCATCGCCCGCATCGCCGAGCGGCGCAGCAGGACCGAGCGCACCACATCCGCATAGGCGCGCAGCAGATAGACCTCGCCCGGCAGGAAATCACCCCGCGCGCGCACACTGTCAAAGCCGACCATCCCGAACAGCGTGCCCTCTTCCAGCATGGGGACAATCAACAAAGAGCGGATCGCCTGAGATGCCAGCAATTCATGCTCGGGCGAGCCAGGCAGGAAGTCATCAATATCGGGGATCAGCACATCCTGATCCGCACTCAGCGGTTGGAAAAGCGCGGCGAAAGCCTCTTGTGGCAGATCCTGCAACTGGTCGATCATGGGTGCGATGCCAGGTGCGCACCATTCATGTGTATTGCTTGCCATTCCGTCCTTGCACACGAATACATAGGCCCGGTCGCGCGCAGCAAAGGTGCCAAGCCGGGCCAGCCCATCGTCGATGGCTGTATCCACTTCGCTGATATCAGCAGACAGCAATTGATGAATCAATCCGACGACCAGCGCCTGAATCTCGGTCAGGCGCGCTTCGTTGGTCTTGACATAGTCATTGGGCGCGATCGTCAAACTGTTCCCCCATGCATGCGACCCTGCGGTCGCGGAACCAGGCCACCCCGCCCTCATTATCACGTTCGACGCAGCCCGTTGTAGCATCGTCGCTTTTGGTAAAGATATGCCTACAAGCGCCATTCTTGCAAACCTTAGCTCGGAACGGTCTTGCGCTGGGGGTGGCCTCGACTATAACGCGCCTCAATTTGCGCGCCGTCCGGGCTGGCCGCGCGCATGCGCGCAAGCTGATCCGGGGGTCACAAAATGCCAAAGAGAACCGATATCCGCTCCATCATGATTATCGGGGCGGGTCCGATTGTCATCGGGCAAGCCTGCGAATTCGACTATTCCGGCGCGCAGGCCTGCAAGGCACTGCGCGAAGAAGGGTACCGGGTGATTCTGGTCAACTCGAACCCGGCCACGATCATGACCGATCCGGGGTTGGCCGATGCGACCTATATCGAGCCGATCACCCCAGAAATCGTTGCCAAGATCATCGAGAAGGAACGCCCCGACGCGCTGCTGCCCACGATGGGCGGGCAGACGGGGCTGAACACCTCGCTGGCGCTGGCCGATATGGGCGTGCTGGAAAAATTCGGGGTCGAGTTGATTGGGGCCAACCGCGCGGCCATCGAAATGGCAGAGGACCGCAAGCTGTTCCGCGAGGCGATGGACCGGATCGGGCTGGAAAACCCCAAAGCGACGATCATCGCCGCACCGAGGCTGCCCAACGGCAAATACGACATCAATGCCGGCGTGGCCGCAGCCATCGAGGCGATCGAGTATGTCGGCCTGCCCGCAATCATCCGCCCGGCGTTTACGCTTGGCGGCACCGGGGGTGGCGTGGCCTATAACCGCGACGACTACGAGCGCATCTGCCGCTCGGGGCTGGATGCCTCGCCCATGGCACAGATTCTGGTGGATGAATCGCTGCTCGGCTGGAAAGAGTTCGAGATGGAAGTCGTGCGCGATTGCGCCGACAATGCCATCATCGTCTGCGCCATCGAAAATGTGGACCCGATGGGCGTGCATACGGGCGATTCCATCACCGTGGCCCCTGCCCTGACGCTGACCGACAAGGAATACCAGATCATGCGCAACGGCTCGATTGCCGTGCTGCGCGAGATTGGCGTGGAAACCGGTGGCTCGAATGTGCAATGGGCGATCAACCCTGCTGACGGGCGCATGGTGGTGATCGAGATGAACCCGCGCGTGTCGCGCTCATCGGCGCTGGCGTCCAAGGCGACGGGCTTTCCGATTGCGAAAATCGCGGCCAAGCTGGCGGTGGGCTACACGCTGGACGAACTGGACAACGACATCACGAAAGTGACACCCGCGTCCTTTGAGCCCACAATAGATTATGTGGTCACCAAGATCCCGAGGTTCGCTTTTGAAAAGTTTCCCGGATCAAAGGCAGAGCTGACCACGGCCATGAAATCCGTGGGCGAGGCGATGGCGATTGGCCGGACCTTCCACGAGTCCATGCAAAAGGCGCTGGCCAGCATGGAAACGGGGCTGTGCGGGTTTGACGAGATTGCCATCCCCGGCGCACCAGACCGCGCCGCAGTCATCAAGGCTATTTCCGCCCAGACGCCCGACCGCATCCGCCTGATCGCGCAGGCGATGCGCGAGGGCTTGTCCGATGATGATATTCAGGCGGCCACGGCGTTTGACCCATGGTTTCTGGCGCGTATCCGCGAGATCATCGATGCCGAGGCCGAAATCAGGCGCGTTGGGCTGCCGGTCAATGCTGCAGATCTGCGCAATCTGAAGATGCTGGGCTTTACCGATGCCCGGCTTGCCATGCTGACCGGGCGCGAAGAAGATCAGGTGCGGCGCGCGCGGCGCAATCTGGGGGTCAATGCCGTGTTCAAGCGGATCGACACCTGCGCTGCCGAGTTCGAGGCGCAGACCCCTTACATGTACTCGACCTATGAAACCCCGGTCATGGGCGATGTGGAATGCGAGGCACGCCCGTCGGACCGCAAGAAGGTCGTCATTCTGGGCGGCGGGCCGAACCGGATCGGACAAGGGATCGAGTTTGACTATTGCTGCTGCCACGCCTGTTTCTCGCTGACCGATGCCGGCTACGAGACCATCATGATCAACTGCAACCCCGAGACAGTCAGCACCGATTATGACACTTCGGACCGGCTGTATTTCGAGCCGCTGACGCTGGAGCATGTGCTGGAAATCCTGCGCGTCGAGCAGGAGAACGGCACTCTGCACGGGGTTATCGTGCAGTTTGGCGGGCAGACTCCGCTGAAGCTGGCAAATGCACTGCAGGATGAAGGCATCCCTATCCTTGGCACCTCGCCCGATGCCATCGATCTGGCCGAAGATCGCGAGCGGTTTCAGGCGCTGTTGCACAAGCTGAATCTCAAGCAACCTGTCAACGGGATCGCATCAAGCCGCGATCAGGCTTTTGAGATTGCAAAGCGCGTCGGCTACCCGCTGGTGATCCGCCCGTCCTATGTGCTGGGCGGGCGCGCGATGGAAATCGTGCAGGATGACGCGCATCTGGAACGTTATATCCGCGAGGCGGTTGTTGTGTCGGGCAAGAACCCGGTGCTGCTGGACAGCTATCTGGCCGGCGCGGTCGAGGTGGATGTCGATGCACTGTGCGATGGCGAGAATGTGCATGTCGCAGGCATCATGCAGCATATCGAGGAAGCGGGTGTGCATTCGGGAGATTCGGCCTGTTCGCTGCCACCCTACTCGCTAAGCCCCGACATAATCGCCGAATTGCGGGTTCAGACCGAAGCCATGGCGCGCGGCCTGAATGTGGTGGGGTTGATGAATGTGCAATTCGCCATCAAGGACGATGTCATATATGTGCTAGAGGTGAACCCGCGTGCCAGCCGCACGGTGCCCTTTGTCGCCAAAGCCACTGACAGCGCGATTGCCTCGATTGCCGCCCGCCTGATGGCGGGAGAGCCGTTGTCGAATTTCCCGATGCGCGCACCCTACAAGGCAGATGTCGCCCCGTCCGAACCCATGCCGCTGGCGGACCCGCTGACACTTGCGGACCCGCAAACCCCGTGGTTCTCGGTCAAGGAGGCTGTGCTGCCCTTTGCGCGTTTTCCGGGTGTGGACACGCTGCTTGGGCCTGAAATGCGCTCGACCGGCGAGGTCATGGGCTGGGCACGCAACTTTGCACGCGCGTTCTACAAGGCGCAGCTTGGCGCGGGCGTGATCCTGCCAGAAAGCGGTCGGGTCTTTGTGTCGATCAAGGATTTCGACAAGGGGCCGCTGATCGTCGAAACGGCGCAGACCCTGACCGGGCTGGGCTTTGATCTGGTCGCCACACGCGGCACAGCGGCGTGGCTGGGCGAACATGGCGTGGCCTGCGAAGTGGTGAACAAGGTCTATGAGGGCCGCCCGAATATCGTCGATCTGATGAAAAGCGGCGAAATCGCAATGGTGCTGAACACCACCGAAGGCGCGCAGGCCATCGAGGACAGCCGCGAGATCCGGTCTGTCGCGCTCTATGACAAGATCCCGTATTACACCACGGCCGCCGGAAGTCATGCGACCGCGCTGGCACTGAAGGCCCGCGAAGAGGGTGAAATCGGTGTGCGGGCGCTGCAGCACCCTGCAGATTGACGTAATCGCGTTCGGATGTCCCGGCCTGCTGGCCGGGACATCCGCGCCGCATCTTACGGATCGAGTGGAAGACCACTGGGCACGGCAGCAGGGATTCCCATGCGCCCACTTGCAGCCTCGGCATCGGTCAGATCATCAAGAAACGAGCGCAAAAAGTCGATTTCATCGTCTTGCAGAACCACCAGAGGACGGCGCAGCATGGCGCGCCCGGCTGCCGTGCGGATGTTGTCCAGTTGCGCAAGCGCTGTCTGGTCAAGACCGGCTTCGCGCGCTTGTGCGGCGTACCTGTCCAGCCCCGCGACCGGGTCAAGGTGATGCACTAGAAACGCGCGCAAATCCGTGAAGGCCCCGCCATGGCCCCAAGCACCGGACACGGCGACATTGCGCAGCATCGGTGTGCGCATGGCAAAGGCGTCCTCGGGCTGGCCTGTCACCCCTTCGCGCCCCGGCGCGGGTGCCGAGACCATGTCCAGCGGCGGCTGGCCCATGGCGTGGAACCCCTGATCACTCAGCAGCGCGCCTGCGTGGCATGTTGCGCAACCTGCCTTGCCATAAAAGAGCCGCATCCCCTCGCCCGAGGCAGATGACAGGGCCGCTTCCTCGCGCAGGTAGCGGTCGAAAGGGCTGTCAGTCGCGCGGAACTCCCATTCGATGAAGGCGGCAAGCGCATTGGCAATCTCGTCCATCTGCAGCGGGGCCTCTGCCCCGCGATAGGCCTCAAACCCGACGCGATAGGCGGGAATCGCCGCTATCCGCGCTGCCAGCAGCCCCCAGACGCCATCTTCACCCTCCATGCGCCCGTCGCGCAGGGCATCGGCCACCGGGTTTTCGCCGCCATGTCCGGCCATCTTTTCCGGGGCAAACAAAGCCTGCGCCGCCAGCATCGATGCAACTGCGCGATCTCGCAGCGGGCCATGCGGGGTCGCAAAGCCCTGTGCCACGTCAGGGTCCACCGCAAAGCGGCCATCATGCGTCAGGGCACCGACGTCGCGCGCTCCGAGATTCCACAGGCGGGGTGCCTTGCCCGGAGGGCCGGACTGCGTGCTCATGTCGGACAGATGACAGCTTGCGCAGGAGGTGTCCTTGTTGCCGGACAGGATGGGATCATGAAACAGCAAGTGCCCAAGACGGGCCAGCCTCTCGTCCACGGGGCGGAAATGTTCATCCTCAAGCGGGGCAGGCAGGGCTATGATCTCTGCCTCTGGAGGGGCGGGTTCTTCGCTGGGCCGCGGACGCAATGGCGGGCGCAGTGAACGGCTGGGCGACAGGCTGGCGCGCGCCTGTGGCGCGGCAGGCACGCCACGGGCAGGTCCGGGGGGTTGGGCGGGGGCCGCAGCCGCCGGACGGGTCGCCGCGCGCTCTCGTGCGGCGGTTTCCGGGTCTATACGCTCGGCTCTGATCGGTGGAATCAAGGGCGGCGCGCTGCCAACCGGCGCGCCGAACATCTGGTCCAGCAAAACACGCGCGCGCGGGTCGCCGCTCTGCTCCAGCCGCCGCAATGTCGAGAACGCACGCTGGAAATCGCCCTGCTCCATGGCCTCGATGCTCTGGTTGAGCGTCTGCGCGCCCGCAATGCCGGGTAGCTGCGCCAGCCCTATAGCCAGTGACAACATGAATGCCCGCTCAATACCTGCTTTCCGCATTATGAACTCCGACAAGAAAAAAATGGGTCCAAGCTTGTAGCACAACCTTACCGCTGTCCCCGCACTCATGAAAAGGTGTTTCTATGGTATCTACATCGTCACAATCTTGCCAAGCTCGGGCAGTATGGCGCAGCATCCACCCGGACGACGGCTGGCAAATGGCCTGTGCTGCTCTGACATGAAACAAGAAAGGTATCCCGCGTGAGCGATATCGCGACCAATCCAATGGTCTTTGCCTTCGGGCACACCCGTATTCCGGTCACGACCCCGTCATGGGATGCCCTGATGAACACGCTGCGCGACCGGCTCTCGCGGCGGGCGGGTTTCGCGCTGGCAACGATCAATCTGGACCATCTGGTCAAGCTGCGCACGGATGCCGCCTTTCGCGAGGTCTATGCCCAGCAGGATATCATCGTGGCCGACGGCAACCCGATTGTCTGGCTGTCGCGCCTTGCAGGGCGACCGGTTGAATTGATCCCCGGTTCAGACCTGATCAAACCTCTGGCTGGGCTCGCGGCGGAGTTGGGCGTCCCGGTAGCGCTGTTTGGCAGTTCGCAAGAGGTATTGCGCGAGGCGGCCGATGCGCTGCGCCAGAAACACCCGGCACTGAAGATCGCGAGTCAGATTGCGCCCCCGATGGGCTTTGCGCCGACCGGACCCGACGCGCAGCGCATGCTGGCTGAAATCGGTGCATCAGGTGCGGGGCTGTGCCTTGTCGCAATGGGCGCGCCCAAGCAAGAGGCCTTTGCCGCGCTGGGGCGGCAACTGGTACCGGAATGCGGCTTTGTCTCGATCGGGGCGGGACTGGATTTTCTGGGCGGCACGCAACGCCGTGCGCCAAAAATGGTGCGAATGCTGGCGCTGGAATGGGTCTGGCGCATGATGTCTGACCCGCGCCGACTGGCGCTGCGCTATCTGCGCTGTGCGCTGATTCTGCCGGGGCAGGCAGTGGCGGCCTTGCAGTTGCGGCGGGTGCGGGGGTGACACCCCGGTTATCACGTGGTTTTCAGGCAGGGACTGCACAAGACTGCTGCAATTTCCTCAGAATCGTCACATTGTCGCGCCATGAACACACATATGAATCGACGCCTGTTTTCTCGCCGACGCCTATGGGCGGGTGCCAGTCTGGTCGGCACGCTCGGAATTGCGCTTGGCGTGTTCCTGTGGCGCGAGTTGAACCCGCCTGCGACCCTCTCGCCCGAGGCGCGCGCCGCTCTCTACCAGACCCCGCTGGAACCGCCCGAACGGGGGCTTGCGGTCTATCACCTCGGGCATTCGCTGGTCGGGCCGGATATGCCCGGTTATGTCCAGCAACTGGCGCAGGCTGCCGGGCATGAGGGCGCGCGCTATCACAGCCAACTGGGATGGGGCACCAGCCTGCGCGCGCATTGGGAGCAAGAGCACCCCGAGGCCAGCTTTGCCGAAATGAACACCCATACCAGCTTTCGCCCTGCACATGAGGCGCTGGTATCTGCGGAATATGATGCCTTCGTGTTCACCGAGATGGTGGATCTGAAAGATGCGATCCGCTGGCATGCCTCGGGGCAGTATGCAGGCAAATGGGCCGCCCATGCGCGGGAACATTCCCCCGAGATGCGCCTCTATCTGTACGAGACATGGCACGGAACCGATATCGCCGAAGGCTGGCTTGCCCGGCTGGAAGGCGATCTTGAAACCCTGTGGGAAGGCACGATCCTTGCTCAGGCCATGGCGCGGCCCGATGTGGGCACCATCCATGTGATACCGGCGGGGCAGGTCATGGCCGCATTTGTCCGCGCTCTGGAATCCGAAGGCGGGCTGCCGGGGCTGAAGAACCGCCACGGCCTGTTCATCATGCAGCCGGACGGAACGCGCGACCCGATCCATCTGAATGACAAGGGCAAGTACCTGGTGGCACTGGTGCACCTGACGACACTCTATCATATTGACCCGCGCGGCCTGCCCCATGCGTTGCTGCGCGCCGATGGCAGCGCAGCGGATGCGCCCTCGCCCGAAGTGGCGCGGCTGATGCAAGAGGTGGTCTGGCAAATCGTGCGCTCCCTGCCCGCAACAGGCCTGCCGCAAGACACGGGGCGGGGCGGATCGTGAGGCAGTTCTGGGTCACGCTGCTCTGCATCTGTCTGGGACATGGCGCACAGGCGCAAGAGGGGCTGATCTCGCCAAAGGCAGCGCGCACAGAACCGTGGCTGGGTATGAATCTGGCCGCCCTGCGCGATTACCAACCGCAGCGCCCGGTCATCGATGTCATGAAAAATGCGCGCGTCTGGTTCGGGCATCTGCCGGGGCAATGGGGCGGCTGGGACGAGGCCGATCTGCGCGCGGCCGGCGCACTGGATGACCACGGCTGGCCCCTGTTCGTGCCCGACGCGATCACCGGCATCTCGACCGTGCTGCTGGTGGACCTGCCCGAGGGCGCATCTGGTCTGGCGGGAAACTATCGCCTGCGCCACGAGGGCGAAGGCAGGCTTGAAATCTCGGGGCGCATCGGTGGGCAGCGCAGGCGCGGTCGCAGCGAAATATGGTTCAGCTACAGCCCCGGACCGGGGTTGGTGCACCTCACCATCACCCAGACCAATCGCGACGATCCGATCCGCAATATCGAGATTGTGCATGAGGACCACATCGCCGCCCATGACGCGGGTGCCCTGTTCAACCCCGACTGGCTGGCCCGGATCGACGGCATGGCCGTTCTGCGTTTCATGAATTTCATGAGGACCAACCACGCGACAATTGCCCAATGGGACGACCGCCCAAAGATCGAGGATTATGTCTGGACAACCAATGGCTTGCCGCTCGAAGCTCTGATCCGTCTGGCCAATGAGACCGGCATCGAGCCATGGTTCAACATCCCGCATCTGGCGGATGACGAATTCATCACCCGCATGGCGCAGATGATCCGCGAGGATCTCGACCCTGATCTGCGCGCCTGGATCGAGTTTTCGAACGAGACATGGAACTACGATTTTCCGCAGGCCCGCGCCGCTGCCGCCGCCGCCGAAGCGCGTTGGGGCGACAGCAACTTGTGGCAGGCATGGAACGCAATGCGCGCCACCCAGATGGTGCAGATCTTTGATCAGGTTTTCGAGGGGCAAGAGCACCGGTTGCACCGCGTTCTGGCCACCCAGACGGGTTGGCTGGGTCTGGAAGATCAGCTTGAGGCGAGGCGCTGGCGGGCCGAAGACCCAGCCAACCCGTTTCCGCCCGATCTGTTCGACGCCTATGGCATAACGGGGTATTTCAGCGCGGGTCTGGGCTCGGACCCAAAGGCTGCACTGACACGCCAATGGCTGAACGATGCGCGCGCCGACGCCGAAATCGCGGGAACAGCACAGGGATTGTCGGGTGACCGGCTAGAGGCATTCATTCGGGCCGAAAGCCACGCGATGCTGACCCCCAAGCTGATCGAGGAGTTGTTGGACGGTCGTCATAGCGGGGACGATACAGACACGCTGTCGCAGTTTTTTCGGGTCACGCTGCCCTATCACATGGATGTCGCCGAACGCTGGGGGCTGGAGCTTGTCGCCTATGAGGGCGGTACGCATCTGGTCGGGGTTGGGCCACTGACCGATGATGACCTGCTGACAGACCTGTTCATCGACGTGAATTTCTCGGATGGGATGGGGCATGCCTATTCCCGACTTCTAGAGGGGTGGTTTGCCGCAGGTGCGGGCCAGTTCGTGCACTATTCCGATATTACGACCCCCACGCGCTGGGGCAGTTTCGGTGTGTTGCGCCATCTTGACGACCACAACCCGCGCTGGCAGGCCCTTGTCGGTTTCGACCCCGAAGCGGTGGCCAGATGAGTGCGGTCTTTTCGGTCCTGATCCCGGCAAGCAATGAGGCCCGCTATATCGGGCCGTGCCTGAATGCGCTTCTGGCGTCTGACCCGGTGCCGGGCTTTACGGTCGAAGTGATCGTGATCGCCAATGGCTGCACGGATGACACGGTCGCGCGCGCGGAACGCTTTGCGCCGGTTGCGGCTGAACGTGGCTGGCGGCTGAACGTGATCGAGCGGGCCGAGGGCAGCAAACCCGGCGCGCTGAATGCGGGCGATCTGGCCGCGATCGGTCGGTTGCGTGCCTATCTCGACGCGGACGTGGTGGTCAGCCCCGACCTGCTTGCAGCGCTTGCCGATGCCTTGCAAGATGACGCGCCCCGCTATGCGACGGGCACCGCTGTCATTGCCCCTGCCCAAAGTGTTGCGACACGGCTTTATGCGCGGATGTGGCAGCAAGTGCCCTTCATGCGCGACACAGCTCCGGGCTTTGGCCTCTATGCGGTCAATGCGGCGGGGCGCAGTCGCTGGGGGCCGTTTCCGGATGTGATCTCGGATGACACATTGGTGCGTCTGCACTTTGCCCCATCCGAGCGTGTGCAGGTGGCGGCCAGCTATAGCTGGCCGATGGTCGAGGGGTTTGCCAACCTTGTGCGCGTGCGTCGCAGGCAGGATCGGGGCGTGGCGCAGATTGCAGCGCTCTATCCGCATCTGGTGGCCAATGACGCAAAACCGCCTGCCCCGCTGCTGCCGCTGATACGCGCCGACCCGCTGGCCTTTGCGGTTTATGCCTCTGTCGCCTTGTCGGTGCGCCTTGGTCGCGGTCGCAACCCGGACGCGTGGGTGCGGGGACGCTAAGGGGCTTTTCGCCGCAGGCAAGCACCCTCGTCACCGGGGGCGGGCTGGGTTAGGCAATGGCAGATCATGCGGGGGCACAGACATATGGCAGAAACACGCAATCTGGTGCTGGTGGGCGGCGGACACACGCACGCGCTGGTACTGCACGCCTATGCGAAACAGCCCATGCCGGGCGTGCGCCTGACCCTTGTCACACCAGACCCGACCGCCCCCTATACCGGTATGCTGCCCGGATACATTGCCGGGCATTACAGCCGCGCGGCGCTGGAAATCGATCTTATGCATCTGTGCAAACGGGCCGGGGCCCGGCTGGTTCTGGCCAAGGCCACAGGGCTGGACCGTGCCGCTTGTCAGGTGCAGCTTTCGACCGGCGCAGCAATGCCCTATGATGTCGCTGCAATCGACATCGGCATCACCTCGGACCTGCCGCAAATTCCGGGCTATGGGGCGCATGCTGTCTCGGCCAAGCCGCTGGGCGACTATGCACGGCGCTGGGAAGCGTGGCGCGCAGATGTGACGCAAGGGTTGGTCGCCCCAGAGGTCGCGGTGATCGGTGGGGGGGTGGCCGGGGTGGAACTGGCCCTTGCGATGGCGCATCGCCTGCGCGATCAGGATGCACAGGTCTGCGTGATCGAGGCGCAGCACCTGTTGCCCAATATCGGAACGCGCGCGCGGGCGCAGTTGCTGGCGCATCTGGCGCAGGCCGGTGTCACCTGCGTCGAGAATGCGCGTGTGGCCGAAGTCACCGAAAACGGTGTACGCCTGTCGGACGGGCGCGACATTGCCGCGAGCCTTGTGCTGGGCGCTGCAGGGTCACGCCCTCAGGACTGGCTGCGCGACACCGGGCTGCACCTGACCGACGGGTACATTACAGTTGACCAGTATCTGCGTTCGCAAAACGACCCGGCCATCTTTGCCGTCGGCGATTGTGCCCATATGGCACATGCCCCCCGCGCCAAGGCGGGCGTCTATGCCGTCCGGCAGGCCCCCTTTCTGCTGAACAATCTGCGCGCCGCAATGGGCACGGGGCGCATGCGCCCCTATCACCCGCAGCGCGATTATCTGAAACTCGTCTCGCTGGGCGGCAAGTCGGCGCTGGCGGACAAATGGTCCCTGCCGCTGGAAGGGCGCTGGCTGTGGTGGCTGAAAGACCGGATCGATGCGCGGTTCATGCAGCAATTCCGGGACTGAGCGCGCGCCGGGCGGGTCAATCCTGCGCGCGCAGCGTCTGGGCCGGGCGCACCGACAGCGGGCGCAGTGCAAATGTCAGCCCCGCCAGCAGTGTCGCGATGATCCCCCCCAGAACGATCACAATCGCCGAGACAGGCTCGAACTGGTAGCTCGACTCCATCACGAAACGCATCACGCCCCAGGCTGCCAGTGCCGCCGCGCCCAGCGCGACCAACCCCGCCGCAGCCCCCATCAGGGCCGCACGCAAGGCAAAACTGGCCAGAATACTGCCACGTGTCGCCCCCAGCGTTTTCATCACGGCGGCCTCGAACACGCGGGCACGTTCGCCCGCCGCAGCAGCCCCGATCAGCACCACGAAGCCGGTCAGCAAGGTGGCAAGGGCGGCGTAGCGCGTGGCGGTGGCCATGGTCGAGAGGGCCTCTGTCACGCGCTCGGCAGCTTCGCGTACACGAATCGCGGTGATGTTGGGAAAGGCATTTGACAGATCGCGCAGGATGGCCCCTTCGGCGGCCTCAAGCGCATAAACTGTGGCGATATGCGTATGCGGTGCCGAGCGGATCGGCTCTGGCGAGAGGACCATCACGAAACCGATTCCCCCGGTCGAGAAATCGACCTCGCGCAGGTTGGCGATTTCGGCTGTGATGTCACGACCAAGGATATTGACGGTGAGATTGTCCCCGACTGAAAGGCCCAGCTCTGCGGCCTGTTCGGCACCGAAACTGACCAGCGGCGGGCCGGAGTAATCCTCGGGCCACCAGTCCCCCGCTGTCAGGCGTGTGCCTTCGGGGATGGTGGCCGAATAGGTCACGCCGCGATCCCCGCGCAAGACCCAATGCCCCGCGCGGGGGTGTTCACGCGCCGGAATACCGTTCAGCGCCGACACGATCCCGCGCAGCATGGGCGCAGTCTCGACCCGGTCGACATTGTCATCCTCATCCAGCCGCGACAGGAACCCCGCCAACTGGTCATTCTGGATATCGAGGAAAAAATAGCTGGGCGCGCGGTCAGGCAGGTCCATGACGATGGCGCGGCGCAGATTGCTGTCAATCTGGCCGACTGCCGCCAGCACGGTCAGGCCCAGCCCGAGTGACAGGATCACGGCTGTCGCCCCTTCGCGCGGGTTACTGATCGCCCCCATCGCCATACGCAGCGCCGTGTGGCCGCGCAGCGCGCGGGCACGGGCCAGACGGCGGGCCAGCGTGCGAACCAGCAGGGCCGCACCCGTCAGAACGATCAGCGCCACAATCACACCGCCCGCCGTTGCGTAGGCCAGCATCGGAACGGCAGCGAACCATGCCGTCGTCATGATTAGGGCGGCAACCAGCCCCAGCGTTGCGACCAGATAGGGCCAGCGCGGCCAGCGCCCGCTGGCTTCGGTCACGCCGCGAAAGATGGCGGCGGCGCGCACATCCTCGGTTCTGGCCAGTGGCCATAGCGTAAAGATCAGCGCCGTCATCGCACCATAGATCGCGGCCTCAAGCAGTGCACGCGGATGCAGGCCAATATCCAGATCGACCGGCACCTGATCCACGACAAACGGTGCCACGGCGAATGGCACAATGGCCCCGAGCGCCAGCCCCAACACCAGCCCGAGTGCTGTCAGCACGCCAATCTGCATGAAATAGACCGCAAAGATCGTGCTGCTTTCTGCGCCGACAGTCTTGAGTGTCGCAATCACCTTGGTCTTGCCATCCAGATAGGTGCGCACGGCCGCCGAAACGCCCACGCCCCCAACGGCCAGCCCGGCGATACCGACCAGAACCAGAAAGGACGAGACACGTTCGATCACATTGCGGATCTGGGGGGCTGCGTTTCGGCTGTCACGCCAGCGCACACCTGCGCCGTCAAACTCGGCATTGGCGGCGCGGCGGGCCGCATCAAGGTTCTGGCCGGGCAGCAGCAGGCGGTAGTTCACTTCGTACAGGGTGCCGGGGCCCAACAGTTCCGCGTTCGCCAGATCCTGCGCGCGCACCAGCGTGCGCGGCCCAAAGCCGAAATTCGCGCCCAGCCCGTCAGGCTCGCGCGTCAGATGGGCGCTCAGGCGGAATTCCTGCACGCCAAGGCGGAAGGTATCGCCAATCTCCAGCCCCAGCCGTTCGGCGAGTATGCGTTCCATCACGCCACCCGGCAGCCCGTCCTGATCCGCAAGCGCCTGTTCCAGCGGGATGGCGGGCTCCAGCCCGACCATGCCGACCAGCGGATAGGCAGAATCGACTCCCTTGACCTGTGTGACGGACCTTTCCGCCGTGTCGCCCTGCCCTGCCACTGCCATGGACCGGAAATCCACCACTTCAGACACAGCACCCGCAAAACCGTCCAGCCATGCGCGCTCGGCCTCGGTCGCAAAGCGGTAGGTCATGCGCAATTCGGCATCACCACCCAGCAATGTCGCGCCTTCGCGCGCAAGCCCGTCATCGATGGCCCCGCGCACTGAACCGACAGCGGCAATTGCGCCCACGCCCAGCGCAAGGCAGGCCAGAAACACCCAGAAACCACGCAGCCCCCCGCGCAACTCGCGCCGGGCAATGTTCCACGCGACGGCACTCATTCAGCGGCCTCGGCGCGCTGACGGTCCTCGCCCTCGATGGCACCGTCGGCCAGCCGGATCACCCGGTCGCACCGTGCGGCCAGTTCTGGTGCATGGGTGACAAGGATCAGCGTCGCACCATGGCGGTCGCGCAGTCCAAACAACATGTCCATGATCGTCTGCCCGTTCGGCCCGTCCAGATTGCCGGTCGGCTCATCCGCCAGCAGGATATCCGGCCGGGGTGCCGCCGCGCGCGCAAGTGCCACGCGCTGCTGCTCTCCGCCGGACAACTGGGCCGGATAATGGTCCAGCCGGTGACCAAGGCCCACGGCACGCAATTCGTCCTCTGCACGCTCGAACGCATCGCGCCGACCGGCCAGTTCCAGCGGGGTCGCGACATTTTCAAGGGCTGTCATCGTCGGGATCAGGTGGAAAGACTGGAACACCACCCCCATATGTTCCCTGCGAAACCGGGCCAGTGCGTTTTCGCCCAAGGCTGTCAGATCGTGCCCCAGCGCCATGACTTGCCCGCCCGTCGCACGTTCGAGCCCGCCCATGAGCATGAGGAGTGAGGATTTGCCCGACCCGGACGGCCCGACCAGCCCCAGCGTTTCGCCGCGCGGCACATCCAGCGTGATCGCACGCAGGATGTTGACCGGCCCCGCATTGCCCTGCAACGTCAGTTCCACATCCCTGAGCGAGAGTACCATGTCCGTCATCAAACAAATCCTTCCAGCCGCGGCCTTATCAGCATATGGGGCGGCGGGCGCAATCGGCAACCGCTGCGCTGCGGCACTCGTGGCTTTAACGCTGATGCTGGCCGTTCCCGTCGGGGCCATTGCGTCAGAACCGCTGCGCCTTGTGGCGCTGGGCGACTCGCTGACACAGGGCTACGGCCTGCCCAGTGACGAAGGGTTCGTTCCGCAACTGGAGGGCTGGTTGCAGGAACAGGGGATTGACGTGGTTGTTATCAATGCGGGCGTGTCGGGTGACACGACTGCCGGGGGGCTGTCGCGTATGGACTGGACCCTTGCCGAGCCAGTGGATGCGATGCTGGTCATTCTGGGCGGCAATGACCTGTTACGCGGGATGAACCCGCAGGCGAGCCGCGACAATCTGGATGGCATATTGTCGCGGCTGGGGCGCGAGGGAATACCTGCGATGCTGGCGGGATTGCCCGCGCCAGGCAATTACGGCCCCGAGTTCCAGTTGGCCTTCGAGCGGATGTATATCGACCTTGCGGGCATCCATGACGTTCCGCTTTACCCCAATTTCATGCAGCCCATGACCGAGAAAGCCGATGCCGGGCAGAGCTTTTCCGACCTCATGCAGTCGGACCACATCCACCCGAATGCCGAAGGTGTATCGCTGATCGTCAAGGGGATAGGCCCCGAGATAAAGGCGTTTCTTGAAACTGTGATAGCCGAAAGTTCCTGAGTGTTCGCCCTTGGGCCTTGCAGTTGCTGCGCCAGCCGTTTCTTGCTAAGGGCGCAGAAACTGTAACTCGCAAATGACTGGGCCCGCGCCGAAGCCTGCCCTGTCGGCGACAAGACGAATGGGCAGGCATAATGCGTCAGAACTTCATCTTCACATCCGAATCGGTGTCCGAGGGTCATCCCGACAAGGTCTGCGACCGTATCTCTGACGCGGTGCTTGATGCGTTGCTGGCCGAGGAAGAAACCGCGCGCGTCGCCTGCGAAACTTTCGCGACCTCGTCCCTGGTGGTGATCGGCGGCGAAGTGGGGCTGAGCGACCCCGAGCGGCTGAAAGACTACATGGGCCGCATTCCCCAGATCGCGCGCGACTGCATCCGCGACATCGGTTACGAACAGGAAAAGTTCCACTGGAACACCTGCCATGTGCTGAACTTTCTGCACGAGCAATCGGCGCATATCTGGCAGGGTGTGTCGCAAGACGGGGCGGGCGATCAGGGGATCATGTTCGGCTATGCCGTGGATGAGACACCCGAGTTGATGCCCGCGCCGATCCAGTATGCCCACCGTATCCTGCAACGTCTGGCCGAGGTCCGCAAGTCCGGGGCCGAGCCGACCTTGCGCCCGGATGCCAAGACCCAGCTATCGCTGCGGTATGAAGGTGGCAAGCCGGTCGAGGTGACGCAACTGGTGCTCTCGACCCAGCACGCGGACGAGGCGCAGACTTCGGATGATATCCGCGCCATCGTCGAGCCCTATATCCGCGAAATCGTGCCCGGCGACTGGCTGACCGAGCGCACCGAATGGTGGGTCAACCCCACCGGCACCTTTGTCATCGGGGGCCCCGATGGCGATGCCGGACTGACCGGGCGCAAGATCATCGTGGACACCTATGGCGGCTCGGCCCCGCATGGTGGTGGTGCCTTCTCGGGCAAGGACCCGACCAAGGTGGACCGTTCGGCGGCCTATGCGGCGCGCTATCTTGCCAAGAATGTTGTCGCTGCCGGGATGGCGCAGCGCTGCACTTTGCAGATTTCCTACGCAATCGGCGTGGCCAGACCCCTGTCGATCTATGTGGACACGCATGGTACCGGACAAGTGGATGACGAAGCCATCGAGCGCGCGGTGGCGCAAGTGATGGACCTGACCCCGCGCGGCATCCGCGAGCATCTGGGGCTGAACCGCCCGATCTATGCCCGCACGGCCGCTTATGGCCATTTCGGGCGCGCGCCGGAATCTGATGGCGGATTCTCCTGGGAACGCACGGATCTGGTCGAGGCGCTGAAGAAAGCGGTCTGACTCCGCGAGACATCCCTTCTGGCCAGACAAGGGGCCGTGCGCGAAGCGCACGGCCCCTTGTTTTGTCTGCTGTCGCTCTGAGAACCTTAGGCCTGTGCTGTCGCAGCCTGATCTGCGCGCAGGCTCATTCCATCAGGCGACCGACAAGCGCGCCCTGCCCCTTCAGCAACTCGCTGGCAGCCATGGGGCGCTTGCCCTCGCGCTGCACCTCCAGCAACTCGACCGCGCCTTCGCCACAGGCGATGGTCAACCCGTGCAACACTTCGCCCGGCTTGCCCGCACCGGCCACCGCGCGCGCATTCAGCAGCTTCAACCGCCCGAACGGTGCCATGCACCACGCCCCCGGAAACGGTGACAGGCCCCGGATGTGGCGCGCGACATCCTCGGCGGGGCGGGTCCAGTCCACGCGCGCTTCGGCCTTGTCGATCTTGGCGGCGTAGGTGACACCGTCCTCGGGCTGCGACTGGGGCGTCAGGTCTGGCAGATGGGCCAGGGCCTGGGCAATCAGCGCCGCCCCCATCGCTGACAGCCGGTCCTGCAGGTGCTGCGCCGTATCCTGCTCTGTGATCGGCGTTGCTGCGCGCATCAGCACTGGCCCGGTATCCAGCCCCGCCTCCATCTGCATGATGCAGATACCGGTCTCGGGGTCCCCGGCCATGATCGCGCGCTGGATCGGGGCCGCCCCGCGCCAGCGCGGCAACAGGGACGCATGGATGTTCAGGCACCCATGACGTGGCGCCCCCAGCACGGGCCGGGGCAGAATCAGACCATAGGCCACCACGACCGCGACATCCGCGCCAAGGGCCGCGAATTCGGCCTGCGCTTCGGGGGTGCGCAGACTGGCCGGGTGCCGCACTGGCAGGCCCAAAGCTTCGGCACGCGCATGCACCGGGGTCAGGCGTGGCTGCTTGCCGCGCCCGGCGGGACGCGGGGGCTGGGTGTAGACGCAGACGATCTCGTGGACCGCATGCACGGCCTCTAGCGCGGGAACCGAGAAATCGGGCGTGCCCATGAACACCACGCGCAACCGCTTTGCAGGGTGGGTCATTGACCCACCTTCTTTGCACGCCGCCACAGCATGTCGCGCTTTACCTTGCTCAGATGGTCGAAATACATGCGCCCGTTCAGATGATCGATCTGATGCTGCACCGATGTTGCCCAGAGCGCCACGAAATCACGCTCTTCCATGGCACCTTCCGCGTTCAGAAATCGCACGGTCACCGCGCGCGGACGCTCCACGCGCGCCGACACGCCGGGCAGGTTCGGGCTTGCCTCGTCATGCGCGCGCATCTGTCCGCTGGCGTGCAGGATTTCCGGGTTCGCCATGCGCACTGCCTGTCCGCGCGTTTCAGAGGCATCCACCACCGCCAGCCGCAGCATGACCCCGATCTGGGGCGCCGCCAACCCGACACCCGGCATGGCTTCCATCGTGTCGATCATGTCGGCCCAGATTACCCGCACCTCGTCTGTGACCTGTGCCACCGGGTCGGCCCTGCGCCGCAGGCGCGGGTCAGGCCAGGGGATGCAGCGGCGGACACTCACCCGCGCGCCTTGTCGCGCTTCAGCTTGGCCATCTTGCGGGTGATCATGCCCCGCTTGATCGCGCCCAGATGGTCAATGAACAGCTTGCCGTTCAGATGGTCCAGCTCATGCTGCGCGCAGGTGGCCCAAAGCCCGTCGAACTCTTGTTCGTGCACCTGTCCGTCCAGCCCCGTCCAGCGCATCACCACGCGCGCAGGCCGGGTCACTTCGGCATAGTGTTCAGGGATCGACAGGCAGCCTTCCTCATAGGTGTTCACCTCGTCCGACGTCGCCACGATCTCGGGGTTGATCAGCACCATGGGGCGGGGGGTTGCCCCCTCTTCCTTGACGCAATCCATGACGAACAGACGCGACAGCACGCCCACTTGCGGGGCCGCCAGCCCCACACCGGGCGCATCATACATGGTCACCAGCATATCCTCGGCCAGCTTGCCAATCTCGGGCGAGATGCTCTCGACCGGCTTGCACAGCTTCTTCAACCTCGGGTCCGGGTGGATCAGGATAGGGCGGATACTCATGCGGGGCGATGTAAGCCAAGCGCGCGCGCCGTTCAATGGGCATTTCCCACTTGCAGCCCCCGCGCAGGCCGGTCAGGTTGAAACCCGCAAGACGGAGAGGCAGGCATGAATTTCGACCAGATCATCAACCGACGCGGCACCCATTCTATGAAATGGGACATGATGGCAGAACGCTATGGCGTTTCGCCAGCGTCCGGCATTCCGATGTGGGTGGCGGATATGGACTTTGCCGCACCCGACTGCGTGCAGGACGCGCTGCGTAATGCCGCTGCACATGGCGTCTATGGTTACTTCGGGGATGACGCGGCCTACCGTGCAGCAATCTGCTGGTGGATGGAAACCCGCCACGGCTGGCAGGTGGACCCGGCGCATATCTTCACGACGCATGGGCTGGTCAATGCGGTTGGCCTGTGCCTGCAGACATGGACGCAGCCGGGCGACGGGGTGGTGTTGTTCACCCCGGTCTATCACGCCTTTGCCCGCACCATCGAAGCGGCGGGCCGTCAGGTTGTCGAATGCCCGCTGGTCAATTCCGATGGCCGCTATGAAATGGACTTCGACGCCGCCGATGCGCAGATGACCGGGCGCGAGCGGATGCTGATCCTGTGTTCGCCCCATAATCCCGGCGGGCGGGTCTGGTCGGTTGCCGAATTGCAGGCGCTGGCCGCGTTCTGCGACCGTCACGACCTGTTGCTGGTCTCGGACGAGATTCACCATGACCTGCTGATGCCGGGCCAGACACACACCCCCATGCCACTGGCGGCGCCCGAGAGCCTGTCACGGCTGGTCATGCTGACCTCTGCCTCCAAGACCTTCAACATCGCGGGCACGCATTGCGGCAATGTCATCCTGCCCGATGCCGACCTGCGGGCCGAGTTCGGCAAGACGCTTGTCGCGATCGGCATTTCGCCCAACAGCTTTGGCCTGCATGCCGTCACCGCCGCCTATTCCCCTGCAGGGGCCGCATGGGTCGATGCGCTATGTGCCTATCTGGACCAGAACCGCCGCGCCTTTGACGCTGGCATCAAT
>SKRW01000041.1 GCA_007118295.1 Paracoccaceae bacterium | reverse complement strand
CAGGCGCTGATGCTGTTTGGCCGCGCCGCCCTTGCCGAAGATCAGGGCCGCGCCGGGGCCGATCTGGGCACAGGCGCGATGACGCTGGCGCAGAATTTCGACACGCGCGAAGATGTGGATGCAGCCTTTGCTGCGGCACTGGCGGCTGGGGCCACGGCGCTGAAAGCGCCCGAGTCGGTGTTCTGGGGTGGGTATTCGGGCTACTACGCAGACCCCGATGGCCATGTCTGGGAAGTGGCGCATAACCCGCTCTGGCCGCTGTCCCCTGATGGCAGCCTGACGCTGCCGCAACCTTCATGACAGTCACCTTTGTTGAACTGGCCTTTTATGCCGGGGCCATCCTGATCCTGTTCCTGACGCCCGGCCCGGTCTGGGTGGCACTGACCGCGCGGGCCATGTCGGGCGGCTTTGCCTCGGCGGCACCGCTGGCGGTCGGGGTGGCGCTGGGCGACGCGCTCTGGCCCCTGGCTGCAATTTTCGGGCTGACATGGATCCTGTCGATCTATGGCGATCTGCTCGAAGCGCTGAAATGGGTCGCAATGGCGATGTTCGTCATCATGGGGCTGCAACTGATCCGCCACGCCAACGCACAGCTTTCGGCAGACAGCCGCCTGACCCGCCCCGGCGCGATGGCAGGCTTTGCCGCCGGGGTCACGGTCATTCTGGCGAATCCCAAGGCGATTCTGTTCTACATGGGTGTTCTGCCGGGCTTTTTTGACCTGACCCGCGTCACATGGGCCGATGTCGCGGCGATTCTGGCAGTCTCTGTGACCATCCCCATCATTGGAAATCTGCTGATGGCCCTCGCGATAGACCGGGCGCGGGCGCTGCTACGATCCGGGCGCGCGCTGGCGCGCGCGAACCGGATTGCAGGTGGACTGCTGATTGCCGTGGGGGTCGTGATCGGGCTGACCTGAACTATTGCCCGCGCAACAATTGCTCCATCGCGATGGGTTGCGGGCTGCCTTCGAGGCGCGAGCGATAGATCACCAGCGATTCTGCCACCCGCATGATGTAGTTGCGCGTTTCGGCAAACGGCACCCGCTCGACCCATTCCACGAAATCCACCGACGGGTCGCGCGGGTCGCCCAGACGCGGCACCCATTGGCGCGGACGGCCCGGTCCGGCATTGTAGCCAGCCGCGACGAGTGCCAGCGAGGGGCCGAACTCTTCGCGCAGAACGTCCAGATAGGCCGCGCCCAGCCGCGCATTCATCACGGCGTCGCGCGTCAGGTCGCTGGCCTGAAAGGGGATGCCCAGCCTATCGGCCATCATCTGACCCGTGCCGGGCAGGACCTGCATCAGGCCGCGCGCATCTGCGGGGCTGACCACCCCGATATCAAACTCGCTCTCGCGCCGCGCAATCGCCTTGACCAGATCGGCAGGAACCGGCAGCACCGCAGTGGCCAGATCGGTCAGCGGAAAATAGGCGCGTGGCAGGATGATTTCGTTCTGCACGGCAATCTTGGCGATATTCAGCGCAAAATTCGGCTCGTCCATGTCCAGCATCAGATCGGCCAGCGCGCCCAAAGTCGGCTCATCCTCTATCTGGCGTGCAAGGAACAGAACGAAGCGCCGCGCTTCGTGCCATAGGCCCGCCTCGCGTAGCAGGAGCGTCGCCTGCAACAGATCGGACTCTGCAAGCGCGGTGTCGCGCCAATGCGGGTAGTCGGGGCCATTTACCAGCGTCGCGTCGAGCGTCATGCCCAGCCGGTCGGCGGCCAGTTGGCCGTAAAACCCGCTTTGATGTTCGGCACCAAATTCGAACGCAGCACGCGCGGCGATGTCGTCGCCCAATGCCTCATGGGCGCGCCCCTCCCAATAGCCTGCACGCCCCAGACTGATGGGGCTGGAACTGCGCACGCGCAGCGCGCGGAAATGATTGAGCGCGTCCTGAGGCCGGTCGAGATAGGTCAGCGCGATGAACCCGGCCAGAAACTCCAGATCGACAAAGAAAAGCCCATCGTCCAGCCCGTGCGGGGTGGCCAGGTCATAGGCCCGCGCATACTCGCCATCGGACATCGCGCCGCGCACCAGCGCTATCCGGCGCGCACCCCAGGCTTCGGGCCGCCCCAGTCCTGCAGGGTGGCGTGACTGCGCGAGGATCAGGTCGGCGGCACCCTCGGCATTTCCGGCACGCGTGCGAAATTCGAACCGGTCACGCATCAGGCCGGGGTCGTTCTGGTGGCTGTCGGGAACGGCACTCACCAGTGCATCCACACCATTCGCTCGTTCCTGCAGCGCTATCCGGGCACGGGCGACGCGCCGCTCGGCCTCGGGCAGGCGATCCATGTGGCGGAGCGCTGCAGACCGATCCCCCGCCCATAGCAGCATATCGACGCGCGCCGGATGGTGCGGGGCAAGGGCGTCCTCGAACTGGCGCAACAGCCGCAGTTCGCTTTCCCCGTCAAGCGGGCTGTCTTGCCAGAGGGCGATGGCCTGTGCCTCGGCCTCGGTGCTGCGCCCGCGTTCGAGCAACGCAAAAATCAGCGCTATCTGCCCGTCCTCTGAAACCGGCTGGCGCTCGGCAAAGAACGCTGCGATTGTGTCGGCGCTCTGGGTGGCAAGTAGCGCCTCGGCGCGGCGCTGGACGGTGTTGATCAATGGCCAATGTGCCTTGTCGCGCAAGAATTCCTGATACTGAGCAAAATCGCCGCGCCCGTCGCACAATGCCATCCATGTCAGGATATCACGGGTGATGGGTGTGCTTTCGGCGGCGCGGGCCTCGACCTGTTCCCAATCGCCCGATTGCGCGGCTGACATGCCAGCCGCCAGAATTCCGGCGGCGCGCGACGGCGGCGGATTGTCCTGCGCCTGCACTGCGGTCATGGTCAGGCCAAGCATCAGGCCAAGCGTCACGATCGCCACACCAAGGCGTGCAAGCCTGTGCTGACAGGGTGCAGGCAACATTTCAGCCCTCATTTTATCTTGAAACTGCTCCGTACACGTTCTAACCGGCACAGGATGCGGGGCAAGACACATTTGCGCAAGCTGGCGCGACCCGGCGTATGGTTCAGATGAAGGAGGCGAATATGCAGATCAGAGGGTCCTTACCGGCATTGGTCACGCCTCTGAAAGATGGCGCGCTCGATATCGATGCGCTTCATGCGCTCGTAGACTGGCATATCGCCGAAGGGTCACACGGGCTGGTGCCCGTCGGCACGACTGGCGAAAGCCCGACACTCAGCCATGCCGAACATGAACGTGTGATCGAAGAGGTTGTGACGGCTGTGGGTGGCCGGGTTCCCGTCATCGTGGGGGCCGGGTCCAACAACACGATCGAGGCTGTGGGTTTCATGCGCCACGCCGAGAAGGTCGGCGCAGATGCGGCGCTGGTCGTGACACCGTATTACAACAAGCCCACTCAGGAAGGGCTGATCGCGCATTACACCGCGCTGCACGAATGCTGCGACCTGCCGATCATCATCTACAATATTCCGGGCCGTTCAGTCGTGGACATGACCCCCGAGACAATGGCCCGGCTGGCCGAATTGCCGCGTATCATCGGGGTCAAGGACGCCACTGGCAAGCTGGAGCGTGTCAGCCTGCAACGCATGGCCTGCGGTGCGGATTTCATCCAGCTTTCGGGCGAGGACGCGACAGCGCCGGGTTTCAACGCGCAGGGCGGCGTGGGCTGTATTTCAGTGACGGCAAATGTTGCGCCGCGGTTGTGCGCCGCGTTTCAGGAGGCCAGCCTTGCAGGCGATCACATCCGCGCGCTTGAATTGCATGATGTGCTGATGCCACTGCATGTCGCGATCTTTGCCGAACCTGGGCTTGTCGGTGCCAAATACGGTCTGTCACGTCTGGGCAAATGCAGTGACGAGGTGCGCCTGCCACTGGTCGGACTGACCGACGCCGCCAAGGCACAGATGGATGCCGCCATGCGCCATGCCGGGCTAATCAACTAGGGGCGGGCTTGACAGGCTGGCGGACTCGATATCGACCCAGACCAGCCGATGGCGCGTCGGCGGGTTTTCCGGATCACCCAGCAGATGCGTATCGGGGCTTTCCGCATCAGGCCAGAGAACGCCCGAATCCCGCACGCGAAGGCTGCGCGATGGCAGGACATAGCTGACGCGCAGATTGCCCGGCCCGCCCGCCTGTGGCCAATCAACCGTGTCCAGTTCCGGGGGGCCGCGATGCTGCGCATCGCGGCTCGACCGCAGTCCACCGAGGCTTGCAGGCAGCGGGTCTTGCAGGGCGGGATGGGCAAGCAGGGTCTGCATCGCAACATGCATCCCGTCGCCATCGAACGGATCAAGATTGCTGCCGCCGAGCAGCACAAAGGGCGCATGTGGCGGCGGCATCGGCAATGCCCCGTCCAGAAACAGGGTCCAGAAGGCGGTTTCATCATGATTGCGCAGGCGGTTTCGGTCGGTCGGGCCGCCGAACACTGGCGGGCCAGCCTGATAGATCAGCAGGTGTAACCGCTTGTTCGGGCTGATCTGCACGGGGACATCCCAGTGCCCGGTGCTTGAAAGCCGCTGCATGGCCAGCACGTCCGCATGGACTGGCGGCAGCAGCGCGCCGGGCAGGTCGCGCCAAAGAAACCCCGAGAAATCACGCGCCGCTGTCAGATCGATGGGCCAGCGGGACAACACGGCAAGGGCCTTGGCCCCCCGGAACAGACCATAGCCCTGTGTGTCATCCGCCGTGTCGCTGCGCCCGTCACCGTTCATGTCGTGGCCCGTGCGCAGCCCGGCATTGGAGGGAAAGGAAAACACATGCGCAAGGTCATGCCCGCGCGCGGCGATCAGGTCGCGCAATGCCTGCAGCGCGTGCAGATCATGGTCATGGTCCAGTCCCGAAAGCACAAGAATATCCGGGGCAACATGGTTTATCATGTCGGCTTTCAGGGCGGGCGCGGCGGCTTGGGCAAGAATGTCGGCCAAGGCATAGCCCGGCCCCCGACCCCCAAGATCCACCCGCCAGAAGGCCACCCGAAAGCTTTCCGCTGTGGCAGCGCGCGCGCTGGCCAATGCCAGCGCAAGCAGTGTCAGGAATAGGCAGAGCGCGCTGGCAATGGAACGGCGTCTTCTTCCTCGGCGATCCGGCGGCGTTGAGCGCGAACCAGTTGCGCAACCCGGTACATGGCGAGCCCGCGCATGATCAGATTGACAGGGATAAAGGCCCAGAGTGACACCCCCCAGACGAAAGCCAGCGGCGATTGCAAGGTCATTGGCTGCACCATGAGCGTGGAAATATGCAGCAGGACCGGCAGCGAGAATGGCAGGATAATGCCTAACAAAACATTAAAATGCGCGTCGCGCTCCAGCCGCTGGACGACATCGACCCCTTTTGTAGGGTCGAAATTGGGCAGGTTCACCCAGACATTGAAAGACTTGTTCGGGCGTGGCCAGTAGCCCATGATCAGCGCGGCAAGAAAAACGATCAGCCCGAGCACAGCCAAAAGATAGGCCAACGCCGCCGCGGCACCGACCATCGCGAGATGCCCTGCTGGCAGGCCGTGCGGCAAGGACAGGACCAGCAGGCGGACTGGGCTGAAAGAGAAATCCATGACATTGCCGAGCGTCAGCCCGATCATGACCAGAACATTGCCCGAGTCCGGCGCTCCGAGCATATCGCGTAGCAAAAGCGTCACGCAAAGCAGCACCGCAGCAAGGATACCAAGCCGCGCACGGTTATAGGGCTTCGCGTCCCGGAACTCGATCAGACCGGGATAGGCGGCGGAATATTCGGTGCAGACCACAATCGCGGCCAGAAGCGCCAGAAGCGTGACCCCTTGCGCTGCTTCTTGCGTGATCTCGGGTAGGAGCAGTGCAGGGAACAGCACAAGCACCGCTACGACGAACCCGCGCAACACAGTTTGTGCCACTTGTGACATGGATATGTTTCTGCCTCGCCTCGATGCGCTGTGACCCGGATGGGATGCGCGCACTATTATTGTGTCATGCGGCCTTGTGGCCAGCATCTGCCTCATTCTTGACACAATCCTGCCCATTTTCCGTCATCCTCGCAAGCGCCAAGGACAGGATCAGGCAAGGCTGGGGCTTTTTCGAGAAGAAACTGTCGCTACTTTGCATCAATTTAAAGGAAAAAATGCGGCAGCCCGCCGGGATGCCGCATTCACGCTCGTAAATCAAGGGCTCAGACCCAGGGGCGGGCCTGCGTTGCCATGGCTTCAAATGTATCAATTGCAGATACTTTTTCGAGAGTCAGGCCAATATCATCAAGGCCATTGAGCAGGCAGTGCTTCTTGAAAGGGTCTATCTCGAAGGTGAACACCTGCCCGTCGGCGCTGGTTACTGTCTGTGATTCGAGGTCGATCGCGATGCGCGCATTCGCGCCCTTGCGCGCGTCCTCCATCAGGATATCGACCTGCTCTTGCGGCAACACGATGGGCAGCATGCCGTTCTTGAAGCAGTTCCCGTAGAAGATATCGGCGTAGCTTGTCGAGATGATCGCCTTGATGCCGAAATCCGCCAGTGCCCAGGGCGCATGTTCGCGGCTTGATCCGCATCCGAAATTATCGCCTGCAACCAGAATTTCCGCGTTGCGATAGGCAGGCTGGTTCAGCACGAAATCGGGGATCTCTCTGCCGTCATCATCATAGCGCATTTCGTCAAACAGGTTCTTGCCCAGTCCAGTCCGCTGGATCGTCTTGAGGAACTGCTTGGGGATGATCATGTCAGTGTCGATATTGACCAGCGGCATGGGCGCGGCGACCCCGGTCAGTGTCGTGAATTTGTCCATTTCGGTTCTCCTGTCCGGAGCGCCGGGGCTTTGCCCCGGACCCCAGAGTATTTGGGGCAAGATGAAATCAGGCAGGCTGGGGCATCATCTCTCGGATATCGGTCAGGCGCCCTGTAATGGCAGCAGCAGCGGCCATGGCGGGCGACATCAGATGCGTGCGGCCGCCGCGACCCTGACGGCCCTCGAAATTACGGTTCGAGGTGGCGGCGCAACGCTCTCCCGGAGAAAGCTGATCGGGGTTCATCGCCAGACACATCGAGCACCCGGCAAGGCGCCATTCAAAGCCTGCATCGATGAAGATCTGCGCCAACCCTTCCTCTTCGGCCTGCGCGCGGACGAGGCCCGAGCCGGGCACGACCATGGCCCGCAGACCCGGTTTGACCTTTTGCCCTTCAAGGACGGTAGCGGCAGCGCGCAAGTCTTCGATCCGGCCATTGGTGCAGGACCCGATAAAGACCGTGTCAATCTCGATATCGGTCAGTTTCTGGCCGGGTTTGAGGCCCATATATTCCAGCGCGCGGCGCACGGCATCCACCTTGCCACCCGAGAAGCTTTCGGGGGCGGGCACGCTGCCCGTGATCGGCAATACGTCCTCGGGGCTGGTGCCCCAAGTGACGACAGGGGTGATATCTTCACCGCGCAGGGTCACCACCTTGTCCCAATGCGCACCCTCGTCGGATTTGAGCGTTTTCCACCAGGCGAGGGCGGCGTCCCATTGGGCACCTTTGGGGGCATGGGGGCGGCCTTTCACATACTGAAAGGTTTTTTCATCAGGCGCAATAAGCCCGGCCCGTGCCCCGCCCTCGATGGCCATGTTGCACACGGTCATGCGCCCTTCCATCGACAACTCCTCGATGGCCTGGCCGCAATATTCGATCACATAGCCGGTGCCGCCGGCAGTCCCGGTTGCCCCGATGACCGACAGCGTGATGTCCTTGGCAGTGACACCGGGCGGCAATGTGCCCGTGATCTCGACCTTCATGTTCTTCGATTTCTGCTGGATCAGCGTCTGGGTGGCCAGAACATGCTCGACCTCGGAGGTGCCGATCCCGTGTGCCAGCGCCCCGAACGCCCCATGGGTGGCGGTATGGCTGTCACCGCAAACCACGGTCATGCCCGGCAGTGTCCAGCCCTGTTCAGGGCCGACGATATGCACGATTCCCTGACGTATGTCGTTCACCGGATAGTAGTTCACGCCGAATTCGCGTGCATTGCGGTCCAGCGCATCGACCTGGATGCGCGATTCCTCGTTCTTGATGCCCTGTTCACGGTCGGGCGTTGTCGGAACATTGTGGTCGGGCACTGCGATGGTCTTGTCGGGCGCGCGCACCGTGCGTCCGGTCAGGCGCAGACCTTCGAAGGCCTGCGGGCTGGTCACTTCATGGACCAGATGGCGGTCGATATACAGAAGGCAGGTGCCATCGGCGTCTTCGTGGACGACATGCGCGTCCCAGATCTTGTCATAGAGGGTCTTGGGCATGGGGTTTTCCCTGGCTGAAGAGTGGAATGACAGGTGTCGGGCAGGGCCAATGGGCCCGGCAGATCGCGGTCAGCGAAGTCGCGCAAGGACAGACCGGTTCTCGCGCTGGAAGCGCTGCGGCAGGCGCGCATGGTCTGTCATGTCGAAAAATCGTGTCATGGGCATTGTCATAGGGCGGATTCGGCGGCAAGGCAACGTCAGAACGCCGTCTGCGGCAGTGTGCAGTTTTTCATCAATCCGGATCATTTCTACAATGCCCAGATTGAGAACCGCTCAAAACATGTTATATTGAAGATGTCATCAAGCCAAAGGAGGACAGGTCTCTGTCTCAAACTGACATGACCGCATATGCGGCCCGCCCGGAACCAAAAGCTGCCACGCCACTTAGCAGCAGCGCTATTCTGGATCTGGTTCTGACCTCGCTTGACGACGACAAGGCCGAAGATATCGTGACCATAGACCTGCACGGCAAATCTGCAATGGCTGATCACATGGTCATCTGCACGGGCCGGTCTACACGGCAGGTTTCGGCGATCGCTTCGAAGCTTCTTGATCGATTGAAAGAGACCTTTCGACTGAGTGCCCGTTCCGAGGGCAAGGATATCGGCGATTGGGTGCTGATCGATACAGGCGATGTCGTCGTTCATATTTTCCGGCCCGAAGTGCGCGAGTTCTACCAGCTTGAAAAGATGTGGCAGGATTCAGGGCGCGCACCCGTCGCCTGATGCGTCTGCATGTCTGCGCAGTCGGGCGCATGCGCACAGGGCCAGAGCGCGCCTTGCTGGACGACTACCTGTCACGCTTTGAGCGGGCAGGAAGGCCGCTGTCGCTGGGCCCGTTTCTGGAACACGAGATTGACGAACGCAAGGCCACCACCTCGGACGCACAGGGCATAGCCCTGTTGCGGGCGGTGCCCGACGGGGCAACGCTGGTGGCGCTGGATGAGCGCGGCAGGCAGATGTCCTCTCCGCAGATGGCCAACTGGCTGGAACAGACACGCGACAAGGGCACGAGCGATCTTGCCTTTGTGATCGGCGGCGCTGACGGGCTTGCGCCCGAGGTGATAGCGCGTGCTGATCTGATGATCTCGCTGGGGCAGATGGTCTGGCCGCACAAACTGGTCCGCGTCATGCTGGCCGAACAGGTCTACCGCGCGGCAACCATTCTGGCGGGTACCCCCTATCACCGCGCCTGACCGAGAATGCCAAAAGGCCGAAGCGTCGCAGACGCTTCGGCAGTTGGGCGGGGACGCGAGGCGCGTCCGGAGGGAAACACGAAGCGGGGTTACCAATCGTCCGCAGAGCGATTGCTGAAATTCTCGACGAGAAAATCGATCAGGGCGCGGACCTTGGGCTGGGTATAGCGCCCGGCCGGATACACGGCATACAGGCTTTGCGCATCTCGGGGCAGGTCCGGAATGACATCCTGCACAAGGCCAGCCTTCATCGCAGGCGCATAGAGGAAGCTGGGCAGATAGGCGATGCCAAGCCCGTTGATCGCAGCCGTCAGCAGCGATTGCCCGTCATTGACCGAAAACCATGATGCAGACCGCACTTGCCGCTGTTCGCCCGAGGGGGCCGTGATCTTCCAGACCGAGGTGGCGGCATTATGCGCGTAATACAACAGCCGATGATCGTTCAGATCGTCGATGCGGGCAGGGCGACCATGCGATTCCAGATACGAGGGCGCGGCGATCAGGCGCTGCGTGGCTTCGCAGATCTTGCGGGCGCGCAGGCTGGAATCGTCCATGTCACCCAGTCGGATTGCCAGATCGAACCCTTCCGAAATCAATTCGACATAGCGGTTCTTCAGCACCATGTTCACCGACACATCCGGATAGCGATTCAGGAAATCACCCAAGACGGGCGACAGATGCGTTGCGCCGAAATCTGTTGGCACTGCGATACGCAGAATGCCCGAGGGCGCGGATTGCATCGAGGCTACCAGATTGTCGGCGTCGCCCGCGTCATTCAGCACGCGCCGGGCGCGGTCGTAATAGGCGAGTCCGATATCGGTGGGGCTGACACGTCGGGTCGTGCGGTTGAGCAGGCGTGCGCCCAGCCGCGCTTCGAGCGAGGAGACATGTTTCGAGACAGCAGATTTGGAAATGCCCATCTTTCGGGCGGCGTCGGTAAACCCGCCCTGATCCACGACTGTGGCAAACGCTTCCATCTCGGTCAAACGGTCCATCAATGTGCCCTACGAAGCTTGGAACAATCAAGTTTCATTTATGGTCTCAATTCGGGCAAGATTGGGGTCGCGGCGCGACAATACCGGGACAATCGCTCACCAGCGCAGCGGTTTTGTGACGTGGACGAAACAGGACGGCTGCGATTGTTTCCCGATGCCTTACAGGCCAAAGCTGGAAAACGGGATATAGCGCACGGGTTGGCCGGGGGTGATGTCTGCTGCACCATCGCTCAGTTCGACCAGCCCTTCGGCCCAGCTTAGCCCGCTGATGCGCCCTGATCCCTCTGACATGAACACTTCGGCGGCGCCTGCTGCGTTCAGCCGTGCGCGCAGATATTCTCGCCGCCCCGGTTTCTTGCGTTTGGAAAAGGCAGCGGGCACGGCAAAGCCCTGTGGCGTGGTCCAGCCACTTCCGGCCATCAGCGACAAGGCCGGGCGGGCAAAGATCAGCGTGCAGACAAAAGCCGCGACAGGGTTGCCGGGCAGGCCGATCACCGGCAAGCCCTGCCACAGTGCCAGCGCCAGCGGACGCCCCGGCTTGAGCGCGATCCGCCAACTGCTGAGTTGCCCTTCATTGCGCAACAGCCGCGCGACATGGTCCTCGTCCCCAGCCGACGCCCCGCCCGATGTCAGGACCACGTCGCAGCGTGTCGCCGCCGCGTCAAACGCCGCGCGGATTAGCTCGGGGTTGTCCGGGGCATGGCCCAGATCGACCGGCGCATGGCCCCAGCGGCGCGCGATATCCAGCAGCATCGGGCGGTTGGCGTCGAATATCTGGTAGTCCGCCGCATCGGCGCAGGGCGCGTCAAGCACCTCGTCCCCGGTTGACAGAACGCCGACCCGCAGGCGCGAGAACACAGGCAGTTGCGGCAGACCAAGCGCTGTGGCCAGTGCAAGGTCCGGTGGTGCAAGTCGCCGACCTTGGCTCAGAAAGACACCACCCGCGCGCACATCCTCGCCCGCCTTGCGCGTGTTGGCACGGGGTTTCACCGGGCCGTCAAAGGCCACGCGCGCGCCATCGCTTGCGCAATCTTCTTCCAGAACCACAGTATCCACCCCTTCGGGCAGGATGGCACCAGTCAGAATACGCACGGCCTTGCCCGGCGGCACAGCGCCGCCAAAGGGCTGACCAGCCGCGGCGCGCCCCGCCACCAGCGGCAGCCGGTAAGGACCATCGCCCTGCAAGGTCGCATGGGCAAAGCCAAAGCCATCAACCGCAGAATTTGCCGCGGGCGGGTTGGCGCGGCGCGCGATGGCGTCTTGCGCCAGAACGCGCCCGCCGCCCGCCCGTGTCGGCACCTGTTCAACACAGGTCACCGGGTGCAGTGCATCGCGCAACCGGTCCAGCGCGGTATCGACCGGCACCCAGTTCACCCCTTGTGGCATGGCGAAACAGTCATCGCGCAGACGCGGTGGAACAAGGTCTGGCGTATCCAGTTCTGCCAGAAGCGCGCTCTCGGCCCCGGCCCCCAGAATCCAGCCTTCCTCGCGCAAGACGTCCGGCGGGGCAGATGGGGCAAGCAGGGCGGCAAGGTCGGCATTATGGAGTGCGCGCGCCAGAAGATCGACCTGCGCCGCGTCCCGGCAGGGGTAGGTCTGCTCTGCCGCCCTGATGGCGGGGTTCAGCAGCGACAGATAGGTTTCGGCCAGCACGATCGGCGCATCGGCCCCCTGCATGGGCCAGACGGAAAGCTGCGCGCCATAGGCCGCGCGCAACCCCGCCAGATGGGCCTGCCCAAGCAGGCTTTGCGAGCCGACGGACCCGGTTGTATACAGCTTCCACATCGGATGCGCGCCAGAACACAAGGTTTCGGTCGCGCGCAATTCGTCCAGACCGACACCATGGCGCAGACTTCCCTTTTCAGGCAGATCAGGCAGGTCGCGACCCGAGGGACGCCCCCAGAACGGGCCAAGGCCGGGGAAATGGCGGTTGATCTCGGCGGCGACCTCGAAGCGGTTGTTGCGATTGCGCGCGTCATCGGTGATGCGCGCGGCCAGCCAGTCCCAGACCGCCAGTGCGTCAGGCTGGCCGGTCAGGCGCGCGGCAAAGCCGCGCGGGTAGCCAAAGCCGATATCGAACGCAACAAGCACCCGTTCCCCTGCGGCCAGAGCAGAATCAAGTCGGGTGCGCAAGGCTGCAATGGCCTCGTGGCGCGTTGCGTGGTTTTCGGGGGCAGTGCGGGCTGTGCCCGCACTGCCGATCCAGATGGAATCCGCCCCGCGCTTGGGGGTCGAATTGGCCGACCAGTCCACGATCAGCACATGGTTAAAACGGCTCATGTCACCATCCCCAGATCGCGCAGGATGAAATCCGCGATGGCCGAGGTGTCGTCCAGTGGCAATACTGGCACGGGCAACCCGCCAAGGGCCGTATCAGACGCGACAGCGCGGATGCTTGGATTATCGGGTGCCAGCAACGCGCGCCCGGTCTCGGCACGATGCGCCTCGATCTTGGGGTGCGCGCTGCGCTTGTAACCTTCGATCAGCACCAGATCCACGGGTGTCAGCCGCGCGATCAGGTCGTCCAGCGCAGGCTCGGCATCGCCGCGCAACTCATGCATCACTGCCCAGCGCCGGGGCGACGACAGGATGACCTCGCGCGCGCCGGCCTGACGGTGGCGGTAGCTGTCGCGGCCCGGCAGGTCGGTCTCGGTGTCATGATGCGCATGCTTGATGGTCGAGACCCGCAACCCACGCCCCACCATTTCAAGTACCAGCCGTTCCATCAGGCCAGTCTTGCCGGTATTCTTCCAGCCAGTGACGCCGTAAATCTTCATGTGCGCCCCGCCAAAGTCTCGGCCAGCACGATATCGTCAGGGGTGTTGATGTTGAAGAACGGGTCGAAGGGCGTGGTGTCAAACTCTGCCACGCCTGCGCCGTGCTGGTCTGTCCACATCACGACCTTGCGCAAACCACCCATCAGGGCAGCGCGCAAATCCTCGCGCAGGGCCACCGGCCACAGGCCAAAGGTCGGATGCCGCCACAGTCTGTCGTCCTCGCGCGTGGCCGCGAGCGCCAGCCCTGCGGGCCCTGCGGCGCCCTGCAAGCGCGCCACCAGATCGCGCGGGAAAAAGGGTGTGTCGGCGGCCACGCTGACAATCGCTTCGGCCCCTTGGGCGGCGGCCCAGTCCATGCCCGCCAGGACACCCGCCAATGGCCCCGGCCAGTCTGGCAGCGAGTCCGGCACAACAGGCAGGCCAAAGGCGTCAAACCTGTCTGGCGCGCCATTCGCGTTCAGCACCATGCCGCCCACCTGCGGGCCCAGTCGGTCAATGACATGCGCCAGCAATGGCCGGCCTGCGACCATGCGCAACCCCTTGTCACCGCCGCCCATGCGCGTCGCCTGACCCCCTGCCAGAATGACCCCCAGCGGCAGGCTCATGCCTCGGCCCCCTTGCGGCGATGCTTGCGGTCTTCATCCGGTACGCTGCTCAGGTCGGCATCGCGGATCAGGCGCTCGTCACCGGACAGGCAGATGAACCGCTGCCCGCGCATCCGCCCGATCAGCGTCAGCCCTACCTGACGCGCAATCTCGACCCCCCAGGCCGTGAACCCCGACCGCGAGGCCAATACCGGAATCCCCATATGTGCCGTCTTTATCACCATCTCCGAGGTCAGACGCCCGGTTGTGTAAAGCAGCTTGTCGCCACCACTGACCCCATGACGGAACATCCAGCCTGCAACCTTGTCCACGGCGTTGTGGCGGCCGACATCTTCCATGTAGATCAGCGGCTCGTCCCGCTGGCACAGAACCGTGCCGTGAATGGCACCTGCCTCCAGATACAGCGAGGGCATGGTGTTGATCTGCCGCGCCAGCGCATACAACCAGCTTGTGCGCAATTCGGCCTGCGGCAGGGTCAGCCCTTCCAGCCCTTCCATCATGTCGCCAAAGACCGTGCCCACGGCACAACCGGATGTGCGGGTTTTCTTGCGGACCTTTTCCTCATAGCTGGTCTGGCGCTGGGTGCGCACGACCACGACGTCGAGATCATCGTCATATTCGACCATCTGCACCACATCGTCATCGCGCAACATGCCCTGATTGCGCAGGAATCCGAGCGCGAGGTATTCCGGATAATCTCCGATGGTCATCGCGGTGACGATTTCCTGTGCGTTCAGAAACATGGTCAGCGGGCGCTCCTCGATCACGCGCAGCGTCTGGCGCTGGCCGGTATGGTCAACCCCTTCGACCGCGCGGGTCAGACGCGGATTGTCCGGGGCAGGAAAGTAGCGTGGCGCATCAGGCATGGCGGGCTGGTCCAGTGACAAGGTTTGCTCTAGTGAGGCATATAACATCAGGAATCATAAAGGGCAGCGGGATGCTAGGCTATGTCATGGCAGATCGTCGCGGCGAGGTCGATGCACTGCTGCTGCGGCTTGGGCAGGGGCTGCTGGCGGGTGGCTGGCCGTTGTCCGGGGTGGTGCAGATGAATCGCGAGCTCCGTGCGGGCCGGGCCTGCGACATGGACCTGCAGGTGCTGGGCTATGATCATGTCGTGCGAATCAGTCAGGACCTTGGTCCACATGCGCGCGGGTGCCGTCTGGATACTGCGGCTCTGGAACGGGCTGTGGGTCTCGTCGATGGAGCGCTGGAACGCGCGCCCGCACTGCTGATCATCAACAAGTTTGGCAAGTCCGAAGCCGAGGGGCGCGGGTTCCGCGACGTCATTGGCCGCGCGCTGAGCAATGGGGTCCCTGTTCTGACGGGTGTTGCATCGGCCCATCTGGACGCGTTCCTTGCCTTCAGCGACGGGATGGCCGAGCCGGTTGCGCCCGAACTGGTGGCGCTGCAGGACTGGTGCATGAAGGTCTGCGCGGCAAGGCAAGACTAGTGTGGCAGTGTGAAATTGGTTAAGATGATCAGGGTGGTTACCTTTGGGAAAAGGGGTCGGATGTGACGCATATACCAGATCAGAAAGCAGGGCACTGGTTGCCTGCTGTTCCCGGCGAAACGCTGCTTGGCAAGGATACCCGTAGCGCCGTGCCCGTGCCGCCGCCTGCCGAAGTGCTGTCGCGCTTTCGTTTTCGCAGTTGGGACCAGCAAGACCTGCCTCGGTTCTGCGCGATGCTCGATGATCCCGACCTCTGGCGCTATATGCACGAGGACTACCCCGGCACCATGACGCCTGATCTTGGCCAGACGCTGATAGACGTGTCTCGACAGGCCAGCCACCACAAGGTTCGCGCTGTCGAATATGACGGCCAGCTTGTCGGGCAGGCCCGGATGCAATGGCATACGCAGACAACCCCGCCACAATCGGGCGAGCTAAGCTATTGGGTCGCACGAGAGCATTGGGGGCGCGGGCTGGCAACGCCGATGGTCGCAATCTTTATCTGGCGCTGTATCAGCATGTTTCCGGCATTGGCCCGGATCACGGCCCGCATTCATCGCGACAACACCGCATCGCAAAAGGTCGTCCAGCGGCTGGGCTTTCGCGTGACGGACGAGGCGGCCCGTGATAATTGGCAGACCCATGAGATATTGCGCAGCGACGGGATCGATCTGTCGCGTGTGACCCTGCCACGCATGCCCTGACACGGCACCTGGCCGAGTCTGTCTGGTGACGCAGATCAGGGAAATGGTGGGCGATGAGGGATTTGAACCCCCGACATCTTCGATGTGAACGAAGCGCTCTACCACTGAGCTAATCGCCCTGATGCCCGGCTCTTTAGCCCGGTGTCGGGGCCTGCGCAAGCCCCCCGATACATGCTTTGCGGAAAGCTGGCCCGCCGCTGGTCAGAACCGGCGGCGGGCGCTGTCATCAATGTGCCGGGCGTGGAGTCTCGGCGCTGGGTTGCGCTGACAGTCGCGCCACGCGCGCCGCCTCGTCTGCGGCCTCGTCCCACTCTATGGGCTTGGGCTGACGGACCAGAGCATGACGCAGAACTTCGCGCACGTTGCTGACCGGGATGATCGTCAGACCGTTTTTCACGTTGTCCGGGATCTCGGGCAGATCTTTTGCGTTATCCTCGGGGATCAGAACTGTCGTGATGCCCCCGCGCAACGCTGCCAGCAGCTTCTCTTTGAGCCCGCCGATGCCCAGCACGTTGCCGCGCAGTGTGACTTCGCCCGTCATGGCGATATCCTTGCGCACCGGGATTTGCGTCAGCACCGACACGATGGATGTCACCATGGCAATCCCCGCGCTTGGCCCATCCTTTGGCGTGGCCCCTTCGGGCACATGCACATGGATATCGAGCGTGTCAAAGCGCGGCGGTGTCACCCCGATATCCGGCGCGATCGAGCGGACAAAGGAGTTCGCCGCGTCGATGGATTCCTTCATCACATCGCCCAGCTTGCCAGTTGTCTTCATCCGGCCCTTGCCGGGCAGTTTCAGCGCTTCGATCTGCAGCAGATCGCCGCCCACCTGTGTCCAGGCAAGCCCGGTCACGACGCCGATCTGATCGTCCTTTTCGGCCAGTCCGAACCGGTGGCGTGGAACACCAAGGTAATCGGCCAGATTGTCGGGGGTAACCTCGACTTTCGCGACCTCTTTCTTGACGATCTTTGTCACCGACTTGCGCGCGATCTTGTTCAGTTCGCGCTCAAGGTTGCGCACGCCTGCCTCGCGGGTGTAGCGGCGCAGGATCTCGGTGATCGCCCCGTCCGAGATGGTCAGCTCGCCCTTGCGCAGGCCATGGTTCTTGAGGGATTTTTCCATCAGGTGGCGCCGCGCGATCTGGAGTTTCTCGTCCTCGGTATAGCCCGACAGCGGAATGATCTCCATCCGGTCCAGCAAGGGGCCGGGCATGTTGTAGCTGTTGGCCGTGGTCAGGAACATGACATTCGAAAGGTCGTATTCCACCTCCAGATAGTGGTCGATAAAGGTTGAATTCTGTTCCGGGTCCAGCACCTCCAGCATGGCGCTTGCCGGATCACCCCGGAAATCCTGTCCCATCTTGTCGATTTCATCCAGCAGGATAAGCGGGTTGGTGGTCTTTGCCTTTTTCAGCGCCTGAATGATCTTGCCGGGCATAGAGCCGATATAGGTGCGCCGGTGGCCCCTGATTTCGGACTCGTCGCGTACCCCACCAAGCGAGATGCGGATGAATTCGCGCCCTGTGGCCCGCGCGACCGAGCGGCCCAGTGATGTCTTGCCCACGCCCGGAGGGCCGACCAGACACATGATCGGGCCTTTCAGCTTGGCCGAACGTGCCTGCACCGCCAGATACTCGACGATCCGTTCCTTGACCTTGTCGAGGCTGTAGTGATCGGCATCGAGGATTTCCTGCGCCCGGCCCAGATCCTTCTTGACGCGGGACTTCACGCCCCACGGGATCGACAGCATCCAGTCCAGATAATTGCGCACGACTGTCGCTTCGGCAGACATGGGCGACATGGATTTCAGCTTCTTCAACTCGGCATCGGCCTTGTCACGGGCTTCCTTGCTGAGTTTGGTGGCCGCGATCCGGTCTTCCAGTTCCTTGATCTCGTTCTGCCCGTCCTCGCCGTCGCCGAGTTCCTTCTGAATCGCCTTCATCTGCTCATTCAGGTAATACTCGCGCTGCGTGCGCTCCATCTGGCTTTTCACGCGGCTCTTGATCTTGCGCTCGACCTGCAGGACCGACAATTCGCCCTGCATCAAGGCGTAGATTTCTTCCAGCCGTTGTGCGGTGTTGCCGGTCTCCAGCAGTTTCTGTTTCTGGGCCACTTCGGCACCCAGATGCCCTGCGGCCAGATCAGCCAGCACCGCCGGGTCACTGGCTTCGGCAATCGCGGTCAAAGCCTCGTCGGGGATATTCTTGCGGATCTTCGCGTAGCGCTCGAATTCGGTCTGGACAGAACGCATCAGCGCCTTGATCGCGGCGGGGTCGCTGGGGTCATCGGGAAGATCGACCGCGACAGCCTCGAAAAATGCGTCATTCTCGACAAACTGATCGATCTGGACACGCGTGCGCCCCTCGACCAGCACCTTCACGGTGCCGTCCGGCAATTTCAGCAATTGCAGGACGTTCGCCAGAACACCCACCCGATAGATGTCGTCCTGGCCCGGATCCTCTTGCGCATGATCCTTTTGCGAGATCAGCAGGATCTGTTTGTCATCTGCCATCACCGCTTCGAGAGCGCGCACGGACTTATCGCGCCCGACAAACAGCGGCACGATCATGTGCGGAAACACCACCATGTCGCGCAGGGGCAAAAGCGGGTAGCTATGTGTCTGCGACATTCACATTATCCTTGTATCTTGCGCATCTGGTGATGCGCCTTTGCCCCAATTTGGGCGTTTGGCCGGGGGGTTTCAAGCACCAGATGGCCATCAGTCGTCGGCACGTGTTCACTCCGGCGGACCCTGTGACGCCATTTCGTCTGCGATGGCTGTCTGACCTGACGCATGCAATCCGGCAATCGCGCCTGTGTGGTCGCGCGCATCGCGGTTCGGGCTGAGTTTCGATTTCCCCTCCAGCCGCTGCACGTCGATGCGAAAGGCTACAATCGCATCCAGCATCTGCGCCATGTAGTCTGCGGGCGCATCTGCCATGCGCCACGCCGCAGTCGCGTTGACCCGCCGTTCGTGCTCGCGGGTCAGCAGCCCCACTGCTGCGCGCCTTGCCTGCAGGTCGTGCTGGAACCGGATCGTCCCATGGGCGTGAACCACCATGTAGTTCCATGTGGGCACATGGCGATGGTGTTCGTGCTTGCTGGGGTAGAAATTGGGCGAGACATAGGCATCAGGCCCCTGAAAGACAGCCAACACCTCTTGCCCGTCAGCGATCTGTTCATGCATCGGATTGGCGCGCGCGATGTGACCGATCAGGTTGCCATCCGGGGCCAGCAAAAGCGGTATGTGATTGGCCAGCAACCCTGCCGAGGTATGGGCGACAATGCAGGCCAGGGGCGCGGCCAGTATCAGGGCCGTCATGCGCGCGGGGTCTGTTTCGGCAAAATGGTCAGGCAGATACATCGGCGCCCCCGCGTGGTAATTGAAGTGCCAGTTGAAACTGATAGCACGTTCTTGCACGGAAAGGGGTCCCGGTCACCCGGAACCCCCACTCACCCTCGTGCCCTTCACGTCACGGGAAGTAAAGACTCCGGTCATCCTGACCAGATACCCGATAATCCCAGACCACAGACATGCGTGCAAGGACAAAGCCCTGCATATTTTAGCGAGTTCCCTCTCAGGCGTACACGCTTTCCTTGCCGAAATGACGCGTCAGCAGATAGTAGACCACGGCGCGATACTTGTTGCGCTCTGACCGGCCATATTGTTCGATCGCGGCATCAATCGCATCATGCAGGTCCTGCCCGTCGGGCAGGCCCAGTTTTTTCATCAGGAAACTGCGGCGCACTGTGTCCAGTTCATGCTGTTGGGTGGCTGCCACGGTTGCGGCATCCGCGTCATAGATCGACGGGCCGCACCCGATGGTCACCTTGCGCAACAGTTCCATATCCGGTTCTACCCCGCATTTCTCGCGCAGGTCACTGGCATATCGTTCAATCAATTCGTCCCGTCGTCCCATCACTTTTCTCCCAATCGCTTGTCACGGTTACTAACAGGCGCGATCACGCGCGCCGGACAGAGCGTTAATGAATTTCGGCACCAAACCAAGAAAAATGTGACTGGGGCCCGAATTTCTCGGGTGTTCAGAGACTGCGCAGCAATTGCGGTGTAGGCCAGCCATCGGCAGGAAGGCCCAGTTGCGCCTGAATATCCTGCACGGCGGCGCGTGTATTCGCCCCCAGAATCCCGTCCACGGCCCCCACATCGAAGCCACGCTGCGTCAGCCTTTGCTGCAAGTCGCGCATCTGGTCCTGATTGAGGCCCGTTTCGGGGTTGCCTGCCTGATAGACTGGCGCACCCATCAGGCGGGTCGCGAAATAAGCCGCGGTCGTCACATAGATAAAGCTCTGGTTCCATTCAAACAGCACGCGGAAATTGTGAAACACCATAAAGGCCGGGCCACGATGCCCCTGCGGCACGATGATCGAAGCGCGCAGGTTGCCCGAAGGCAGGCTGCCATGCGTCGGTCGCACCCCCATTTGCGCCCATTCGTTCACCGTCATTTCAGTGCGCAGCCCCGTGCGCGTCAGGTCCATGCCCTGCGGAAGTGCGACCTCATGCATCCATGGCTCGTTCGCGCGCCAGCCCTTGGCCTGCAGCATCGACGCGCCCGACATGATCGAGTCCGGGATCGAGCGTTGCAGGTCGATCCGCCCGTCACCATCGCCATCGACCGCATGCGCGATGATGTCCGAGGGCAGTTTCTGCACCATGCCAATTTCGCCCGCCCATGCGCCGGTCATGGTGCGCGGGTCCAGATCGCCACGACGGTGCATTTCCAGTGCCGCAAAGACCTGCGGGCGGAACAGGTCAGGGCGGCGACAATCATGCGCCAGTGTGACCAGCGCGTTGACCGTGTTGAAATCGCCCTGCACCGCGCCGAAATCGGTCTCGAACGCCCAGAAGGCCAGCAGGATGCCCGGCTGCACCCCGAACTGGCTTTGTGCGCGATCGAACAGCGCCCTGTGACGGTCAAAGTTCGCGCGCCCGGCATTCATGCGGTTCTGCGAAATCAGCGCGCGCGAGAAGTCCAGAAACGGGCGCTGAAAGATGCCCTGCCGCCGGTCGGCATTGATGACAGCCTGATTGCGCTGCACACCCCGAAAGAAATTATCCACCAAACCGCGATCAAAGCCACGATTGACCGCCTCGGACCGCAAGCTGTTGACGAAATTTCCAAAATCGCCGCCGCAGCCTTGTGCCTGTGCAGTGGTTGCCAAAGAAAGCGACAGACAAACTGTCAGAACCGAAAAAATGCGCATAGTGCCCCCGTTATGGTTTGGGGGCACGTTAGCGCATGGCTTCGCCT